>PCSF01000126.1:1250-1455 GCA_002771315.1 Desulfobacterales bacterium CG23_combo_of_CG06-09_8_20_14_all_52_9 | reverse complement strand
TCATTCTGGCCATCTCACTGATATTTTGACCATACACCCGACAGCCCGTCCTTATCATCTCATACTGATCCATCTTGAGCACTCCTTCTCCTCCTCCGCAAATGGTTGGTAAATCCCAAACCATTCTAGCAGGAAGACAACGGCTCCGGATGGTCAATTTTCGGTTATCACTACCCCCTTTGTCTGATCAATTTTCGGTTATCAC
>PCSF01000126.1:0-1208 GCA_002771315.1 Desulfobacterales bacterium CG23_combo_of_CG06-09_8_20_14_all_52_9 | reverse complement strand
GGTTTTCGAAACTCCGGAGTCTCCGGAGCCCCGGGGCCGGCCCTCCCCGCCCCACCCTTTTCTCATCGAACCCCCTAACACCTCCAGGACCCATCTGGAAAAAGGCGAAGCCTTCGAATTCACCCTCATCCTTTTCGGAAAGGCCAACGAGTATCTCCCCTATTTCGTTTACGCCTTCGAAACCATAGGAAAAACGGGGATCGGCCGCCGCTTTCAGGGTCAGTCCGCCCGGTTTCTCCTGGAACGCCTGTCGGAAAACGGCAGGATCCTTTATCGCCCTGAAGAAAAGGTCATCCGCGCACCATCACCCTCGACGCTCTCCCTGGAGTCACCGCATGCCGCAGGCGCCGACCGCTCCCTGGAAGTCACCGTGTCTCTGATTACGCCGCTGAGGGTCAAATACCACAACCGTCTCCATGCAGAACTCCCCTTCCCCATTCTGGCCCGGACCATGCTTCGCCGCATTCATACCCTGAACCACCATTTCGGAAACGGTGCGCCCGACATCGATTACAGGGGCCTGATCCGGAAAGCCGAAGCCGTCGAAACTTTCAGCTCTCAAATCCGCTGGTTCGACTGGGAGCGCTATTCGAACCGCCAGGATCAGTCCATGCTCATGGGCGGGATGATCGGAAACGTTACCTACCGCGGGAGATTGACGCCGTATCTCCCGTTATTGCGCTTCAGCGAAAAGGTCCACCTCGGCAAGGCCACCACCTTCGGCTTGGGCGAAATCCGGGTTTCGGAAGGGGAATGCGTATGAAAAATATCCTTCTGGCCGTCTGCGGTCTCAGCCCTCAAGTCATCACCGAAACCCTTTTCGCGATTCACCAGAGCGGTCGGAAAGTGGACGCGATTCACATCATCACCACCCGTGAAGGCAAGGAACGCATTTTCGCAGACCTTCTCGCCGAAAAAAGCGGCCATTACTATCGGTACCTGGCCGAATACGGATCCGGTCCCTACGAAATCTCCTTCGATGCCTCCACCATCCACACGGTCTCCCGGCACGGCGGCCGGGAAATATCCGACATCACCGACGAACGGGACAGCGAGGCACTGCTTCGCAAATGCCTCGAACTGACCTTCGATCTCACCCGTAATCCGGAAACAGCCGTCTTTTTCTCCGTGGCCGGCGGCCGGAAAACCATGAGCGCCTGCCTCACCCTGGCCGCCCAGATGTACGGCCTCCCCCAGGACCGGATTTA
>PCSF01000237.1:1105-6843 GCA_002771315.1 Desulfobacterales bacterium CG23_combo_of_CG06-09_8_20_14_all_52_9 | reverse complement strand
ATCCGGTTGGTGTTGCGGACCACGGTGTTTCGCCAATTGTTGAGGATCTGCATATGCTCGGATTTCATGACATCTTTGGGACGGATGCATGCCTTTTCCGCCTTTGCTTTTTCGGTGAGTTGGGGCTCCGGCGTGGGTGCGGCCTTCCCGTGGTTGTACCAAAACGGGAGGGTTACCAGGATGACGAAAATGATGAGCCCGATAAAAACCTTGCCTCCGTTGTAAAATGTCTGGGTGTTATTCATTTTCCCCCTCCATTCCAGGCAGCGGTTCTTTGCGCAGGTTGGTGGTCCTCTCATGCTGGCCGGGAATGTTCAGGGCATTGGCCACCAGTTCATGGACCCCGGTGACGTTGACCTCGGGGACCCAATACCCCATCGACGCCGGCAATACAGCCCGGTCGATGGCGCAGATACAGGCCAGCATATTGACACCATGCTTCTCACGGACGTATTTAACGGCATTGGCGCGAGGAAAACCACCGATCATGCGAAGCTCCATGTTCTCTCCGGCATTGAGGCCTGCGCCGCTCCCGCAGCAGAATGTCTGCTCGCGGATGGTGTTGGACGGCATTTCAAAGAAATGATTACAGACATTCTTAATGATGTATCGGGGTTCTTCCAAAATCCCCATGCCCCGAGCAGGGTTGCAGGAATCATGGTAGGTGACGATCAGATTGTCGTTCCGGCTGGGATCCAGATCCAGCTTGCCGTGTTGGATCAGATCGGCAGTAAACTCGGCGATGTGGACCATTTTCGTCGATTTGGCGTTTTGAAATTTAGTTCCCGTGATGGGCGACACCGGCTCTTCCAGAAAATCGGCAGGCCCGTTCAAGGTGCCCATATACTGGTGAATGACCCGCCACATGTGGCCGCATTCCCCGCCCAGAATCCATTTGACTCCCAGGCGCTTGGCTTCGGCATACATCTTTGCATTGAGTCGCTTCATGGTTTCATGAGAGGTGAAAAAGCCGAAATTTCCTCCCTCGGACGCGTAAGTACTCCAGGTCACATCCAACCCGTACTTTTCCTTCAAATAATGGAATAGGATGAGGTATCCCATGGCGGTGTAAGTTCCGGGATCGGCGAAGACATCGCCGGAGGGGGTGACGAAGAGAATTTCGGCGCCCTTCTTGTTGAGGTTTGGTTCTACGCGCACGCCAGTGACTTCTTCGATCTCATCTACGAAGAAATCGATCATATCCACAAATGCGTGGGGTTGGATCCCCAGGTGATTTCCGGTGCGGTAGCAATTGGAAACCGGGGTAGCAATCCAATCGATGTTTAAACCCAGAAGATTTAATAGCTCCCGGGCCATGATGGTGATCTCTGCGGTATCGATACCGTAAGGACAGAAGACGGAGCAACGCCGGCATTCGGTGCATTGAAAATAATAATACCACCATTCCTTTAATACATCGAGGGTCATTTCCCGGGCCCCGGCCAGCCGGCCGAAAAGCTTCCCGGCCTTCGTGAAATCCCTCCGATAAACGGACCTTAAAAGTTCAGCCCGCAGCACCGGCATGTTCTTGGGATCCCCGCTGCCGATGAAAAAATGGCATTTGTCGGCGCAGGCGCCGCACCGGACGCAGATGTCCATGAAGATTTTAAAGGTCCTGAACCTTTCAAGCCGCTCCTTCATCCCCTCGAAAAGGATCTCTTTCCAGTTTGGGGGAAGCTTCCAGTCCTGATCCATCGGGTTCCATTGTCGGGCGTAGGGAAACCCGAGGACCTTCAGGCTCTTCGGATTTGCCGCATAACAATACATCCCTTTGCGGATCTGGGCGGGCGTGTCCATCCATCCGGTCTGGGGAGGCCGGGGTTTGATGTTGGCGATCAGTTCATGGGGTTTTAAAAGGTCGTCTGCCATTGCTTACTCCTTTTCCTCTGAAGAACCGGGCGCAGGTTTCTTTTCAACGGGAAGCCCGGCATTGATCATCTTTTCCCTGAATTCTTCTTCGTACTCGTCGTAGGTGTGTATCTTGACCGGGTAATTCCATGGGTTCACATGGCGGACTTCACGGTTGTTGTTGGCCAGATTTCGCGTGGGGCTCATGAAGATCCCGCCCAGATGCATCAATTTGCTGAAGGGGAAATAGGCCAGCAGCACACAAACAAAAAAGAGGTGGCCGTAGAAGATCCCGTCCACCGTCTTTGGGATAACGGGTTTGAAGGTGACCAGTCCCATGGTCAACTCTTTGACGCCCACGATATCGGTTTTGGTGATATATCGCATGAAAATCCCGGAGATGGCGATTCCCATGATCAGGAAAAGCGGGAAGTAATCGGCGGCCAGGGAGATATATCTGACCTGGGGAATAAAAAGGCGGCGCAGAAAAAGGAAGATAACCCCTGCCAAGAGTGCGAAACCGGAGAGCAAGACACCCGGAACGCCCACCTGGAGGAAGCCGTCCAGGGCTTCCAGCCACTTGAGCGGCAACGGCACCGGCTCGAGAAAGAATCGAAAATGTCGGATGATCACGGTTAACAAGGAATAGTGAAATACGATGGCCCCCAGCCAGAGCCATTTTTCCCACTCATAAGAGAGCCGTTCCCCTTCCAGTAGCCGGGTCTTGGTATTTCGGAAAAGGGATCGAAAGAAAAGGATTTCCAATGCCATTCGAATAATCACCCCGCCCGTGGTGGACGGGTTCTCGATGCTTGCGGCTTTAATCCACGGAAGGCTTTTCTGTTGTCCACAGGTGGATGGAATACGGAACGGGACCGGAGATCGGGTCCAGTTCAGCACGCGGTAGATGAATCCCGCCAAAAAAATGAGAAGGGCCAGGTACGGGACCACCACTCCGAAAAGCGCCTGAAGCCCCACTGCCTCCGTGCCGAAATAAGCGATTAGAAAAAGGACAATGACTGTGATGAGGGAAGCAATGTAATTTAAATTCATTTACCAATACCTCGCTTTCAGCCCCTTTCCGGTACCCGATAAGGGATACCTTTCGGTTTAATGATAATTTTCCGGCTCCGTCTTATCTTGAGTAATTTCATGAACCAATCCCGCTCTTTGAAACGCCCTGAAGGTCCGCTCCCGTATGTCGTCGGTCTTGAGCTGGTAAATCTTTTCCCGGCATTGCATATAATTATTGAAAGCGATCAGGCCGAATGCATCAATCCTCTCTTCAAGCTTTACAAACGCATCTTGAAAGCCTGGGCTCTGAAGCGTGTCTCCCAAATCCTGCCTTAGGATTTTTTTAAAGTCAAACATGAAACCGATCGCCTGGGAGGGCAAGAAATTCTGAACGGCACGGATGCGGATCATGGGATCCAGGCAGGTGCCGATCTGAAGGGGATCGTTTTCTCCCGCATCCATGAGCCGATCAAAAAGCTCGCTTAATTCCTTCCTGAAAGTGTTGCCGACCGGGTTCGTGAAGGGATCTCTGCTGCCCGCAAAAAATCTGGAGCCGTCAGCCGGATAGGTCTCGATGACGGAATGAAACCATTTTTCAACCAGGTCTTTTTTTCGTTTCCGGAGCAACTGATTCAGTTCATCCAGTTCCATGATCAGGCATGACCCATAAATTTTTGAGCGCTCATTTAACCCAACTCAGGAAAAAGCATCTTTTTTTACGTCATGTTTCCGACAAAAAAAGTATAAGGTGTTGTCTATAGACAACATGCCTTATCGTGTCAAGAAGAAATGGAGATCGAAAGGGGTTTTCAAAGGTGGCCAAAAAGATCCCAATATCACGATATCTATCAACAAATATTGATGAAATCGTAAAAACTCTAAATTGGGATGGCAAAGTAAAAAACTTCAGATGCAAGGCGCGCAAATCCTGAAAAATGAGGCGTACTTATGGGTACGCCACAATGATTTACCCGGTTGAATCCTGCAAAGCAGAGCCGCAAAGCTGCATTCAACCGGGCAGGGATGCAGCGCAACGCAGCAGATGGACTTTTTACGAAGCCATCAAATATTATTACAGGGGAATCGGTGCAAATAGCTTCTGACGAGGGGGGTTCCCTTTCGTACGGATCTATTCCAGGCGCAGACTCTCAAAGGATAAACGGCCCCTGGAAACCATGGCGTTATAGGAGAATGCCGACTCGACGATATCCCGCAATCGGCGCAGGATCCGTTTCCGAAAAAAAACGCCATTTAATCCGCGTATGCACCGTGGTGATTTTGATCCAGAACAGAACGGACTTGCTGTAGCATTTCCTTGAGTTGGAACGGTTTGCCGATGAAGCCAGCTGCCCCGGCGTCGAGGATGGCCCTCAGCCGTTCATTTAAGGCAAATCCGCTGGCGATGATAACTTTTGCCAGGGGGTTGATTTTGAGCAGTTCCCGAAGACACCGACCGCCGTCGATCCCGGGCATATTATAGTCCAGGATGACCAAATCGATTTGATTTTTTTGGGTTTTATACAATTCAATGGCCTCTTCCCCGCCACCAGCCTTGAGAATTTTATATCCATACTGCCCCAGGACTTCGTTGCCGATATCCAGGATGATGGGTTCATCATCCACCAGAAGTATGGTTTCCGATCCGCGAAAAACCTGTTCGGATTCCCGGATCTCTTCAACAAGATCCAATTGTGCAGGGGATTCGGGAACCGGGAAATATATTTTAAATTGGGTGCCCTGGTTCACCCGGCTGTAACAGCTGATATGAGCCCCGTGGTTCTTCACAATGCCGTAAACCATGGCAAGTCCCAAACCCGTTCCTTTGCCTTTTGCTTTGGTGGTAAAAAAGGGTTCGAAAATATGTTCCTGCACCTCTTTAGGCATGCCGCACCCTGTATCCGAAACGGAGAGAAGCACATATCTGCCTGGTCTCATCTCCGGAAGGTGCCATGGGGTGCCTGCTTCCACCACGAAGTTCTGGGTGGAAAAAACCAGCTTCCCACTATCCGGCATGGCATCTCTGGCGTTGATACCGAGGTTGATGAGTATCTGCTCCAGCTGGATCGAATCGGCATGAATCCGGTAAATGTTCTCGTTTAGATAGAGTTCAATTTTTATCGTTTTCGACAGGGTTCGCTCCAGAAGCCGGGCCGTGTTCCTGATTTCATGATTGAGGTCCACAGGGCCCAGCGTGCTCTCCACTTTCCTGCTGAAAATCATGAGATGCCGGATGAGGCTCCCGGCGCGACCGACTGAACGTTCGATACCTTCCAGGTACTTCCTGTTGGTGTCGTCTTGGTTGTTTTTCATCAAAAGCAACTGGGCATACCCGGAGATCCCTTGTAGCGCATTGTTGAAATCGTGGGCGATCCCGCCCGCCAGTGTCCCGATAGCCTCCATTTTTTGAGAATGGCGGAGCTGTTCTTCCAGCTTCTTCCTCTCTTCCTCGGCCCTGACGCGTTCGGTTATATCCCGAACCACACCGCGAAAGCCCACCGGCTTTCCCTCTTCGTTTTTCATCAATGATGCGGACAGTTCCAAGACAGCCTTTTCCCCGTTGATCCGGATGACCTCATAATTCTCCAAGCGGGCCGGCTGTTGGGTTTGGCAGATGGTATTGAAAAGCTGATTGATTTTCCGGCTTGTTTCAGGGGTCGTGTATTCTTTACTGTTCATCCCAAGGAGGTCATCGCGGCCGTATCCGGTAATCCGACACAGGGAATCATTCGTAAAGGTCAGGTTCCCTGCAAGATCCACCTCAAAATAGCCTTCTTCGATGCTATTCAAAATGACTCGATATCTTTCCTCGCGTTTGCTCAGCGCCTGAAGCGTCATTTCGTATTCGATGGTTTTTTTCTTAAGTTCGATACAGGTAT
>PCSF01000237.1:0-990 GCA_002771315.1 Desulfobacterales bacterium CG23_combo_of_CG06-09_8_20_14_all_52_9 | reverse complement strand
GGCGTATTTAAACCTTACGGAAGGGGTTTTGGAATAATCCGGGTGCTTGTCCAGTATTTTAGCGTAGAAAATGCCGGCTTCCGGGTAATTCTTCTTTTCATAAAGGCTTTCCGCCATGTAAAAATAAGCGTTTGCCAGGTTCTCGGCATCGGGATATCTGGTGATATAGGTTTTAAAATTCTCCACGGCCGCGTCGTATTTTTTTGCCGAGTAATTGCTCATGGCCTGCGAATAGATCCTGGCGGGAAGGAGGCTTTTTTCCACGTCCTCCTGCTGTTTTTTTATGGATTGGCCTATTACGTTTATCTTCTTGTCGGTAAGGTTGCCGTAATCGTCTATTTTCCCGGAAAGGCGGTTTATGTCGGAAGAGAGATCCTTCATGTTCTCGGAAAAGGCGTTCAGCGAGGAGTTGAGATTGTCTATCTTTATCGAAAGATCGGCCTGGTTCTTCTGCATAGTCGACAAATTGGCGTTCAGATCGTCTATCTGGCTTTGCAGCAGCAGCATATCGTTCTGGGTGGCCATACAGCCGGACAGGAGGATGACCGGCGCGTGAAGATAAAGCTTTTTCATTGGGGGTTCACCTTGGTTTCGGCTCTCCTGTTTTTGGCCCAGCAGGGGTCTTCTTCTTCGGAACAGACGGGCTTCTCTTCTCCGTAGGAGATGGTGCCCATGGCGCTTTCGGAAACGCCGAGCTTTTTATAATAATCGCGCACGACCCGGGCTCTTTTCTGTCCGAGGGCCAGGTTGTACTCTATGGTCCCTCTGTCGTCGCAGTGCCCTTCTATCATGGCGGTCCACTTCTTTTCCTTCAGTATGCGGGCGTTGAGTTCCAGAGTTTTTCCGGCTTCCTCGGAGAGGGAGTATCTGTCGAAATCGAAATAAACCGGCTTTATCCCTTCATGCGCCACGAATTCTCCCTGCCGGATGTCGGCTTCGTTGATGGCGTCGGTGGAGCCGGAAATGGTGGAAACGTCGTCCAGGACTTCC
>PCSF01000240.1:7606-13797 GCA_002771315.1 Desulfobacterales bacterium CG23_combo_of_CG06-09_8_20_14_all_52_9 | reverse complement strand
ACTTGACCTGCATGGGTTTGGACAGTTCGGATATCTCGTCCAGAAAGAGGGTGCCGCCGTTTGCCAGTTCGAAGCGACCTTTCTTGTCCCGGATGGCACCGGAAAAAGCCCCCTTGATATGCCCGAAAAGCTCGCTTTCGATGAGCCCCTCCGGAATGGCCCCGCAATTGATGGGTACAAAGGGTTTGTTGCCCCGTTGACTTTCCCGGTGGATGGCCGAAGCCACCAGTTCTTTTCCCGTGCCCGTTTCCCCATAAATATTCACCGGATAGTCGTATCCTGCAACATTCCGGATTTGCTGAAACAACTGCAGCATCTTGACGTGGTTTCCGATAATGCCGGAAAACCCGGTCAGCCTCCCGGTTTTCATCTGAAGATCCACCAGGTCCGTGGTATCTTGAAAAGAGGCCAGGACTCCGAAAAAGTTTCCGCTGCCGTCGTCCATGCAGGAGACGCTCATATCGATTACCCGGATATCCCCGGCTTTGGTGGTGATGTGGAGCGTGTATTCGTCCCGATCGACCAGGGTGGGGTTTTCATGGAAAAAAGCGCAATGGTCCCCGCAAAAAGGCCCTCCGAACGCCTCGTGGCAGTCTTTTCCCAGGACCTCTTCCCGGGAAAATCCGGTAATCCGTTCGGCTTCTTTATTAAAAAACAGAATCCGCCGTTTCAAATCGTGGGCGATGATTCCTTCCTTGAGGTTATCCAAAACCCGTTTCAGGGTTTTTCGACTGGATATGAACCGATCGATACTCAAAGCAGGGCCTTTCTTAAAAGACCATTTCTCTTACAGCATGATGTGTTTTAATGGGGAAACCAAGACAAGTTTATGCTATATTCTACTAATGGATGTTTCCGGTCGAGAGTGCTGATTTTATTTTTTTTTTGTATATCTCGACAGGCTTTTAAAGTCAAACGCAACGATATCGACGAAGCACTTCGGATGCGATTGCTTACCTTGTCATGTTTTTTATGCAACTGCAGGGTTTGCTTTCTGATGGCAAACAGACCCCCTCGTTGTCATCTTTCAGAGATTCCCGGGAGGACGTCCAAAATTCTATTGAATCTTCAGATATTTTTTCTTAAGTAAAATAGGTTATATGTCAAATCTAAAATCCGAAATAAAAGAGAGGGATTATGAAAGTACTGGTGAGTGACAACCTGGGAGGGGCTGGAATCGATATGCTTCAAGCGGAAGAGGGGATTGAAGTGGATGTCAAAACAGGACTTTCCCCGGACGCGTTGAAGGAGATTATCGGCCAATACGACGCATTGGTCATCCGCAGTGCCACGAAGGTGACCGGAGACATCATCCATGCGGCTTCACGGTTGAGGGTCATCGGCCGGGCCGGGATCGGTCTGGACAATGTGGATATACCAACAGCCACCAAGCGGGGGATCGTGGTCATGAATACCCCCACCGGGAATATCGTCACCACCGCCGAACATGCCATCGCCATGATGCTTTCCCTCACCCGCAACATCCCACAAGGTACCGCCTCCCTGAAAGAGGGCCGGTGGGAGAAGAAAAAACTTCAGGGGAAGGAAATATTCAATAAAACCCTCGGGTTGATCGGGTATGGTAAAATCGGATCCATCGTCGCGGATCGAGCCAGGGGTCTAAAAATGCGCGTGGTGGTGTATGACCCCTACGTGACACCGGCGCGCATCGGCGCCGATGGTTTTGAGTCCGTCACCCTGGAATCCCTGTATCAACAGGCCGATTACATTACCGTCCACGTCCCCAAGATGAAAAGCACCCTGGGATTGATCAACAAGGACGCCTTTTCAAAAATGAAGAACGGGGTGATGATCATCAATTGCGCCCGGGGCGGTATCGTGAACGAAAAAGACCTTTTTGAAGCCATTAAAAGCGGCAAGGTGGCCGGTGCGGCTCTGGATGTTTTTGAGACCGAGCCCCCCGAAAACTCACCGCTTTGGACGCTGGATCGCGTGATAGGAACCCCGCATCTGGGTGCTTCGACCGAAGAAGCGCAGAAAAACGTAGCCGTGGATGTGGCAAGGCAGATCATCGACTATCTTAAACACGATACCATCGTCAACGCGGTGAATGTACCTTCCGTTTCCGGGGAACTCTTGGTCCGGCTCGATCCCTTCCTTACCCTCGGAGAACGGATGGGGATGTTACAGGCTCAACTGACCCGTGGCCCGATTCAGGAGGTGGGTATCGTCTACAATGGGGATTTCCGGGATTTGGATCTTACGCCTGTCACGACGGCGATTCTCAAAGGGCTTTTGACACCCATGGTGAAGGATGCGGTGAATTTCGTTAACGCGCCGGTAATTGCCAAAGAACGAGGGATAAAGGTCAAGGAAACGACCAGTCCCGATGTGGAAGATTACATCAACCTGATCACGGTCAAAGCTGTCTCCACGGAGATGACCAATACGATTGCCGGGACGATTTTCGGAAAAATGGATGTTCGGATCGTCATGATTAACGATTTCCGTCTTGAGCTGACCCCTGAGGGTCATATGTTGCTGATTTACAATCAGGACAAGCCGGGCGCCATCGGCAGTGTGGGCATGACTTTGGGAAGACATCAGATCAATATCAGCCAGATGCAGGTCGGACGGGATCGATTTGGAAATAATAATATCATTTTTTTGAAGACGGATACCCAGATTCCGGATTCCGTTCTGGAAGAGTTGAAGTCTCTTGCGCTTATCAGCTTGGTCTACCCGCTTTCTTTTTAGATTAAAACGCGGTTTTAGAGTGTGGATACAAGCTTCTAACACCAACTGCGACCAGCATAGGAGATCGGAAATGGCCGAAGAGAAAAAGGATTTTGTCGTCAAAGACCGAAGGTTTTCCAGCGCAGAGGAGCCCGGGGAAGAGAAAAAACCCGAAACTTCCGCAAAACCCGAGAAAGAGGCTAAACCGGAACCCGGGGCTTTTGACTCCAAAACGGTTCCGGAAAAGGAGCCCCAGCTGCCGGAGATTAATTTTGCCACCTTCATTCTTTCGTTACACTCCTCGGCTCTGGTGCACTTGGGCATCATCGAGAATCCGGCAACCGGGGAAAAAACCAAGAGCCTGGGATTGGCGAAACAAACCATCGATATTTTAGGGATCATTGAAAAAAAGACACAGGGAAATCTGGAAGCGGATGAAGAGAGCCTTCTGAAAAACATTCTCCATGATTTAAGGCTCATGTATGTCAAGGAAAAAGGGTAAGCCTCTGAAAATCCGGTCACCGGCCAAGATCAACCTGTTTTTGCATGTTGTCGGAAAGCGTCCAGACGGTTACCATGAACTGGTGACGCTCATGTGTCCTGTGAGTCTTTACGACACGCTCACGCTCGATTTCAGCGGGAGGGAGCTTTCCGTGACCTGCGATGACACGCGTGTTCCGCAGGATGAGTCCAACCTGGCCTATCGGGCTGCAGCGGCGTTTTGGGATCGAGCGGGCCATGATGTTCGGCGCGAGATGGGAGGTGTCCGGATCGATATCGAAAAGCGCATTCCGGTGGGCGCCGGATTAGGGGGCGGAAGCAGTAACGCCGCATCGGTCCTTTTAGGTCTCAACAGGCACTTTGGAAACGCGATCTCTTTGCCCGACCTTTTTGCCGCGGGGTTTTCCATCGGCGCGGATGTCCCGTTTTTTATTTATGGGAAACCGGCCGTGGCCACCGGTGTCGGTGAGATTCTCGAAGCGTATGACGGGCTGACTCCTTTTTTTCTTATATTGATATTTCCGGGGTTCAGCGTGTCCACCGCCGAGATCTTTCAGGAATTAGATTTGGGATTGACAAAACCTGAAAGAAAAACTAAAGAGATACCTTTTACAAAAGGCGAATTTGATCCCAGACACCACCTTTATAACGACTTGGAGCGGGTGACGACGAAACGCCATGAGCAAGTGCTTCACATGAAGGAAGCGTTGATGATTCAGGGTGCAATCGGTGCGCTGATGACAGGGAGCGGTCCCACCGTTTTTGGACTGTTCGATAGCCAGGATAGGGCTCTGAAGGCGAAAGATACACTGAAAGATAGGCCCGGATGGAGTTTTTTTCTTGCCGAAATGATCGTATAAGGCAGGCAGGAATTCCTGAGGACATTTGGACACAATGAGTATACAAATTGGGGCGTCGTCAAGTGGTAAGACACAGGATTTTGGTTCCTGGATTCGGAGGTTCGAATCCTCCCGCCCCAGCCACCGCCTTTAAATGGCATGGTACGGAGAATGCTGAGAAAGAAAGCGGCTTAGATGGCTGATTTTGCAATATTTTCAGGAAACTCTAATCCTGAACTGGCGCAAAAAATCTGTGCATACTTGAAGGTTCCCCTCGGTGGGGCAAAGGTCAAGCGGTTCAGCGACGGAGAGGTGCAAATCGAGATTCAGGAAAACGTCCGCTTAAAAGACATTTTTGTGGTTCAGTCCACCTGTCCCCCGGTAAACGACAATCTCGTTGAATTGCTCCTCATGATTGATGCTTTCAATCGATCTTCGGCCCGACGCATTACGGCGGTGATCCCTTATTATGGGTACGCTCGTCAGGATAAGAAGGTGGCCCCACGAGTACCCATCAGTGCCAAGCTGGTGGCAGATCTTTTGACTGTGGCCGGGGCCAACCGATTGATTACAATGGACCTTCACGCCGGTCAAATCCAGGGTTTTTTCAATATCCCGGTGGACAACCTTTTTGCCGCTGCGGTCACCATCAACTATTTAAAAACTAATTTTAATCAGGATGCCGTCATTGTTTCACCGGATGCCGGCGGCGCCGAGAGAGCCAGGGCCATCGCCAAAAGGCTCAACGCGGGATTAGCCATCGTCGACAAACGCAGGGATGCCCCCAATATGGCCAAAGCCATGGCTGTTATCGGAGATGTGAAGAAAAAGATCGCCATCATCGTAGATGATATGATAGATACAGCAGGAACCCTGACTGAGGCAGCATACGCCTTGGTAGATCACGGTGCTCGTGAGGTGCATGCTTGCTGCACACACGCGGTGCTTTCGGGACCGGCAGTGGATCGGATTAATACATCCCGCATCAATACCGTGATCGTAACGGATACCATTCCGCTGAATGAGAAATCCTGTTTATGTAAAAAAATCAAAGTGTTATCCATAGCGGAATTGGTGGGCGAGGCGATCATCCGGAGCCATACCGGAGAATCCGTCACGTCTTTATTTGTATAAGCAAAAGAATTAAAAGGAGGATTCACTTTTGGAAATACTGGAACTGACATCTACCGCCAGAACAGCGGTCGGAAAGGGCGTCGCCCGAAAACTCCGGAGAGAAGGAAAGATTCCTGCGGTACTTTACGGGCCAGGCAGTCAACCGGTCCCGCTGACCATTTCGATCAGCAGCGTGGATCGAGTGCTCAAGCGGAAATCGGCGGGTCGATCAATTTTCAATCTTTCAATTCAAGACGGAGGCACCACATCCCGGACGGTCATGATCAAAGACATTCAACGCGATCCGGTATCGAGAAATTTTCTTCATATCGATTTCTACGAGATCGATATGAATCGAAAGATCCGAGTCAGCGTGCCGTTGATGACCAAAGGAAAGGCCAAGGGCGTTGAAAACGGCGGGATACTTCAGATCATCCGGCGGGAGATTGAAATCCTGTGCCTGCCCACGGAGATTCCTGATTCCATCGAGATCGATGTGGAACCCTTGGATATCGGGGATGCCATTCATGTCAAGGAAATTGTTCCGCAGGGGAATATCGAGATACCGGCTGAAACCAATTATACGGTAGTGACCGTGGTCACTCCGAAGTTGGCGGAACCCGAACCGGAAGAAAAAGCCGAAGAAGAGGCGGTTGAAGAGGGGGCGGCCGAAGAAGAAGCCGGTGAACCCGCCACAGAGAAAGCTTAATCCGGAGCCCATCGATGAGGGCGGACGTGTGCATCTGGTGGTCGGACTGGGAAATCCCGGAAAGGTGTATCGGAAAACCCGCCACAATACCGGTTTTGAGGTTCTTGACGCGCTGGCAGATCAATTTTCGATCCCGATCCACCAAAGGGCGAAGGAGGTTGTTTTTGGAACCGGAATCATTGAGGGATACGACGTCATCCTCGCAAAACCCCAGGGATATATGAATCGAAGCGGTCAATCGGTTCGGCGGTTGTGTAACGATTTCAAGATATGGAGTGAAGCGGTTTTGGTGATCCACGATGACATCGACATCACTCTCGGAAACATAAAAA
>PCSF01000240.1:7075-7572 GCA_002771315.1 Desulfobacterales bacterium CG23_combo_of_CG06-09_8_20_14_all_52_9 | reverse complement strand
ATCGGGCGTCCAGAGAGTGCGACAAGCGTTACGGATTATGTGCTGGGAGACTTTGGTCCGGATGAAAATGCGATTCTGGAGAAAGTCGTTCAAAAGGCAAAAGAGGCGGTCCTATGCATCCTCTGCCACGGCACGAAAGAGGGAATGAACCGATTTAACAACAACAAAACAAAGATTTCACGCTAACGGAAAAACGGAGGGAAGAATGGATTATGTAGTCAAGAACATACCGTTGGTTTGTTCACTGGTGGGTCTTGTGGGGGTGGCTTATGCGATGATCATCGCCAGTATTGTCAAAGGAGCACCTGCCGGAGACGCTCGGATGCAGGAGATCTCTGCAGCAATCAAAGAAGGTGCCATCGCCTATCTGAACCGGCAGCTAAAAAGCGTGGCGATTGCCGGTATCGTCATTTTCGCCATCATTTTGGTATTTATGGGCGCCAAAACGGCCGTCGGATTTTTAATTGGAGCCGTCGCATCTTACGCGGCCGGATACA
>PCSF01000240.1:6773-6983 GCA_002771315.1 Desulfobacterales bacterium CG23_combo_of_CG06-09_8_20_14_all_52_9 | reverse complement strand
ACTTTACGCATGATGTCACTGCACTGGTGGCATTGGGCTTCGGCGGAAGCCTCATTTCCATTTTCGCACGATTGGGCGGCGGTATCTTCACTAAGGGCGCGGATGTGGGCGCGGACCTGGTGGGGAAAGTCGAGGCCGGGATTCCCGAGGATGACCCCCGAAACCCGGCAGTCATCGCCGACAACGTGGGAGATAACGTCGGGGATTGTG
>PCSF01000240.1:0-6752 GCA_002771315.1 Desulfobacterales bacterium CG23_combo_of_CG06-09_8_20_14_all_52_9 | reverse complement strand
TCGAAACCTATGCCGTCACGGCTGTGGCTGCCATGCTGATGGGCCACCTCATGTTCCCCAAGATTGCCATTGCCACTGAATTTCCCTTGGTGCTCGGTGCCATTTCCATCATCGCCTCGGTCATCGGGGTCTTTTTCGTCCGTCTCGGTGCAAGCCAATACATCATGGGCGCCCTGTATAAAGGGATGTTCGGCTCCGCCATTATAGCCATCATCGGGTTTTATTTTGTGTCCAGAAAGCTCATGGTCGGGCTTGAAAACATCACGCCCATGGCCATTTTCTATTCATCCATGATCGGTATTCTGCTCACCGTGGTCATCGTGATCATCACGGAATTCTATACCGGCAAATATGGCCCGGTTAAAGCGGTTGCCGAGGCATCCACCACCGGGCATGCCACCAATATCATTGCAGGCTTGGCTCTGAGCATGCAATCCCCTGCCCTGCCCGTTTTGGCGATCTGCGTCGGTATCTATAGCGCATTCCATCTTGCCGGAATCTATGGAATTGCCACTGCGGCCATGGCCATGCTGTCCATGACCGGCATGGTCATTGCCATCGATGCTTACGGTCCGATCACCGACAATGCCGGGGGTATCGCGGAAATGGCCGGGATGGACGAGAGTGTCCGGGCCGTCACCGATCCTCTCGATGCGGTCGGAAACACCACCAAAGCCGTCACGAAGGGATACGCCATCGGTTCGGCAGGCTTGGCGGCGCTGGTTCTTTTTGCCTGCTATGTCTATGAGTTCACCATCAAAGGAGGCAAGGGCGGTGCCATCCGGTTCGATCTCGGGGATGTGAACGTCATCATCGGTCTCTTCATCGGCGGATTATTGCCTTACCTGTTTGCCTCCATCGCCATGAAAGCGGTGGGCAAAGCCGGCGGCGCGGTCGTTGAAGAGGTTCGGCGACAGTTCCGGGAAATTCCCGGGATCATGGAAGGCAAAGCCAAACCCGACTACGGGACATGCGTGGATATCGTCACCAAGTTTGCCCTCAAAGAGATGATGATTCCCGCTCTTCTTCCCGTCGCGGCCCCATTGCTGGTGGGCTTCCTGTTGGGCAAGGTGGCATTGGGAGGTCTTCTGATCGGTAGCATCGTGACCGGGCTGTTTGTGGCCATGTCCATGACCACCGGCGGCGCGGCATGGGACAATGCGAAAAAATACATCGAGGACGGTCATCTGGGCGGTAAGGGAAGCGATGCCCACAAGGCGGCCGTCACCGGCGACACCGTAGGCGATCCGTACAAGGACACAGCCGGTCCCGCCGTAAACCCGATGATCAAGATCCTCAACGTCGTGGCCTTGCTGATGGTGCCGTTCCTGCTTTAAACCGGCATCTTCTTTGAGCCTTTAAAAAAGGATTGGCGCAACTTTGTGCCAATCCTTTTTTTTATCGCTTGATCCCGGTGGGAAGCTGTGGTAAACAGATCGATAATGGCGTATTTTCAACAGATCAAGCGGAGAGGGTATGGGCAAAAGCAAAGGTGAGGTAAGAGTCGATACGTTCATTGGCAATCCAAGAGTCGATTGTTTTCAGGTCGGAGACCTGGCGGTTTATCCCGCCCATGGTGTGGGTCGGATCGACGCCATTGAAAACCGCGTGATCAATGGGGAAAGACAGGATTTTTTCATTATGAAAGTCCTCGAAAACGGCATGGTGATCATGATTCCGACCCGAAATGTGCAATCGGTGGGATTGAGGGATGTCATCAGTGAAAATGATATTCCCAAAGTCTACCAAGTCATGCAGGAAGAGCGGGACGCCTCCCTGGAAAATCAAACATGGAACCGCAGATACAGAGAATACATGGAAAAGATCAAGACGGGCTCACTTTATGATGTGGCCAAGGTCTTCAGAGATCTTTATCTTTTAAAACTCGAAAAGGATCTTTCCTTCGGCGAACGCAAACTATACGACACCGCCCAGAGTCTTCTGGTGAAAGAGCTGTCGACCGCAAAAAATACGGATGAAAAAACGATCCTCTCCGAAATCGAATCCCTGTTCTCACCCCAGTAATTCTTTTTGCTTGTAACTCGCCATGACGGGCGGACCTTCTTTCAACATCAT
Source organism: Desulfobacterales bacterium CG23_combo_of_CG06-09_8_20_14_all_52_9 (assembly GCA_002771315.1). Lineage (GTDB taxonomy): Bacteria > Desulfobacterota > Desulfobacteria > Desulfobacterales > UBA2156. The sequence goes on along the minus strand of PCSF01000240.1, from coordinate 4,676 downwards.
CGTCGCCGAAAAAGCAAAAGCGGTCCGGCTTGACGCATATGTTGCCACACAAATCCCCGGCGTCACCCGGACCCAGGCACAGCGCCTGATCCTTGCAGGCCAGATCCGTGTGGATGGAGCCATGCGACGGCCTGCATATCGGATCAAAAATGGGGATCATATCACCGGGGTAACCCCGATTTTACCCCAACCATCCCTTTTACCGGAACCTCGAGATCTCGATGTCGTCTATGAAGACGAAACGCTCATCGTATTGAACAAGCCCCAGGGGCTTGTCGTCCATCCGGCCCCGGGGCATCCAACAGGAACACTGGTCAACGCTCTCTTGTTCCGTTATCCTGAAATCCAAAAAGTGGGAGATCCGGCCCGCCCGGGGATCGTTCATCGGCTCGATAAGGATACCTCAGGACTGCTTTTAGTGGCCCGGACTTCGGATGCGTACCAGCATCTGGTCCGCCAGTTCAAGTCCCGACAGGTGGTCAAATGTTATCTGGCCGTCGTCTGCGGTGCCATCGAATCGGATGAAGGAAGCGTCTCGCTTCCCATCGGCCGGCACCCCAGGGATCGCAAGCGCATGTCCACAGTGAGCCCGAAGGGGAGGGCCGCGCAGACCGAATGGCGCATCCGGGAACGCTTTTCCGCAGCGACGCTCCTGGAGATCGCATTGAAAACCGGGAGGACGCACCAAATCCGGGTGCACTGCGCGATGTTAGGGCATCCGGTGGCGGGAGATGCCCTATACGGCAAGCGAAGGAAACGGGCAAAACGCATCCCCCTAAAGGCCGACGTTCTTCATGCCGTCAAACGTCAGATGCTCCATTCCTGGCGGCTTCGGGTCATCCACCCAACGGCCCTTGAACCCATTCAATTCGAAGCCCCCATCCCCAAAGACATGCAGGAATTGATTGGCTCCTTGAGGGAATCCATGCTGCAGGATAAAAACACACGGGATCGAAAAGGGTAGTTCAACGATCGGTGGGGGTGCTTTTTCCAGCCGCTTTGAGGTGGGTTATCCATGTCTCGAAAAGGTCATGTCTGATCTGGTGATTGGTTTGTGGAATTTGATCGGAACGATAAAATTCCAAAAGCCAACCCAGAGCGATCCGGACGTCTTCCACCGTGAGGGTGATCCCAAACTCCTTCAGTTTTCGGTCCCTGAAATCGAGAGTGGTATCTGCCAGGATCGAAAAGACCTCTTTGACCTCCTCGGATACGCTCTGCGGATCTTCGGTCACTCGCCCGAGAAGGCCTTCCACATCGATGGCATTCATCTTCTTTAGGCCGCCACATCCTTGTTGTAGCAGATTCTGCCGCAATTCAGACAACGGGAGGATTCCTTTTTGGCGTCTTCTTCGGAGACGACCTGATCCACTTCAACGAAGGAATAGATCCGTTCCCCGACAGGAATCTCGGGCATCGGAACCCTCGGAACCTTCTGGATTCCGGGGACGGAATCGAAAAGGGTGCCCGGAATGTGGCGTTTGAAAAGCGACTTCTCCGGTGGGGTAACGGTCTTGCCGCTTAAATAAAGGTGGATCGATCGTGCCGCCAGTCTTCCGCCTCCGATGGCCTCCACTACCAGGGAAGGCCCGGTGGCAACGTCGCCTGCCGCAAAAATATAGGGTATACTCGATTGCAGGGTTTCAGGATTGACCTCGATGGTATTTCGTCGTGTGGTTTTCAACGATTGGGCGCGCTTTCCTTCGCCCTTGAAGGTCATCTCGGGCTCCTGGCCGATGGCGGAAATCACCATGTCGACCGGAAGAAGAGTTTCAGATCCTTTTACGGGGACCGGCCGGCGCCTTCCACTGGCATCCGGTTCACCGAGCTCCATCTTGAGGTATTCCAGTTGGGTAACCTTTCCTTGATCGTCCCCAAGAACTCTGACCGGTGCGGCAAGGAAGATGAATTTGACTCCTTCGTGGTCTGCTGCTTCGATTTCCACCACATTGGCCGGCATCTCTTTCCGTGTCCGGCGATAAACGATATAGACCTCCTCGGCGCCAAGTCTCACTAGGGTGCGGACACAGTCGATAGCCGTATTGCCGCCGCCCACCACCACCACCTTCCTTCCGATGGGGATGGATTCCCCGGAAGCGATCCGCGACAGAAAATCGATTCCGGTATGGCACCCGGAGAGATTTTCACCCTCGATCTTCAGCAAGTAGTCTTTCCATGCGCCGATCCCCAGGAAGATGGCGTCGTAGTCCGCAGCGACCAGGGAGGGAATATCAAAATCGACTCCCATTTTGACGTTGGTATGGACCCTGATTCCAAGATTGAGGATCCCCTCGATCTCCCAGTCAAGGACTTTTTTAGGGAGCCGATATTCGGGGATTCCATAACGGATCATACCCCCCGGCTTGGGCATCGCCTCGTAGATGCTGACGTTGTGACCCAGCCTCTTCAAGAAATAAGCGCAGGTCAAGCCGGCCGGGCCGCCGCCGATGACCGCCACTTTCTTGCCCGTGGGCGGGGCACAGGGGATGGGGATTCTGCTGCCGGAATTCATTTCCCGATCCGCCACGAAGCGTTTCAACTGGTTGATGGAGACCGGTTCATCTTCGATTCCCCGACGGCAAATATTTTCACAAGGATGGGGACAGACCCTGCCGCAGGAAAGGAGCAACGGGTTCCGATCCCGGATCGTCCTGACCGCCCCTTCGTAATCCCCGTTTTTTATCTGGGCAATGTAGAGAGGAATGTCGATCTGGGCCGGGCAGGTCTGCTGACACGGGGCCAGGCAATCGTCCTCCCGGTTGAAGTGCAACAACCGATCCCTGATCGTGGTCACGGAAAGGACCTGTTTGGGACAGGCACGCTCGCACGCACCGCAGCCCACGCATTTTTTTTCATCGATGACGGGAAACCCTTCCGGGCCGATTTTGATGGCGTTAAAAAGACAGGCCCGTACACAGTCTCCGTATCCAAGGCATCCGACGTCGCACTTTCTCTTCCCTCCGAAAAAGGCGGATACGGCCTGGCAGGAATCGACTCCCATATAAAAATAACTATCTTCCGCACGGTTTCCGCCGTCGCATTTACTGGAAGAGAACTTGGGTTCGGCGGTTCCGGCATCCACGCCCATGACCCGGGCCACGTTGGCTGCCGATTCCGCCCCCCCCACGATACAGACACTGGGGGGCGCCTCTCCGGTTACGACCGCTTCGGCGGCAGCGGCGCATCCTGCAAAGCCACATCCTCCGCAGTTCGCTCCGGCTAAAAGCCCCTCGACTTCCGTCTTTCTCGGATCTTCATAGACATAAAATATTTTTGAGGCAATACTCAGGATGGATCCACAGATCAAACCGAGGCCCAGCATAAAGACAAGCGCTTCAGTCATACCTTCCTCCTAAATCATCCCCTTGAAACCGAAGAACGCCAGAGAGAGCATACCGGCGGTTATCAACCCTATCGAGGTGTCCTGAAGTGCCTTCGGAACCCGGCCCAGAAGGACTCGCTCCCGAACGCCGGCAAAGAGAATCAGGGCAAATCCGAAGCCGGAACTATAACCAAACGAGGAAACGATGGTCTGCATAAAATTGTATTCTTCTTTGATGTTGATCAGGCAAACGCCCAATACCGCACAGTTGGTCGTAATCAGAGGCAAATAGATTCCAAGCCCCGTGTAGAGTTCCGGGACGCTCTTTTTTAAAAACATCTCCACAAACTGGACCAGCGCCGCGATGACCACAATAAATGACATGGTCCGCAGATATTCAAGGCCCAATGGTTTGAGCAAATACGTTTCGGTGGCCCAGGTGATGGCACCCGCCATAACCAGGACAAAAACGACCGCCATCGCCATTCCCACAGCCGTTTCCATCCGCTTGGATGTCCCGAGAAACGGGCAGTTTCCCAGGTACTGCATGAGCAGAATGTTGTTGACTAGAATAAAACCGATGATCATCTGGATGTAATCGCCCATGAATCTTCTCCTATTTCTTTCCCATCGCGTTCATGATGCAGAGCATCAATCCGAGGCAGACAAATGCCCCCGGGGCTTCCACCATGAATTTGAACGGCTGAAACGACGGGCCGAAAACCGTCGCTCCCAAAAAGGTGCCGTTACCGAATACTTCCCGTATTGCGGAAAGGACGGTAAGCGAGAGGGCATATCCTATACCGAGTCCGAGTCCGTCTGCCGTAGATGCGGCAATACCATTTTTATAGGCAAAGGCTTCAGCCCTTCCGAGAGGAATGCAGTTAACGACGATGAGTGGAATAAAAATGCCGAGCTTCAAGAAAAGAGAATAGGTATATGCCTGCATCAGCTGTTCGACGACGATGACGAACGTGGCGATGACGATGATGAAACAGGCGATCCTCACCTTATTCGGAATGATTTTGCGAAGGGCTGCGACCAGCATATTGGAGCCGGTCAGTACGAAGATGACGGCGATCCCCATTCCGATGGCGTTTTCCACAGTCTTCGTCACGGCCAGCGTCGGACACAAGCCGAGCACAAGCCGAAACGGCGGAATCTCGGCCCAAAGGCCCTTGGCGAACTCCTGAGTCAGCGTTTTTGCCATAGATGACTCCCTATTTTTGGAAGGATTTCACTTGTTCGGCAATTTGAGGTTTAATCTCCTTGTAAAACTTGCCTGCATCGTTCACGGCGGCAGTCACCCCTTTTGAGGTGACGGTGGCCCCGGACATGGCGTCGATCTTTCCGC
>PCSF01000267.1:570-1434 GCA_002771315.1 Desulfobacterales bacterium CG23_combo_of_CG06-09_8_20_14_all_52_9 | reverse complement strand
TGACCAGTTCGTGGTGGATGTGTTCCAACCCGGTTCCGGGACCTCCACCAATATGAAAAGGTATCACGGCCAACGCCGACATCTGCGAGGCCAACATTGAAAAGAGTCTGGCCCTGGCAACTCTCCTGATCCCGCACATCGGTTACGACCAGGCGGCCTCTCTGGCCAAACAGGCCCATGATTCCGGCAAAACCATCCGGGAAACGGTAAAAGAGGCCGGCATCTTGCCGGATGATGACCTGAACAGGATACTGAAATGGAATCGAACGATTTGAATCAAGAAGCAACATCATCCAGACGCTGGAATTGGGGCCGCATAAAGCTTTTCTTTGCCCTTTCCCGAGCACCCCACGGCCTCATCGACATGGCTTCCCCGGCCCTGGCGGCGCTGTTGTCTTTGGGATCCTTTCCATCCTTTGGAGTGACGCTCTTGGGCCTTTTCACTGCATTTGCAGGTTACACCGCCGTCTATGCCCTAAACGACCTGATCGGCTACCGGAGCGACCGGGAAAAGGTGAAATCCGCGGATGCTGTTCCTAAAACAAGCGATCTCGATGCTCTCTTGGTCCGCCATCCCCTGGCCCAAGGCTTTTTGAGCTTTAAAGAAGGTTTCTTGTGGACTTTTGCGTGGGGAACCGTGGCGCTGTTGGGCGCCTGGGTGCTGAATCCGGTGTGTCTCGCGATCTTTTTTGCTGCTTGTCTGTTAGAGATCCTTTATTGCCTCCTGTGGCGCATTACCCCTTATCGTGCCATAATCAACGGGCTGGTTAAAACCGCCGGCCCCCTTGCCGCCGTCTTCGCAGTAAATCCCGATCCGTCCTTTATTTTTCTAGCGTTGGTTTTCCTGTTGATCTTTTTTTGGGA
>PCSF01000267.1:0-563 GCA_002771315.1 Desulfobacterales bacterium CG23_combo_of_CG06-09_8_20_14_all_52_9 | reverse complement strand
GGTCAGAACATCCCCAACGATTGGACCGACGTGGAAGAAGACCGGCGTTTTCAGGCCAAGACCGTTCCGATCCGTTTCGGTCCGAAGAAATCCAGCCACATGATTCTGGGTTCTCTCACCGCAGCCATTCTTTTGAGCATGCTCCTCTTTGCCGCCTGCCCAGCAGATTTTGTCCCGCTTTTTTATCTGATCATCGGGGTTTTGGGCGGGATTCTTTTGATATGGCCGGCAATGCGCCTTTCAAAAAGCCTGCAGGACAAAAACGCCATGCTTCTGTTCAATCTTGCAAGCTATTATCCTTTTTCTCTCTTGATTGTAGCCGTAGTCAATCTGGTAATCTGACGGCTACACCTAAGATTCCCAGAAACCGGGACTCGAGGAAGGCTTCGAGAAAGAAGCCGGAATCCGCCAACGCTATTTTCAGGTCTTTGCCGTCGAAGCGGTTTTCGGTGGGATGAAGGAGCAGGCGTCGGGTGATCGCATTGAGATACAATGGCGGGTAAATCTCTTCGATATAGTAACGACCACCGGGCTTGAGGACTCTTGCGGTTTCTTTTACGGCA
>PCSF01000086.1:10114-14392 GCA_002771315.1 Desulfobacterales bacterium CG23_combo_of_CG06-09_8_20_14_all_52_9 | reverse complement strand
CGCCACCTCCGCCGCGATGCTTCCGCCGCAGGTGCGGCGCCGCTCGCGGGCCGCTTCCATGGCGCCCTTGGTGGCGACCACGGTTTCATCCAGGCGCTCCCTGGTCCTACGGGCGAAACTGGCAAAGGAGATGTTCAGGTTCTGGAGCATGGACCAGCGGATGTTTTCGACGTTGCGCCGCACCAGTTCGTCCAGGCGCTGGTCCATGGATTGGAGCAGGGGGAGCGGATCGGTGTTCCAGGTATTCAGGACCCAGTAGGGCTTTCTTTTGATTTCCAGAGTCTCTTCCTCGTACAGGGGCCGGTAGGGCACATGGAACAGGTCGGCTGCGGTGCGGCGCAGCGTTTCCATGAGCTGGGAGAGGCGCTGTTCGTGCGGGTCCAGACACTCCACCAGGCGCGTCTTGACGTTTTCGTTGAGCGCCGCCTGACCCTTTTCGAAAAAGTCCGGGATTGCTTCGGCCCAGGCGGTCTGGATGCCGGCGTTGGAGGATTTTCCATAGGCGCGCGAAGAACCGCCGCGGTTCATGATGTCTTTCAAGAACTGTTCGGCTTCCCGGCGCAGGTCACAAGCTTGTTCCTCGACAAAGGCCGAAACCCGTTTTTTATCGCCTTCCAGGACGTCCTGGATCAACCGGCGCTCGCTGGCGGCGCGCTTCAGGCTCTCTTCGAACAAGGCGATCTTTTCTTCAAGCGTCTGTTGGGGAAGTTTCAAGGCTTCCAGAGAGATACCGGCCTCCATCAGGACCGCATCGATGCCATCGGCCGCCCGGCGCGCTACGGCATCCGCCAGGGCGTTGAATTTTTCCTTGGCCAGAAACTCCACGAGGAAGGACTCCAGCTGCGCCATACCGCTGGCGGCCCATTTGCCAGCATCGCGGACCGATCGTGCTTCCAGGCCCCTTCGCGCCGAAACGCAAAAAACAGGAAACTCGCCGTTCCACTGGTCCTGTTCGGTCAGGACACGCTTGTAAAAGCAAAGCGCTTGCTCGAGCTCCCGCTCATCCAGGTAGTCGATTTTGTTTAAAACGAAAAAGAGCCGCGGCACCTTTTCGCGGACCTGCCGCAGGAAAGCGAGCTCCACTTCCGTGATGGGAGGATCGGCCGAGATCAAAAAGAGCGCCGCATCGCACTGCTGTAAAAAATTGAGCGTTGCTGTAGTGTTATGCAGGTAGGTGGAGCCGATGCCCGGAGTGTCGATCAGCACGACGCCGCCAGCCAAAATGGGGGCAGGCAGGCTCACCTGCACCTCGGTGACGCCGAGCCTGTTTTGCGGATTGCCATCCTCGGTGACGAACCTGGCCAAATAGGCGCTTCTTTCAACGGTCGAGGCGCCGGTGAACTCCTCAACTTCACGGCGACCCTGGAAGTTCACCTTGATTTTCGGCTCGCCAAACTGGATGAAGGTCGGCGCGGCGGTCAGCGGAACCACACTCACCGGAAGGATCGGTTCACCCGTCAAGGCATTGAGCAACGTGCTTTTGCCGCGTTTGAACTGGCCGAGCACAGCCAAGTGGTAGCGGCCCTCGACCAAGCGGTTTTTCAAGGCTGTCAGTCTTTGGCTTCCGGAGTTGAATTCTACGCCCAGATCGGCCACTTTGGAGGCGGCGCCTTCCAGCAGGGTCACTAGCGAGGGACGGCAGTTGCCGCTATCCGATGGAGCTACGGTTTGGGTCATATCAACCTCTCCCCAGTGATCGGTATGCAAGCCATTCATCGGCTGGCTTCGTAGAGAAGAGCGATGCCCGGGCGCGGTGCGGGCAATAAAAAACCGCCTAGGGCACACTTTTTATGATGAATATTTCCCACCGCATTTTGCTGTCGGCAGGAGTCATCAGCCCGGCCCGGGCGGTTATCAGGGGGACTCCATCCCCAATTGAAATCGACGCTACTAAAGCGGCCGGGCCAAGTCAAGCCGGAAATAGCACGCCTATCTCCAAAACGGCCTCACTCTTTCGGCGGTCTGCGCCGGCATGCTTGAACGCTCGAAACAGGTGTCAAATTTTTCGGCAGAGCTGAATAAGATCCCCCTGTTTCTGAATTTATATCCCAAAAGTTGGATTGAATTACGCTACATGGTAAGATAAGGGGTGGGTGGGGAATGGAGGGAGCCCGTAGGGCGACTGGAGTTCCCCACCGGCAAGTTTGTGCGAAGTACGCAGACAGGTGAACTGTGTTTAAATCGGCTTTGATTTCATCAACATGCAGATAAAATTCCGGTTGACAGCGCATTCACCTTCGGATAGTTAAAAATATATAAGCCTTGTCAAATGCAGGTTCCCATATTTTCTGATGCAGATGATGGAAAAACACAATTCAGTCCTGCACTTAATCCGCCCACAAAAAAGCGACTTTTTATCAGTTCAGTTAGTCCAGGAGATCTTCAGCCGGGAGGAGTTGATCCAATACTTCACTTTGGAACGCGCCACCTCCTCGCCCGGAGTTTTCGACGAAGAAAAATTCCAGTGGATCAATAGCCAGCATATCAAGGCGTTGGCACCGGCGGAACTGGCCCGGGAGCTGACCCCCATTTCCGACCCGGATCGGCCTCAACGATTCCAGCCAGGAATACCTGGCCCGGGTAATGCCCACTCCGAGCGCCTGCTGCCGCACTCCGGAGATAGCCGAAGCGGCGCGCTTCTATTTCCAGGACCCCCGGCCATACGAAGAAAAAGGTGCGCAAAAGTTTTTAAGGTCATCGATATGACCATTCACTTTATCGAAGGGAACCAATAACACACAGCTCACTTTTTCTGGCCTCGCACCACCGAACTATCCACATTTACAGGAGGGGTACCATGAGAATTGCCTTAATCGGTCAGGCGGCTTTCGGTGCAGATGTCTTTAAGGGCTTGCTGAACAACGGTCATCAAGTCGTGGGGGTCTTTTGCCCGCCGGATCGGGGGACCAGACAAGACCCCTTGAAGGAGGCAGCCCTGGCCGCAGGGGCGCCGATCTTCCAGCCCGGCCACATGCGGGACCCCGAGGCCTACGAGGCCACGGTCTCCCTGAAGGCCGATTTGGGAGTGCTGGCCTTTGTCACCGACATTATCCCGCCTAAGGTCTTCAACGCCCCGCGGTTGGGCTCTATTTGCTATCATCCTTCCATTTTGCCCCGCTACCGGGGCTCCAGCGCCATCAACTGGGCGGTGATCGGCGGTGAAACCGAAACCGGGCTTACCATCTTCTGGGTGGACCAGGGCATCGACACCGGGGATATCCTCTTGCAACTAACGGTGCCCATTGGCCTCGCCGAGACCACCGGGGAAGTCTATTTCAACAAGCTCTACCCCATGGGAGTGGCTGCGGTTCTGGAGGCGGTGGAACTGATCGCCAAGGGCAAGGCCCCCCGCATCCCCCAGGATCACTCCCTGGCCAGCTATGACCCGCCCTGCGACGAAAAAGTGGCGGGTCTCGACTGGAAAAAGCCGGCCCGTCAGGTCTTTAATTTCATCCGGGGCTGCGATCCCCAGCCCGGTGCCACCACCACCTTCCGGGGCGAGAAGGTTAAATTCTATAACGCCGCCTTTTTAGCAGAACCGGCTGATGCCGTCCCCGGAGAAATTCTGGCGGTGACCGACAAGGGCCTCAAAGTGGCGGCGGCCGGCGGTGCCCTGCTCATTTCCCGCTTCCGCACCAAAGAGCTGGGAAAGGTCAAGGCGCCGGATTTTATTACGTCCAAGCAGCCCAAGGCGGGTGAAAAATTCGGGGGTTAGAGGTCATTCAGACTTTGGCATCCCTTGCTTTCGGCAAAAAGCCACCCGTGGGTTTTAATCCGGCTGTTATTGCCTTTGCCCTAAGAGAGGAGATCGCATGGAGTCATTAGCTGGAATTGGATTATCGCCGGCGCGGCTTCCAGTCCTTTGGCCGACAAACTGAGTCAGGCCGGCATGGACCTGGTAAAAGCCCGGAATGTATCATCTGATCCGTCTTCCCGATAAGTTGGGCAAGCCATGAAAAACGTCGGTATTTTCTACCATCCCTCCTTCAGCCGCAAGAGTTATATGACCATCGGTAACCGGTTGCGGGATTTCCCCGAAGTCCTGGAGCCCTTGCTGCAACGGCCTAACGTGCGCCTTTTTGAGGCCCCCCGGGTCTCGGAGGAGCTCATCCTCGAGGTCCACGCTCCAGAGATGCTCACCATGGTGGCCCGGGACGGCTTCTGCTCCACGGCCTACGAATCAGTGGGCTCGGTGGTGGCGGGCATGGAGGCCCTGGCAAAGGAAGAGATCGACCGGGCCTTCTGTTTCATCGGGGCCTGGGGCCACCACGCCGGCTA
>PCSF01000086.1:7055-10090 GCA_002771315.1 Desulfobacterales bacterium CG23_combo_of_CG06-09_8_20_14_all_52_9 | reverse complement strand
GCCAGTTGGTCCAGGACGATCCGGAGGTGCTGCATATTTGTTTCTGTGGTCAAAACTATCATTCCCAGGACGGTAGCAAGATCGACATCAACGTTTATCGGTCGTACAGTCACGGCGACCCTAACGCCCAATATCTCGAACAGGTACGGAAAAATGCAGCCCTGGTGACACTCTTTAATCCGGATCTTCTCGTCTGGTACTACGGCTTCGACACCCACGCAGACGACTACGGCTCTCTGGGCCTCAGCGAAGCAGCCTACTTCGCCATCTGCGACCTGATGATCGCCACCGCGGCCGATGCGAAAGTCCCCCTGCAGGTGGTCCTGGGGGCGGGTCGCTCTCCCACCTGGCCACCGCCACCATCCCTGAGATCATCCGCCGCCTGGCGGAAGCCTGAGGAAGATCAATCTGCGGCATAGTGGGTTTCATGTGGAAAGCGACAGAAGCATTGCCGATGACCCTGGAGCAGAAGAGAACTCTGGAGGCCTGGGTTCGGGCTAGGAACACACCGCAAAGGGTGGCTCTTCGTGCTCGGATTTGCCTGCTTGCATCGGGAGGGATGGCCAATAATGCAGTGGCGAAGAGGTTGCAGACATCCCGTCCGACTGTACTGCTTTGGAGGAAGCGGTTTAAAGAGCACGGGGTTTTGGGCTTGTCCGAGGAAGCTCCGAAAGGGCCGAGCAAGAGGCGACTGAGTACCCAGAAGGTTCATGAGATTGTGCAGGCCACGTTGCAAACAAAACCCGCCGGGGCGACGCATTGGTCGGTCAGGACGATGGCCAACGCTCAAGGGGTCAGTCCTGCCACCGTGGCCCGAATCTGGGATGCGCATGGTCTTAAGCCCCATCGGGTTAGGACCTTCAAGCTGTCCAGGGACAAGCGCTTTGTGGAAAAACTGACCGATGTGGTGGGGCTTTACCTTAATCCTCCGGATAAGTCTCTTGTCTTGTGCGTGGACGAGAAATCTCAGAAATGGAGACATGATACTAGACGATGATCATGACCACATCGCCGGTGGCCACATCGGCATCTTTGCCGGCACGGATCTCCTTGACCACGCCGTCCATGGGGCTGAGCAGGTTGTTCTCCATCTTCATGGCTTCCATGAGCGCCACGACCTGGCCGGCGGTCACCCTTTCGCCGAACTGGACGTTGATCTGGATGATTTTGCCCGGGATAGGGGCTAGCACGGCCCCGCTGCAGGCCATGGCCGGCGCAGCAGCGGCTTTGGGCATGGCTGCGGCGCCCTGGGGCTGGGATGCTGCCGGGGCAAGACGCGGCATGGCCGCAGGCTGGGCTGCGGGGGGGACTGCAGGAACGCCGTTGATTTTTACTTCATATGGCGTCTGGTTGACGATGACTTGCGCCAGGTTGTCCTGGATCGTTCCGATTTCCACATCAAAGATCTGCTCACCGATGGTCAAGGTATATTTGTTCATTGCGAACCCTCTTCGTCTATTTCTTTTGGATACGATCAAAGACCGGCATACGGTCGCCCATAAGCTTGCCGCGGCCGAAGAGCGCCCATGCGGAGGGCGCGTTGTGATCGACCGGGCCCGTTGATGCTTCCAAGCGCGTCTCCGCGTCGTTCAGGTACAGCGCCAGCGCTATGGCGGCCACTGTCTTGGGCGCCACAGCCGGAGTGGAGGCTGGTTGCGCGACCGCCGGCGCCGCGGTCGGCAAGGTTTCCGCAGACGGCTGCAGGGCGTGTGCTTCGAGGGCTTGAAAAATTTTTCCTGAAACCAGCATGCCCAGCAGCAGGACCCCCAGGACGATGAAAACCCCGAAAAAGCGGATCAAAAGCGTGCCCAGCGCATAGCCCCAGAAAGAGTCGCGCGGCCCGACGATGACCTCGATGCGGCCGTTTGCGGTCCCATCGGCGTCCAGCGGCCCACCATCACGGACTTTCACGGTCAGCCGGTTGACCCGATCGGCCAAGGCTGTATTGGTTGCGCCCGTGGGTCCCCAGGTGAGCGAGTCTATCGAAACAGGTCCCCACAAATCGGTGGCGCTGGTAAAATAGGCCGAACTGACCGACACGGCCACTTCCGCGCCAGGAACGGCGTTGGCTTGAATGCTGAAAAAGTCCGAGCGGAAATTCTTTGGATCCACCTTGGGATGGTTTTCGCCCGCGTACTGCTTATCCGACACGGCCGTCATGGCTCCGCCCTCCACATGGAATCCAATCTGGATCATAGTGCTTTTGCCCCTAGGGATCAGCCGGGCGATCCAGTCGCCGTCCTGCTGCGAAAATTCAGGTTTCGGTTTTTCGATATCTTCCCCGAAAGCAGCCCAAGCACCGGCGCAGGCCAGCAGGAGAACCGGCATCACCATGAACCCCATGCAAAGCTGTTTAAATCGCATCTGCCGTTTCTCCTATTGAAACATGGCGATGAACATACCCGCCGCCGCGGCCGAACCGATGACGCCGGCCAGATTGGGGCCCATGGCATGCATCAGCAACCAGTTATTGGGATCGGCGCGCATGCCTTCCACTTGGGAAACGCGGGCTGACATGGGCACGGCCGAAATCCCGGCCGAGCCGATGAGGGGGTTGATCTTTTCCTTGAGGAACAGGTTCATGATGTGCACGGTGAGAATGCCGCCGAAGGTGCAGACCACGAAATCGGCTAGACCGAAACCGAAGATCAGCAGCGGCTTCCAGTTGAGAAAGACCTCGGCCTGCATGGTGGCGCCAACGGACAGGCCCAGAAAGATCGTCACGATATTCATCAGGGCGTTTTGGGCCGTATCGCTGAGACGTTTGACCACCAGGGATTCGCGCATGAAGTTGCCGAACATGAACATACCCATCAGGGGCGCCACGGCCGGCACCAACAGGATGATCAGCACGGCGGCGATCAGGGGGAAAAGCAGCTTTTCGCGCGCCGATACCGGTCGCAATTGACGCATGCGGATCAGCCGTTGGGACTTGGTGGTCATCAGACGCATGATGGGCGGCTGGATCAGCGGCACCATGGCCATATAGGAGTAAGCCGCCAGGGCGTTGGCACCGAGCAGGTGGGGAGCAAGCT
>PCSF01000086.1:0-7045 GCA_002771315.1 Desulfobacterales bacterium CG23_combo_of_CG06-09_8_20_14_all_52_9 | reverse complement strand
CGCCGATGATGCCCACCGAGGCAGCTTCCTTCAGGGTAAACCCGAAAAAGAGCACGCCGATGTAAGTGATGAAAACCCCCAGTTGGGCACCGGCGCCGATGATCAGGGTTTTGGGGTTGGCGATCAAAGGGCCGAAGTCGGTCATGGCCCCCAACCCCAGGAAAATCACGCAGGGAATGATCTCCCACTCCACCCCGTACTTGAAAAAGGCGCGGATCAGTTCCGGCGCGCCTTGCTCGGTGAAGCCCATCAACGGCACCAGCGGGAAATTGACCAGAAAGATGCCGAAGCCGATGGGTACCAGAAGCAGCGGCTCGTAGCCCTTAGCCACGGCCAGGTAAAGGAAAAAGAGGGCGACGAGCAGCATCACCACCTCTTTGATCGACAGGCTGGGGATGCCTGTCTGAGTGATGAGGATGCTCTTGATCAGTTCAAAGACATAATCCCAGGACATGGTCGTCCACCTCGCTTCTATAAAGGTATGTTGCCGTGTTTCTTGGGTGGATTGGTGTCGCGCTTGTTTTTCAGCATCCGCAGGGCTTGGATCAGCTTGGGCCGAGTCTCGGCCGGGTCGATGACCTCGTCGATGTAGCCCAGCTCGGCGGCGCGGTAAGGATTGTAAAATTTTTCACGGTAGGCGCTGATCAGGCGTCGGCGCTCGGCCTGGGGATCGGCGGCCGCCTGGATCTGTCCGCGGCTGATGATGTTCACCGCACCCTCGGCGCCCATGACGGCGATTTCGGCTGTGGGATAGGCGATGTTGATATCGCCGCGGATGTGCTTGGAACTCATCACGATGTAGGCCCCACCATAGGCCTTGCGCGTGATCACGGTGATGCGCGGCACCGTGGCCTCGCAGAAGGCGTAGATCAGCTTAGCGCCGTGCTTGATGATGCCGCCGTACTCCTGATGGGTGCCGGGCAGAAAGCCGGGTACGTCCTCGTAGATGATCAGGGGAATGTTGAAGGCGTCGCAGAAGCGCACGAAGCGGGCGCCCTTGATGGAGGCCTCGATGTCCAGGCAGCCGGCCATGATGGACGGCTGGTTGGCGACAATACCGACCGGCGCGCCGTCCAGGCGGCCAAAGCCCACCACGATGTTGCGCGCCCAATGTTCGTGAACCTCGAAAAAGTGGCGCTCATCCAAGTTGGAGCAAATGATGGTGCGCATGTCGTAGGGCTTGTTGGGATCTGCGGGCACCGCGTCGCGCAGCTTTTCGTCGAGTCGCGCCGGGTCGTCGCTGCACGCCGCACGCGGCGGATCCTCCATGTTGTTCTGGGGCAGATAGCTCATCAATTCCCGGATCATGGCCATGCAGCCCCGGTCATCCGGCGCGGTAAAGTGGGCCACACCGCTCTTGGCCGCGTGGGCCATGGCGCCGCCCAGGTCCTCTTTGGAAACCACCTCGCGGGTCACGGCCTTGATCACTTCCGGACCGGTGATGAACATGTAGCTGGTTTTTTCAACCATGAAGATCCAGTCGGTCAGGGCCGGCGAGTAGACCGCTCCTCCGGCCGAGGGCCCCATGATCGCCGTGATCTGGGGGATCACCCCTGAGGCCATGACATTGAGCAGAAAAATGTCGGCGTACCCGGCCAGGCTGTTGACGCCTTCCTGGATGCGGGCGCCGCCCGAGTCGCACAGGCCGATGACAGGTGCGCCCACCTTCATGGCCATCTTCATTATCTTGCAGACTTTTTCGGCATGGGCCAGGGAGAGCGACCCGCCGAAAGAGGTAAAATCCTGGGCAAAGACGAAAACCTGCCGCCCATGGATCGCGCCCCAGCCGGTGACCACGCCGTCGCCGGGGATCTGCTTGTCGGCCATGCCGAAATCGGTGCAACGGTGCGTTTTCAAGCGGTCCAGCTCTTGGAAAGTGTGAGGCTCAAGCAGCGCGTCCAGACGCTCGCGGGCGGTGAGCTTTCCGCCCTCATGCTGCCTTCGGATGCGCTCGGTGCCACCACCTTCCAAGGCCCGCCGATTGCGCTCTTCCATCGCTTTCAACAACTCTCTGTTCTCCATGGACTTTCCTTTCTGCGCGGTGTTGACCATGTCCCTGACAGATAGAGTAAATTTTGATTGCTTATAGAAGATGGTGCTAAAAAGCAATTATTTTTCGCATTGCGGACGGTTTGATCCTTCGATGCCCCCTTTGCTATATTTACTTGGAAATCAATTGCGATGCTGCCTCCCTCAGGACAACGAGCATGGGTCGAGCATGCTGCGGCCTCTGTTTTTTTGCACTGCGCAACGACCCTGCAGGGCTTTTTGTGGACTCACTGCTCACCCTCGCCGAATAGCTGCGCACCCTGTTCAGTTTCAGCCGCGCCGACTTTCATGTCGATACCGCCTGTCCCGCCCGGCCGGTAGCTTTCCTGCGGCGCCTGATGGGGCTCCGGATGATGGAAAAACACAATTCATGCCCGCACTTAATCCGCCTACAAAAAAGCGACTTCTTATCAGTTTCAGTTCTATTTTAAAGGAACCTCGTGGTATTGTTTTTTGGACGGTGAAAAATCCTTCATCAGAGGAAAGAAAACACCGAGAATAAAAATAATCATCAATGCAGTGATAAAAAACCCCTTCTCAAACCCGATTATCGGGATGATTTTTCCCATCAAAGCGGAACTGAGCATCATTCCGAAATAGATGCAGGTATTATAGCCTCCCATAGCGAGTCCTCGTGATTCCGGGGGCACGACTTCGGCGATGAGCGCCCCGATCGAGGTGAAAGCCAGCCCCATGCTGATTCCCAGGGTGAGAGCAAAAAAGATGAAATGAAGCATAGTTCGGGATATTCCGAAACCGGCCATGGTCGCAGCAAATCCGATAAATCCGATGACCACCAAGGTTCTCCGATCACGAACCCTGTCGCTCATGTGACCGAAAGGAATACGGGAAACGGCATTACAGAGTCCCTGAGCTGAAAAAACCAGTCCGATTTGTCCGACATTGAGGTTTTGATTTTGAGCATGAAGAGGGATGAAGGTAATGAACATGCCGAGTCCGAAGCAACCGCCCAGTGTGGTGAGCCAACAGGCCAGAAGCGGGCGATTTTTCATAAAACTTTTCGCGACTCTTGAAGTTGTAAGCTTCTCTGAACCGGCACTGTGAGTTGAGCGAAAAGAAGGCAAAATGAGAACCACTACCCCAAATGTGAATAGAATGACTGCTCCGGAGATAAGAAAAACCTGCAAGAATCCCAGTTCATGAGCCACGAATCCTCCCACCGCGGGCCCCAGGCTCATGGCGGTGTAAAGGGCTGTTGTGTACCATCCATAGGAACGCCCCAAGTGAGTGGGCGGAGAAAAATCAGCGACAAAGGACATCATCGTCGGACCGAAGGCGGCCAGACCTATACCGAAGAAGAGATAAATCCAGGTGATCTGTGCAGGAGTCTTGCTGAAATAGAGCAGGAACGAAGTGGCCGATAAAATGAGTAATCCCAGAGATGCGAGCAATTTACGCCCTAAACGATCCGAGAGGATTCCAAA
Organism: Desulfobacterales bacterium CG23_combo_of_CG06-09_8_20_14_all_52_9; assembly: GCA_002771315.1. Taxonomy (GTDB): domain Bacteria; phylum Desulfobacterota; class Desulfobacteria; order Desulfobacterales; family UBA2156. The sequence continues at coordinate 3,551 of PCSF01000086.1, read as the reverse complement.
AGGCAACGATAACACTCCCGCCATGAGAAAGAACGCTGAATTGATGATTCCCACCTGCGCCGTACCGGCGCCCAGAGACCTAGCATAAAGAGGAACGACGGGCATTCGCATATAAGAGCCCAGATAGCAACAGAAAGTAACCCCGCAGCACATGAAGAGCAGGGTTCTATAAGACGGATAAATCAGTTCGTTCCGGGTAACGGTTTTCATTCCTATTCCTTCACCAACGCTTATCGCTTTTGCAATTTTCACGGATCATTTCACAAAATCGTCTCACAACCAAAACAATGGCGCAAGATAAAATCCTGAAAACCGGGGCATCTTCCCGACCGAATCGTTGGGATCGAGGTCATTAAGCCTCAGGAATTCGCGAAGCGTTACTTAAACGGCGCGAAGACAACTTCCGGGGAACCCCCGCCCGTTGGCCTAATAAAATCATCCCGAATGGCAGGTCGGTTCGCTGTTGACAAGACGACGCACTACACGTATAGTACACGTATTAGGAGATTCACGATGCAGAAGAAACTGACCATCACCATTGATGAAGGCGTCTATGAGGGACTGCATAAGACAATCGGCCCGCGTAAGATAAGCAAGTTCATACAGGAACTGGTCCGGCCGCACGTCGTACGTCCCAACCTCGACTCGGCTTACGCCGACATGGCAAGAGACAAGAAAAGAGAAAAGGAGGCCATGGAGTGGGCCGAAGCCACCTTCAAGGACGTCGCCCATGAAACGGCGTGAGGTATGGTGGGTCAACTTCGACCCCTCAAACGGTAGGAAGATCAAGAAGAAGCGCCCTGCGGTAATTTTGAGTAATGACGCTTCGAATCGGTTCCTTAACCGCATTCAGGTTGTCCCTTTAACCAGTAACGTGGATCGCCTCTACCCCAGCGAAGCAGTAGTTGTCTTTGAAGGAAAAGAAAGCAAGGCCATGGCAGATCAGTTGGCAACCGTGAGCAAGCAAAGGCTTTTCCGACGAGCCGGCATTCTCTCCCATGACGATATGTGCAAAGTCGATGAAGCCATAAAGGTGCAACTGGATATCCATTAGTAATCGGCCAATCGGGTAGCCGGGAGTTTTTCTCCCCCGGCCATCCACACCAGCTATCATGCGGGTCCGCACTAGAATGAAATTGGCAGAAGATCTGACAACGGGTATAATTTAAATTAAAACATGAAGGAGTTGGAAATGACAGAAGCAAAAGGATTGAGCAAACCGGTAAAGTTGAAAAATGAGCTGGCAGAGTTTCTGAAAGCAAAAGAACTTCCCAGGACAGAGATCACCAAAAAATTATGGGATTATATTAAAGCAAATAAGCTTCAGACAAAGACTGAAAATGGAAAGCCTGAAAATGCGGGCAAGTTCATTGTAGCTGATGCTAAATTGCTCCCGATCTTTAAAAACACAAAATCCCAAAGCAAATCCGGCAAGGTTACTGACCTTACAAATCTGAAAGAAGGCCAGACGATCAATATGATGCAGATGGCAGCTGTTGTCGGCGCAAACATAGAATAATCTTAAAGTATCGGGCCCATATTTGAATAATGCAGGCCCGACACACCCGAGAAAACCATACGAAGTGAATCGGGTGACGCGTCCAAGAGTACGGATACATTAAAGCTGGGCTGCGTGCAGCTCATCCGCTCGAAGTTAAGCAAAGAATCTGATCGACCAAGATGAGTAGGTCCGGGGTGAAATTGTGAGGCGGGCTTTAAAGCCGGCAATGGGACGGAAGCCCCATAGAACCGCGCCCTTGATTTGGAAATCCAAGGCGATCAAGAGGAGAATGACCCATGGGGTATAAAGACATCCTGAAAAACGGAATCAAGACTTTCGAAGATCTGGAGAAATGGCTCACCGGACAAAAGGCGAGGGTCGATCCCAGATTAAGGGACGTCATCGCCAGATATCCCATGAGGGTTAACACGTATTATCTCGGACTCATCGAAAAGATGAACGACGGTATATGGAAACAGTCGATTCCCAACGTCGAGGAACTCGAGCATTACATGGACCTTTCGGAAGATCCGCTGGATGAGGAGGGAGACATTCCTCTCGGCGGCCCGAGAACCATCATACATCGGTATCCGGACAGGGTTCTGCTGTTCGTATCCAATGAGTGCTCGATGTACTGCAGATTTTGCACCAGAAAACGGAAAGTGGGCGACGATCGTAAAAATCCGTCCAAAGAGGAGATCGGCAAGGGGATCGAATACATCGCGTCCCACGAAGATATCAGAGACGTGCTGATCTCCGGTGGGGATCCCTTGCTGATTCCGACTAAAAGACTCGATGAGGTCCTCGGCGGTCTCAGAGCCATCCGGCACCTGGATCTGATCAGAATCGGCACGAGGGTCCCCTGCGTCTGGCCGCAGAAAATCATCGAGGACACGGAATTCATCGAGATGCTCAAGAGCCATACGCCGCGGTCGCTCAAGGATCCACAGCTTTACATCAACACGCACTTCAACCATCCCAATGAAATCACGGATCAGAGTTATCAGGCCGTCAAAATTTTAAGGGATCTGGGCATTCCCGTTGCGAACCAGAGCGTCCTGCTCAAAGGGGTCAACGACGACACGGACGTGATGAGGGACCTGGTGCATGGTCTGGGCAGGATGGGAGTACGGCCCTATTATCTCTACTACGCCGATCTCGTCGAGGGAACGGGTCATTTTCGAACCCAAGTGTACAAAGGAAAAGAAATCTGCCGGGACCTCTGCGGGGCCACCACCGGTTTTCTACGCCCCACCTATGTCGTGGATGCGCAGGGCGGACGGGGCAAAGTCCCGGTGGACCTCGGCTTCTCGGACGGGATCAGCGAAGACAAAAAGGGCGGAATACTCACTTCAGCCATCGGACTCGGAAAGGTCTATGTGAACGATCCGATCGAAAAAATCGAAGGGAAGCCGGTGCGGCACAATCCGAACCGGAAGTAAAGCAAGGGGCGCGAAGCCCTGGCTTGATAACGAGCACTTCAATGCCGGCGCCCAAACGCGTTTGAGTTTATTTCAATCCGAGCTCACGGCCCAAAACCCGTGTTACGAGCCGGTCGCCGAAGGTTTCCCGGGCCACCAGATCCCGGATGCGCTGCAAGGTCTCCGGAGCGCACCCCGCATTTTCGGCGGCTTTCAGGGTGAAAGCAAATGCCGCCCAAACGTCTGCGCCGGTGATCTCGTAACCGTATCCTTCCACCAGCCATCGCAACGCGGCCAACCCGGCTTCGAGAGCTAACCGGGGTTGCATCTCCGCCATGTCCCGCGCTGCGCGAACGAGGGTTTTGGGATCTCAAGGGGTGCGATTGGCCAGTTCGATAGCTTCGGCATAAAGCCCTGAGGATTTGGCTGCCGCAAACCATTTCCCCTCGTCGCCAGGGGTTCCGGCGACCAGATCCTCCAGGATCTCCGCCGGCTTTTTTTGCAGATATTTTTTAACGATGGCCCGGAATGTGGCCAGATAAGTCGTCTTCTGATTCGCCTTAAAGGAATAGCGCTTATAGGATTCTTCCGCCATGCCGCTCAACAAGAGGATTTCCTCGCAAGCTTCG
>PCSF01000292.1:5146-7091 GCA_002771315.1 Desulfobacterales bacterium CG23_combo_of_CG06-09_8_20_14_all_52_9 | reverse complement strand
TCCTCGGAAAGGCGGGCCGCCTCCCGCACATACGTCAGATTGAAATCGGAAAAGCGTTTCAGGTCCTCCGATTCGATTCCCGGGATCAGGTGCAGCGGCAAAGGCGCCAGAAACGTTTCTTCTTCGCCGGCGCCGATGATGTACTCGCCCGCAGGCTTGACGATCCGGGTCGCCACCTTGGCCGTTAATTTATTGGGAGCCACGGACCAGATGGGATTCAGTCCCATGGCGGAGCGCACGGTTTTTCGGATGCGCCAGGCCAGATCCGGAGGCGGGCCGAAGAGCCTTCCGGTTCCGGTCACGTCGAGAAAAAGATGTCCCCGGCAGTCCGTGATTTCAATGAGGGGGGAGTAGGGGAGGGCGTGCTCGAGGAAAGCCCGCATGGCCCGTTCGTACCGGTCCGGGTGGGGCGGGAGGACCGTGGCGCCGGGACAGCGCCGCAGGGCCTTGCGGATAGGCATCCCCTTGCGGATCCCGTGCCGGTAGGCCTCCTCGCTCATGTCGTACACGACGGCCCGGGAGCTTCCTTCCGGTGCGATGAGAACAGGACGCCCCTGAAGCCGGGGTTCCACGACCCGCTCCACCGCCGAGGCGAAATCGGCCACATTCAGATGGATGATGAACCGCTCCCGCATGTTACGCCGTGGAAAGCCCGTATTCCTTGAGAAGACGGATGAGCCGCTTGGCGTTTTCCGGGGCCTGGGCCCGGACGTGGTTGTTGAAAAAGAGGATGCCTTTCCGGGCCTTTGCAGCCATGGGCACGATCCGGTTTTCGATCCAGTCCTTTAATTCGTCATCGCTGTAACTGTAATCGAACTGGAGATGCATCTTCCCGGATCGCCACCCTTTGGCGTTGCGGCCGTGGAATCGGACATAAAACAGGTCGGGACAGGTGACCATGTCCAGGGCCGGGAAGAGCCCGTAAAGATCCGGTACATCGACATTCACCAGGATGACCCGGCGTTTTATCAATTCCGTAAAGACCCGCTCGTCGTTCCAGGACCGGTGGCGGAATTCCACGGCCAATGGAAGCCCGTCCAGCTCGGCGATGAGGGCGGCCAGGTGTCTTCGATGTTCGGGCGTGCGGTCAAAGGAAGGGGGGAATTGGATCAAGACCGCGGCGAGCTGTCCGGCCTGGAGGAGGGGGGTGATGCCGTTCCGGTAAGATGCGGCGTCCTTTTTCCAGGTTTCCGGATCGATTTCATGGGTCAGGGTGCGCGTGAGTTTGGCGGCAAACAAAAAACCGGGCGGCGCCAGGGATCGCTGGCGTTCCACAGCCTCGGCTTTGGGCATCTGATACCAGGTGTAGTTGAGTTCGGTGATTAAAAATTCCCGGGCATACAAGGGAAGCATCCGCCCGGACGGGGTCCCTTCCGGATAGAATCCGGCCTCCACCCACTCGGTGTAGGAATAGCCGCTGGTGCCGACAAAAAGGGTACAACCGGACATGGCGGATCCTCACACCCGTTTCATGACATCGGGTCCCCGCTGGATGCCGATGACCTTTCCCTGGATCAGGACTTCATCGAATCCGCAGATCATGGGACGATGCGAGGCATTTTCAGGCCGCAGTTCGATGTGCTTTTTTTTAAGGAAAAAACGCTTGATGGTCGCCTCCTCCTGCCGGATCAAAACCGCCACGATCTCCCCATTTTCGGCGAACTGTCTCGGCTCGCACACGGCCAGGTCCCCGTCCAGGATTCCGGCGTCTTTCATGGAATCGCCCCGGACCGTAAGGGCGAACAAATTCGCCCCTCCGTACAGGTCCGCGTCCACCACCAGGCTTCCTCCCCACTCCTGCTGGGCGTACAGAGGCAACCCGGCGGCGATATTGCCCACCACGGGGATTTCCCGGAAGCGTGAAAGCCCTGTCGGCTGCCCCGCACGATTGAGAAGATGAACGGTGCGGCCGTAACGCTTCTCCCGGTGTAGCGCCCCCTTCTTT
>PCSF01000292.1:0-5103 GCA_002771315.1 Desulfobacterales bacterium CG23_combo_of_CG06-09_8_20_14_all_52_9 | reverse complement strand
CGAGATGCTCCGCCGCCCGGCGCAGACTGGGCGTCCGTCCGGTCCGGGACCCTTCTCCCTTGAGATAGTCTATAAGCCGCTCTTGTTTCGGCGTAAACTCCGCCATCATAAAAATCCCTCCCGTATCGTTCCGGTTTTTTTGTTTTCCGAAAATGGCACATATAAATGTCAATGTCAATGTAAATTTAAATGTAAATTATGTTAACCCCTGGGGAAAAACAAAAACAGACCGATCAGGGTCTTTGGATCTGAAATCGGGGAAAATCAACGCTTTTTAAAATAAAACGCCGGTGGTAAAAGGAAATTGCAGCCGGTTCAACCCATTTGTTGAACGCAGAGGAGGGACCCTTGTGACTGAAAACGAATGGAAAACCAGAAAAGAGAGAATCGACAAAAAGCTGAAGGCCCTCAAGCCGCCCTGGAAAATTATCAAATACTCCGATAAGCTGGATACCAAAATTCTGCAAAGGTGTGCCGTTGAAGAGTTTCCCACGGCAAACGGCCCGGCCGATTATGCTCTTTTCGTAAAGGGCAGACTGCTGGAAATTATCGAGGCCAAAAAGGTCGGGATCGGCCAAGGAACAGGTGAACATGATGCGAACGGATTTTAGAAACATGGGCATCGCTTGTGGCCGGAACCGGAAGACATGATATTAGCCGTACCGTCCTTCGATATAGTCCGCAGTTCTCGAATCTCTGGGAGTCAAGAAAAGGCTCTGGGTGCGACTATGCTCGATGACTTCTCCCATTAACATAAAAAGGCACTCATCACTGACACGCCGAGCCTGCGCCATGTTATGCGTTACGATCACCATAGTGTAACGTCCCGCCAGATTCAACATCATCTCTTCAATGGCCCGGGTCGATTCGGCGTCCAATGAGGAGCACGGTTCGTCCATCAGAATAACTTGCGGCTTTAAAGGCAGGAGACGGGCGATACACAGCTTCTGCTGCTGTTCAAGTTGCAACGCAGTGGCTTTCTTCTTGAGCTTGTCTTTCAGGTCGTCCCAAAGAAAAACTTCCGTCAGCGATTTCTCTACGATCTCATCCGCAGCTGATTTTTTCAGAGACGCCCGCTCCGAGTGTATTCTCAATCCGAACATGATATTTTCGTACACGGAAATCGGCAATGGATTAGGGCGCTGAAACACCATGCCGACTGCTTTGCGCATCTCCGGCAGTGAGACATCCGGATCGTATATGTTCTTTCCGAGGATCTTGATCTGTCCTGTTGTCGTGACATTGCCGTACCGTTCGTTCACACGGTTGAAACAGCGCAGCAAGGTGGTCTTACCGCAGCCCGAGGGCCCAATGAGGCCGGTAATCAGGCCGTCCTTCATTTTGACGCTCACATTCATCAACGCCTGGAAATCGTCATACCAGAGGTTGAGTTTTTCGGTTTCAATACTGAACTTTTCAGGCGCACTCATCCGAAATTCCCCATCACATAGTCATAAGTCACTCTGTTGGTGGGGGAGTTCGAAAAAATAACGTCATTTGAGTCGATCTCGATGAGTTCGCCATTGAAGAGAAAGGCGGTGCGGTCTGCCAGACGCCGGGCCTGCTGCACGAGGTTGGTAACCAGAATAATCGTGACTTGCGAGCGCAGTTCTCTCAAAACGTCCTCGATGCGCATAGTCGTCACCGGGTCGACCGCGATGGAAAACTCGTCCAGGCACAGGATCTCCGGTTGATGAGACAGGGCCCGGGCGATGGTGAGTCGTTGTTGCTGTCCCCCGGATAGCCTGGTCCCCAGACTGCTCAGGCGATCTTTGACTTCCTCCCAAAGGGCTGCCTGCTTCAAGCAACGCTCGACAAGTTCATCGAGCTTAGTGGAGTCGTAAACACCGGCAGCCCGAGGTGCGAAGGCCACATTATCATATATAGACAACGGCAGGCCGATGGGGAGTGGAAATACCATCCCGATCTTGCGGCGCAGTTCATAAACGTTCTTGACATCGAGGACGTCCTGACCGTCGATCTTCACCGATCCCTCAACCTGAACCCCCGGGATGAATTCTACGGTACGGTTGATGACCTTCAGCAGGGTCGTCTTTCCAGACTGCGCCGGCCCGATGATTGCAAGGATCTCGTTCTCGTAGACGTCAAGGGAGATCCCTTTGAGCGCTTGCTCGTTGCCGTATCCGACCCTCAAGTTCGAAATCTCGATCTTCTTCTTTAACATTTCCACAAATGCCTACCACTTTTTTCGGGAACGCAGGTATACGCGAAAGACAATCGCCAGCATATTCACCAGCAAGACAGTGCCGAGCAGCACAACCGCGGTCGCGTATGGTATCGCCTCAGGCACATTGGGGACCTGGGTGGATATGGTAAAAAGGTGCATGGAAAGGGCCATGCACTGATCAAACAGGCCGTATGCAAAGATATCTCCTTCGGATATGGCCTTGTAGAACACCGCGCCGGTAAACATGATGGGGGCGGTCTCACCGGCGGCCCGCGACACCTGCAGGATGATGCCGGTCAAGATACCGCTTATCGAATTAGGCAGTACAATTCCACGGATGGTCTGCCAGCGTGATGCACCCACGTTCCAGCATGCCTCTCGAAAAGCCATGGGTACGGCGGAAAGGGCTTCTTTAGTCGCCGCAATGATGACCGGAAGGGTCATGATCGCCAGGGTGAGCGATGCTGCGAGGATTGAGCGGCCCATTCTTGCAAACAGGACAAAAGCGCCCACGCCAAACAGGGCATGAACAATGCTGGGGACTCCGGCGAGATTCACCACGGCCAGGTTGATGATACGCGTCAACCAGTTGTCTCGCGCATACTCATTCAAGTAAACAGCCGCCAGTACCCCAATCGGGGCGGAAACAAGCAGAGAAAGGATAACCAGATAGAGCGTACCCAACAATGCAGGCCAGATGCCGCCGCCACGCATGCCTGATGTGGGAGCGGAGAACAGGAAGTCAATAGATAAGGCCGGGGCGGCTCTGTAGAAGAGGTAACAGACGATAAAAATAAGAGGAACAACCATCAGAAGGGTCATCAAGAAAAAGATGGCCTCGACCAGATACTCTGTACGCTTTTTTTTGCGCACAAAGGGCGTCTCTGTAAACAGGTCCCGGCTTCCGTAACCTGGGGTTGATGATAACCCGGGGTTTGCACCAAGACTTGCAGGATTCGACTCGTTGGTGGCCACGACCTGTCCCTTCATCCTCCTTGTACCCTATTTGCGTCCAATTCCTTTAATGATTAAATCGGCGGCAAGATTGATGAAGAAGCTGATGGTAAAAAGCAAGACTCCAATCAGAAACAATACTTGGTAGTGGTCTGAATGCACCGGGGCCTCACCCAGTTCGGCAGCAATCGTTGCCGTCAGGGTTCTAACCGAATCAAGCACGCTGTGTGGGATTTTGACGGCATGGCCGGTGGCCATGAGTACTGCCATGGTTTCTCCGATTCCGCGAGCGATTCCCAGCAGGACGGCGGCCAGCAACCCATTCTTGGCCGCAGGTAGGAGGACCCGGTAAATGATCTGCCAACGCGTTGCGCCGAGGGCTTCGGCTGCTTCGCGATAGGAATCAGGGACCGCCTTGAGGGAATCTTCGCCTATAGACACGATGACAGGGACGCTCATGAGCGCAAGAATGACGCCGCCGTTTAGAACCGTAAGCCCTATGGGTGCATCAAAAAGGGTAATGATCAGCTCGTTCATCAAAGTCAGCCCGATAAATCCCCAGACAACCGAAGGGATGGCGGCGAGCAGTTCGATGACGATCTTGAATGTCTCTCTGAGCTTGGGACTGCAGAATTCTGAGATAAAGATAGCGGCCCCGAGGCCGAAGGGGACTGCAATGGCCATGGCCAGTAAGGTCACGCTGGTCGTTCCCGCGATGAGAGCCAGCGCACCGTAACGCTTGTGTCCGACAGAATCGGGATACCATTGCGGGCTCGTCAAGAATTCGACGAGATCGAATCCCCGAAAGAGCAGATCCGAACCCTCCCGAAATACGAAAAAAAAGATACCAAAAACAAAGACAATGGCACTGATCCCACAAAGTTGAATGATTCTTTCAATGATAGGCTCGGTGACCGTGTCCAGGCGATGTCGAAGACTCATCTATGAAAATTCTCCGGGAGCCTATTTGCCTGTGGAACCTTGTGGTTTAGGAAGCGGCACGTATCCCGTCTCTCCAACTATTTTCTGACCGGTTTCGGAATATATCCAATCGAGATACTTTTTGACTTCTCCCGCGGGTTCACCCAGCGAATACATCAAGAGCGGCCGGGCAATGGGATAGGTGCCGTTAATCGTGGTCTCGACGATAGGCTCATACGCAGGATCCCCGGCTTTTTTAGCCACCTTGAGCTTTTTAACGCGTTCCGTGGCGTATCCCATTCCGCTGTAGCCGAGGGCACAGGGCGTTCGTTCCACCAATTCCACGACGTCTTTGGACCCATGGAGGTCTCTCGATCCCAACTTAAAATCCCCTTGGTCGCCCAGCAATGCGTTGCGAAAATAGTGGTACGTCCCGGAGTTGGACTGCCGGCTGATACGGATAATCTCATCGTTTTCGCATTTAGGGTTTGCAATGCCGAGTTGTGACCACTTTTCGATTTTTCCACCCTCGCCGTAGATTTTTGCCAGTTGCTCGAGGGTAATTTCATTAAGCGGATTGTCTTTATGAACATAGATGGCAAGCGCGTCATGGCCGACCACAAACTCTTTAGGTTCCTTGCCGGTATTCTGTCTTGCCCTGTCGATCTCCTCCTGCTTCATCCGCCGGCTGCAATTGGCGATGTCCACCGTCCCGTTGATCAACGCCGCTATCCCGGTCCCCGATCCTCCTCCAGAGACCTCCACTGAGACGGAGGGCTCAAGTTTTGCATACTCTTCCGCCCAAGCCTGGGCCACATTGACCATGGTATCTGACCCGGCGTTCTGAATCACGAACCTTCCGGCAGAAGACCTGCCCGGTTCTTTGCTTTTCTCGGAACATCCGGCCAAGAACAAGCAGAAAAGGACCGCAACCGATATGACCGCCTGCAAAGTCCTTATGGTATTTTTGTGATGCCGCATTATGCGTTTTTCTCCTTCCCTATGTTTTTCCCGACGACCGCTTCAATAAGGTCTTTGAT
>PCSF01000180.1:6910-7117 GCA_002771315.1 Desulfobacterales bacterium CG23_combo_of_CG06-09_8_20_14_all_52_9 | reverse complement strand
TTTCGTAAACCGGGTGAGGTCGGCATAATAGACGGGTCTTGCGGTCCCGTCGTTGGGGGGGACTCCCAGGTCCGCAAAGGGCAAGGTGCCGTAAAGCACAAGCCCCGAACCTGAACAGTCGGCCTGTCCGTCCCCAGTGGTGTCCGGACAGGGAAGGACCTGGCGGGTATCCCAAAAGGAAAGGAGTGCATTCCGGTCTTCATCGAG
>PCSF01000180.1:6619-6842 GCA_002771315.1 Desulfobacterales bacterium CG23_combo_of_CG06-09_8_20_14_all_52_9 | reverse complement strand
CCATGAGGCCCACGACGGCAAGGACCACCGCCAGTTCGATGAGGGTCATCCCCGAGGAATTTCTAAGGGAAGTTTCCCCTTGTTGACCGCAGCGAAATTTTCTCCATATATGGAAGAAGGGTTTCTCCGGGCGAATAACCCGGAGAAACCCCGATCCCGTTAGTTTCATGAGGTTGTCGGCTTCTTGGAGCGATTAAAATGAGATGTATTGGGTAACATTAGC
>PCSF01000180.1:5580-6376 GCA_002771315.1 Desulfobacterales bacterium CG23_combo_of_CG06-09_8_20_14_all_52_9 | reverse complement strand
AGCAATCTGTCCATTCGCATTTCCATTGACTGCACCCCAGCGAGCGTTGGCGGTATTATCATCCCCCGGATAGTAGCCGTAGCGGTCGAAGTAAGCATAGTAGGCGGCACGGATCCCGTCGATATCCGCCTGGTATCGCTTGATCTTGGAATTATAAATCATCCCCTGCCCTTTGAGTACGCCGCCGATGAGAAGCCCGATGATCACCAGGACGATGGCGATTTCAATGAGGGTGAAACCGCGCTGATCTTTTGTTTTTTTCGAAAGCCAATTCATCATTTCTTGTTCCTCCCCTTTTTTAAGGTTGATGGCTTCGTAAAAAGTCCATCTGCTGCGTTGCACTGCATCCTTCATCATTGCGGCGTACCCATATGTACGCCTCATTCCTCAGGATTTGCGCGCCTTGCATCTGAAGCTTTTTACTTTGCCATCCTAAATTTTTACTTTTCACGAATTCATCAAGTTTGAGTTTAAATCAATCGGATTTTCAAACCCGATGTTTACAATATAACTATATTAAGCAAAAAGCAGGCCAAAATTTTATATTTTTAAAGAAAACTATAACCTATTGAAATCCATGAAATTAATAATAAAAATTTTTATGCCCGGTTACTTGCCTTAAAGGGTCAGTATTAAATTATTTAATCTTTTGACAAAAATTTGCATTTTTAACCAAAATTTACGCATGATGGCTTCGAAAGAGTCGTCACCCCGTTGAAAAACGGGGTCCAGGAGTTTCATCAGTGCTTGAAAACACTGGATTCCGGCTTTTGCCGGAATGACGGAAAGAGAGCAT
>PCSF01000180.1:1856-5567 GCA_002771315.1 Desulfobacterales bacterium CG23_combo_of_CG06-09_8_20_14_all_52_9 | reverse complement strand
CGAAGCCATCATGCATGTCACCCTAATTTCGGGCCAGGCGGTGCCATCCATCTCGGTTAGAAAGTCCCCCGAGTTCCGGGAGTGCCGATCCTGGGAGTGATGATCACCACAAGCTCTGAAACGCTTTGGGTCTCGGACCGGTTTTTGAAAAGGGCGCCGATGATAGGGATCCGGCTCAAATAAGGGATCCCTTCCTCTTCGAGGTTTCGCTCCCTGCGGATCAATCCCGCGAGAACAACGCTTTGGCCTTCCCTTGCCCGGATCATGGTTCCCATTTGCCTGAGATCGATGATGGGGTTCCGGATCTGCTGTACTTCGCCTCCAGTCGTGGGGATTTCCACGATGGTCTCCCCCTGGAGATTGGTGATGGATGGGAGCACATGGAGCAGGACCTCCCCTTCCTCGGTAATGTGAGGGGTGATGCCGAGTTGAAGCCCCAGCAGGGCCCGTTTGATGCTCGAGTCGAATGTGACACGGCCCTCATCGGAGATGGAGACCCCTGCCACATCCCCGAAGGGGAACTGGCTCCCGATGGTGATGACAGCCGATTGGCCGTTCATGACCAAAAGGTAAGGATTGGAAAGGACTTTCACTTCTCCCTGGGTTTGAAGAAAATCAATCAGGGCGTCAACACCGAAGATGCTCACGCCGATGGCGCCCCCTGTCCCTACGGAAGTGACGTCCGCCCCTTGGCCGGTACCGATGCCGAGGCCCAAATTCTGCACGATTTTAAAGGCCCCTTCTCTCCCGAAAAGGGAAAACCGGCTTGCTGCATCCCACTGAATCCCGATCTGGGTCTGATCCCTAAGCTGAACTTCCAAAATCCTGGCCTCGATCAACACCTGGCTCATGATCATCTTCCGGACCTCCAGGATAATTTTGCGCATCTTGGCCATATGGGAGGGCCTGTCGGAAATGTACACCGTGCCCGAGGCAGGCTGGACAACCACAACTCCCTCAGAGGATTTCATGGCCGTCAGAGACGCTCCGAGCTGAGCCCAGAGATTGGTTTCCTCCTTGGCTTCAGTGGAAGCGACGGTGAATTCGCCGACGATACTCGAGGACGCGCTCCCGCCTCCGCCCGTCGAGGCACCGCCGAGGATATCTCCTCCCACCTTGGTGGTGGTGAGCCGCGGAGTCTTAAGGTAATCCAACCTGAAAAACGCCTCATCGTGCCGCTGCACCCTGATGGTGAGGCCTTCGACGGAGTGGAAAAAGTCGGCGCCTTCGGTGATCACGGTACGCAATGCCTCTTCCTGGGTGGCATGCTTCAAATGCACATAGATGGGGATATTGATGTCCACGTCGGGCGCAATGAGGAGCCCCATGCTGCTGTCTTCAGCCAAGGCCTGCAAGACCTGGCCCAGGGGAGCGCCGTCAAAGTGAAGGGATAAGAGCTTGGGCTTGTTGGCCGGAGAGGGCAGATATGGGGTCAACTTTTCCTCCATAGGAGGAGGACCGAGAGGAGCCGGCCTCTTGGCCGCCTCCAGATATGCGCTCGGGCGGGGCTCCTTAAAGGCATACTTTTCCTTTTGTCCGGTAGCGCAGCCGATGGCGGTTGCGGCGAAAAAAAGCGCGATAACTTTCAAAACTGCGGGTAAACGGATCATGAAGGATCCCCCTTTGGTTTGGATTCCTCAAGGACCTTTTGGGACTCATCGACGATCCCTTTGGGGAGGGGATACCTCGTAACCGAGATTTCCTTCAACCCCTTTGGGCCTTCCAGAAGAACGGAGAAGTCTTTTATCTCCACCAGACGATAGCTTCCCAGTGTCATGCCCTTTTCAAGTCTTTTGCCGTTTAAAATGGCGTAACGCTTTAATCCCCCTTCGACGGCATTTGCCACCATAATTCCCTCGAGGCTGGGGAGAGGCTCGACGGTTTCCGTGGGTGTCGATTTTTCCGGATCGATCACGGGAGGCGAACTGATCCGCATCGCCTTTTCTTCTGCTTCTTTCAGGGATAATAAGAGTTCCTGTGTGTTTTTCTTCTTCTTGTTTGCATCTTCGACGATCCTGAAGGCGTGTTCCAGCTTCCCTGCAATACCTCTTTCCATGGGAGCCGTTCGCTTAAAAGCGCTGTCGCTTCCGGCAATGCGTGAAAACACATAACCTCCCGCGCCGGCAAGACCGACTAGGGAGATCATTGCCCAAAAAGCAACGGGGTGCCTGGTGAGAAAATCGAGCACGGTCATTTCCCCAAGTGCACTTGAAAGGTTACTGTGTGCATCAATCTCCCGTGAGGACCTCGTTCCTGGGGCTGTGTCACGATTTTCTCCACCACAAGGCCCGGGATCTTTTCTTCCATCATCGCCAAAAGGGCTGCTACCCGGATCATTTCTCCCGCCAACATTGCTTCCATGGTCAGACTCTCTTGCACTAAACCGGGTGAGGCAGGGTTCTTTTCATTTATGCCCGTTTCGGTCAGACCCAGGGGCTCACAGAGTTCCCTGATCCTTTCACGCACCTGCAGGGCACACACTTTCGGGACCTGACAGGGATACTTCAGCCCTAAAACCAGCTTTTCAATCTGCTCCCCCCTCGTTTTTAACATTTCAACCTGTCTGATAGAGATGCGGGCTTCCTCATAGGCGTGTCGCTTTTTCACAAACCCCTCCACCCTGAAGGCAAGGAAGATGAAGGTGGCAAAAGCCCCGACCCAGAAAGTCCCTAAGAGGATCCAATGTTTAGCCATGGGGAAGATAGCTCCAGATCAAAAAGATAGCGTCGTTGTCCCTCTGCGGCATCGGCAGGCTCTAAGGGAAAGTGGGCGATGTCCTTTTTGGTAAGCTCCGGATCAAGGGCACTGAGTCTTAGTATGAGTGCCCTGAGCCTTGCCTCCAGATCCGATGCGTTCTCCGCCCTCAATGCAGCCTTCATCCGAACCTTGGTGCTCGAACCGAATGTGATGTCCATATCGACAATTTCCGCATCGGCATCTTTATCTTTGAGAAGCCGGGATACGCGATAGACAAAGTGGCCGGCACCCGGCCTCTCGTAAAACTCGGTTGCCCATTGGCTGAGCCGACTCAAGGTCTCCATTCTCTGGTGGGCTTCCTCCACCCGCGTCTCCCAGTCGGGCTGCCAAAGGGATTTCTCCCGATGGGCATGATAGGTGAAAAGCGCAAGCAAAACGCCGATGCCGATCCATACAAAAATACCCGCTGCGATGCCGGCACGCACCCACGGCCGCTGGACAAGCTCCCGCTTAAGAGGGGCCGGGAGCAGGTTCACGGGCAGATTACGCGCTGTTCCTAACCTGAGGAGAGACAGGAAGGGCAGGAGGTGGCCTCCATGGTTTAAGTCAAACCGCTCCAGCCGGTATGTTTCGGGAAGCGGCAAATCGCTGACCTCGATTCCAAGATCCTGAGCAAGCCCTTCCTCCCAATTCCTGGAGGAAAATTCTCCGACAAGGTAAAGGCGCTTTACAGGAACCTTTTCCTGCTGGGCAAAATAGAAGAGCGATTGGCGCAGTTCGTAGGCAATGTAATGCGCATTTTTCTCGGGATCCTCGGCGGATGGTGGCTTCAGACTTCGACAAAAGGCCAGCCGGTCTCCGTTTAATGCCCATAGGGAAAAAACGCCCGATTGTTCCAACAGCGCACAAACCCCATGTTCCGGAGCGGACAGTCCTGATCTGAGGAACCACTCTTTGAGAAGGAAACCGGGTGTGCTGATCAATGTCACCTGGGAGCCGGTTTTCCTGACTGCC
>PCSF01000180.1:1183-1837 GCA_002771315.1 Desulfobacterales bacterium CG23_combo_of_CG06-09_8_20_14_all_52_9 | reverse complement strand
CGGCTTCGATCACGCTGGCCATCAGGAAGCCGCGTTCGGACCCGCGGGTGTATTTTCGTAAATCGTGGAAGGGAACCAGTTTGGGAGTCTGGGCTAACTGCCTTTTCAGTATGCGCTCGGCGTATGCCCGCATGAGGCTGACCTTGGTGCCTTGGAAAGGGACCCATTCTTCCTTTGCCCATTCATCCGGCAGGACGATGGCCAGGGATGTCGACTTGGGCAGCGCCGACTCCAGGGAGGCGCTCTCCGAGGATCCTGATCCCGGGAGCGGGAATGGGCCGTCCACCCCATCGCGATCCCCGGGTGTTACGACCCAGACCTTGGATTGATCAACGAATAGCACTTCCTCGAATTTAGATGCGTCGTGCGCCAATGGATCTCCTCAATCCTATTTGAAAATCCCCAACAATCGCTCCAGTTCCTCCCGTTCGGGGGAATGATTCAGAGCGCTTTCCAACGTGATGGTGTTGGATTTTAACAATTGAAGAAGAGCCTGGTTCATGGTCTGCATGCGCGACTGGACCTGGCCCATCTGCATCTGGGAATAAAGCTGGTGAATCTGGTTTTCTCTTACCAGGTGGCGGATGGCCGGGGTGGTCAACAGAACCTCGGACACCAGAACCCTTCCTTCCCCATCGGCCCTGGGCAGAAGAA
>PCSF01000180.1:255-1116 GCA_002771315.1 Desulfobacterales bacterium CG23_combo_of_CG06-09_8_20_14_all_52_9 | reverse complement strand
AAAAACATCGATGATCCTGTTAATGGTCTTGACCGCGCAACTGGTGTGAAGGGTGGCAAAGGTCAGATGCCCTGTTTCGCTGATCTGGAGGGCGGCTTCAACGGTTTCCAGATCCCGCATTTCTCCGATAACCACGATGTCCGGGTCCTGCCTCAACACATGCTTGAGGGCGGGGCGGAAAGAGAGCGTGTCCGAGCCAACTTCCCTTTGGTCGACCAGGCATCCTTTGTGTTGATGAACATATTCGATGGGATCTTCGATGGTTACGATATGGGCGTGGCGTTCCTCGTTGATGAGGTCCAGGAGAGCCGCCAACGTGGTGGATTTGCCTGATCCGGTAGGACCCGTGACGAGGATCAGTCCGCTGGGTTTCATGGCAAATTCCATTACCACCTCAGGAAGCCCGAGATCGCCGATTTTAGGGATGAGAAACGGAATGGCCCTGAAACATCCGGCGATGCTCCCGCGTTGCCAGTAGAGATTGACCCGAAATCGGCTCAGGCCGGCCATCCCGAAGGAGAAGTCAAGCTCCCGTTCCTGCATGAAGTCTTCTTTTTGTTCCGCACTCAATATTCCCAAAAGAAGTCGGGAGGTTTCCGCATGCGTTAGCGATGCGTGACTGGAGGGGGACAGCTTACCGTTGATCCTGAATTGGGGTGGGGCTCCTACGGTGAGATGGAGATCGGATGCATGGCGCTCGATCATTTCCTTAAGCAGGCTTTCCAGGATCATGGGTTATGCCTTTTCAACGGGTGTGCGTCTGATTCCAGAACCGTGTTACACAAGATTTTGCTTTCGGCCTTAAAATATACAACTTCATAGCTATTTTTTATATAGGACTTAGGCCGGTTGGGTCAAGCT
>PCSF01000180.1:0-147 GCA_002771315.1 Desulfobacterales bacterium CG23_combo_of_CG06-09_8_20_14_all_52_9 | reverse complement strand
GGAGGGGGATCCTGCGGCTTTTAAAAAAGTGCTTGTAAAAACTTGATGGGTTCGTAAAAAGCTTTTGCAAGCGAGATTGGAGCATTTTCGGAAAAAGAGATGCGAACGGCTGAGCGTTAATAATTTCAAGCTGTTTGAGGCGCTTGC
>PCSF01000212.1:55271-58320 GCA_002771315.1 Desulfobacterales bacterium CG23_combo_of_CG06-09_8_20_14_all_52_9 | reverse complement strand
CAATATTCTTTTATCGTATACCGCTTTGAGCGGTCCATAAAATCATACCTCCGGCTTTGCCGGAGGTCACTGATTTGCCATTTATCCCTCTTTTGCAGATCGCTGCGATTTACTGGCGTGCGGCGGTCTATCGTGCATCCGAGTATCGCGATTGTTCATCGTCCTGGCAGTAAATTCATTAGGTACAGACCGGGCACTACAGTTCCATTACAACCCCTCTTTAATCTATCCGGACGATATCTAGCCTAAATTGGTCAATTTTTAGACGCGCTTCGAAAAAAGCTACATGACAACTTCCTTCTTCGGCCCAATTCTTGACTGATTCGCGGATTTTGTCTGGCATCATGCAGCCGAAAATTATACCAGTCAAAAGCTCAACTGGAAAATCGAGACTCTGACCGGCCATTTCCGGGCGAAAAATCCGATATTCCTTCTCGTATGCCCAGTGTTTCGACTTCGTGAGAATAACCCGAGTCATCCGGCGGTCCCTGTCCTCATGTAGAGGGACTGGCGTGTAGTCCTCGTACTCCACAGGCTGAGCCTCACCAAAGAATTTGCAGTTACTGGAGCCATCAAACTCAAAGCACAACCCTTTGTGTTTGTCGGCGTAGTTGGCCCACATCAGGATGTCGTCTCTTACCTTCGAGAAACAAACTATACCTGCCCTGTCCACGTCGTCCTGAAGCTCTCGGCGTATCTCTTCGAGCGCGTTGATCGACAGCAACCTATCTATCGTATGCGATTTTTCAGGTTCACTGGCGTTCGGGAAATTGCGATCCACAAACTCCTCAACAAACCTTTTCAAGAAGGTGCCAGGTATTTTTAGTAAACTTGGAATAGCACAGTCGAACGGGTCGTTAAAGGACCGCCGGCTTGCGAAAAATAGCTGATGTTCAACCAGAATCTGCCTAATCCATTCCATTCTCTCCGGGTCTTTTTCAGGACATGCCTGGTAACGATAAAGAGGCATGATCTCGTGGTTAAAATCTATGTCTGATGCAATCATATCTTCGTTTTCTCATGAGTCGTATTTTCAAATTGAATCGACTCTGCATTCTATATTTCTAAAAAATGTAAAAAGGACCTGAATTAGATTCATATTATCTTTGAAGATGCATTCGCTGTCAATCTACACTAATACGAATTCAGCTGGAATTATATCGGAATAATTCATACTTTCAAAATCTTTATTATTCACTCTGTCCCGCTTGAAACACCCCTCTTAAACGCACCCAAACGCCCGTAGACAGGCTTTCTCTCATTCACCAATACCAACCCCCCCCCACCCTCTCAATCCTGGTCTTAACATTTCCCCAGTCCCAAAGTGTGTTTGAGCGGGTCCATACAGTCAGAGCAGGACTGTTCTTTTATCCAATTATTATAGCCCCTACCCGTTTTAGAAAGGAGGTGAATTCCCATGGCTTACACACCAGAATTAAGTATGCAGTCATCAAGGACCTTGAGACGAATCTCATGGGCGCTCGGCGTTCCGATGACCAAAGCAATTGAGTACATTTTCGAGCACCTTCCCAAATATCTCGATTCTCAAAAGGTCTGTAAGGCTTGCAGGGACCCGTCCAGATGTTCAACCTGCGCGTTTAACTACCCAAATAAAGGAGGTGATGGCTCCGTTTAGACCCGCTTAAACAAAGTTTTTTCACCCCAGACAAAGGCCCGGCCGGTTTATCCGTCCGGGCTTTTGTCGTTTTTAACCTTATCAAACCCAAAGGAGGCAAATCATGAAACGTGAACTTTTAGAAAAAGCATTTGACCCATCCCAAATCAAGCAGAGAGATGGGAACTTCGGAAAGAGAATCGATTATGTGGAAGGGCACGCCATCATTCAACGCCTAAACGACGCCCTGGATGCGAAGTGGTCCTTTTCCATCCTGGAACACCACATCCTCAAGGAAACCGATGAGATTCTGGTCCTGGGTGAGCTCAAAACAGGCGATGTCGTTAAATCTCAATTCGGTTCCAGCCGAATCACCCGCGCCAAGGAAACCGGAGAGCCCATTTCATTAGCTGATGATTACAAGGCTGCTGCCACAGACGCATTGAAGAAGGCGGCCACTCTTTTTGGCGTGGGTCTTCATCTTTATTCCAGCGAAAAGCCCTCGGTTCCCAGATCCAATGCTCCCAGGGAAAATCCGAAACCCCCCGAACCCCAAAAAGGCAACGGCAACGGAGGCAATGGGGGCAACGGCAATCGGTTGTCTGCCAAGCAGTTCAAATACATCCTGCGCCTCAACGAGGAAACCGGTCGCACCCGTCAGGAACTCGATTCTATGACATTAAAACTTTTTGGGGTTGTTCCCCAGTATCTAACCAAGTCCGACGCATCCGCACTGATTCAGAATCTGCTCTCCAATTAGCTCGCCCGGTCTCAATCAAAAGTTTCCATATATGGAAACTCACAGGGCCATACATGCGCCTAAAAACAGAAAAGGAGGTAAACCATGAATCTTCATGCCACATTACAAGCACTTAACGATGAACTCCACATTTCACAGAATCAGGTCACAACCTATCTCAACTGTTCCCTCCGGTACCAGTTTCAGTACATTTTCAACCGTCCAAGGGAGCGAATCTCCATCTCTTTACTCTTCGGTTCCGCGGTTCATGGCGCCATCGAGATGTATCTCAAGGCGCTCAAAAACCATACCCGCATCGAGCCGTTGAAAGAATTACGGCAGCGCTTTGAGGACTTGCTTTCCCTTGAACTGGACGAAACCCAAATTCCCATCATCTACAAGAAAGACCTGCCGGATAAAATGGGAGCCATTGAAATGGGGAGGTCCTTACTCAAGGTCTTTCATGAGAGCATCGATGTGAAGCCCCACCAGATTCTCGGTGTCGAACTGCCCCTCATGTCCACCCTTTATACCGAAGACGGCAACCCAACCGAGTTCAAGTTGTTTGGAGTCCTGGACCTGGTCCTTAAAGAGGAAGCCGGCGATATCGTGGTGGTGGATTTCAAGACGGCATCCAAATCCATGGCCCAAAGTACAGCCGATGATGACTTCCAGATGAGCGTTTATTCCTACCT
>PCSF01000212.1:48655-55252 GCA_002771315.1 Desulfobacterales bacterium CG23_combo_of_CG06-09_8_20_14_all_52_9 | reverse complement strand
GTTTTTCCCACTGCGCCGGTGAAGTGTCGATTCACCCTGCTTCGGAAACTCAAAGCCCCCCGCCTTGAATATGTGGAGACCCTACGGACCGCTTGGCATCGAAAGCGATTCGCCAAGGTTGCCAACTCCGTTCTTGCCGCCATCGATAACCAGATCTTCATGCCCCAAACTTC
Organism: Desulfobacterales bacterium CG23_combo_of_CG06-09_8_20_14_all_52_9; assembly: GCA_002771315.1. Classification (GTDB taxonomy): domain Bacteria; phylum Desulfobacterota; class Desulfobacteria; order Desulfobacterales; family UBA2156. Next base: position 55,079 of record PCSF01000212.1, on the reverse strand, counting down.
CTGGATGTGTGGGGATTGCCCTTACGCCGATGCCTGTAAGACCTGGTAAGGCCCTTTATCAAAACCTATTAAATTCATCGTCCAGGTCGTCCGAATCGTCCTTTTGGGCGGTCTGGGCGATGACAACACACCAAGTATTTGCAGAACCCTTCACAGAGGCCTGTAAGGCCTTTCAAACCCCAAAACAATCTGACGTTAGGAGAAGACCATGAAAAAGACAGCTATGCTCGAAGAAGTCATTCAAAGCGTCCACGATGTGTCCAAAAATCATTACGATGAGACGGTAAGGGTAAAGGAGATGGAGTTTGAAAACGCAGACTGGATGAGAATCGGGGACAATCGGTTCCAGTTGTTGCCTTCTGCCCAGAGGTTGTTCGCCAATCGGCTACGGGTCCCCCATTCGTATCTAATGCGATGTCCTGACGAACTCCAAAGAGACAATCTCCAGTACTGGTTAGACCGTGAAGCCCAGAACCGGGAGACCCTCTTTTGTCGGTTCGACGGTTATGCCCTCCGGGCGGTGTTCACAAAAAGGTATACGGCACTAGATCACATGGAGGTACTCACAAAGATGCTGGAATACGGGTTTGACCCGTCCACGGAAATCCAGTTCGCCTTCGACGCAGAAATGATGGTGCTGAAAGTCCCCGAATATGACCGATTTTTCCATTTGTCGGAAAAGGACAAGATTGTTCCCGGCATCAGCATCGCCAATTCCGAGGTCGGCGTTTTAGCGTTGTCCATCGAGGCTTTCTATTACCGCGTGTTGTGCACCAATGGGCTCATCACCAAAACTGCAACAGACGCCCGATACAAGCACATTTCCAGAAAGGTCATGGATGCGTTTCCCATGATTCTGGAGGGCGTCATCAGCCAATCCCACCGCGGACACGAGCGGTTCCAAATCTCTGTGCAGTCTCACGTGGACAATCCTGAAAGAAGCATCGAGGCGTTCGCAAAACAGTTCCTGATTCCACAGGAGCAAACCCAAATCATCCAGCAGGCATTCTACCTGGAGCCAGGAGCCACGATGTTTCACATCATCCAGGCATTCACAAGAGCTGCCCAGGTTTCGGGTCTCACTGCCACCGACGCTTACCGTTTGGAGCGCGCCGGAGGAAACATCCTTTCGATGGTGAAGGTGTAACCGTCTAAACAAGAACCACAAACAAGAAGCCCTCATGGTCCCTGTCAGGACTGTGGGGGCTTCTTGCGTTTAAGGGAGGGTAAGTTCCATGACCAAAGAAAAGGAAGTCCTTTATGAAGATTCAGAGCACCTTAAAGAGATACTGATAAAGACGCTGACCGGGAAAAAGTATCTTCTCGATTGTGGCCACCACGTCACGTTCGGACACCACCTGGGTAATGACATAACGATTTACAATGGGAGGAAATTCAAGATTATCTGCTCCCAGTGCGGCTATTGAAGGAGGAAAGATGGACTTTTTCGATTGGTTTGATGATGAATTCGGAATCGAGGATTTTGCTCTCATCGGTGGCTTAATCGGTGCTGTCGAGGATGAATTGGAGGAAGAACGGAAACAGAAAGGGTCCGAAGACTTTCGGGACAGGGATGCATATGGCGATGAATATGGGTCATGATAAAAATGGGTTAGATATCGAATAGCTAAAGCGATATTATAAACTGTCTAAAAAATATTTTAAATAAAATAACAAATATATATTGACAAATATGTTTTAATACCTATATTCACATTTATAACTTTAAAAAATATAAATAAGGAGGAAGAAATGAAGAGGAAAGGTACTCTAGGAAGCCAAGCATACCAGATAAAAATGAATCCGGATGTTCATGGAGTGCTGAAAAGGCGAGCAGGGCAGGTGAAAATGCCCATCGGTGAAATGATTCAAAACCTTTTGAGTTCATTGGAATTTCGGGTGAGACGTTACAAAGAAAAAATCGGAAGCGTAGAGCCTTTCAGGAATGACGAACTGGAAAGCCGCCTTATGAGTTTAATTTTGTATCACGATAAGGTCCAACTTGCTGAAGTCGATTTCAATCACAAACTGGAGACAATTCGGCAGGAGTTTAACTCAAGGGACTTTGAGCCCAACATCACCATAACAGACGGAGATATTTAAAGATGTTCATTCCCAGATACCAGCCAATTAAAGACATCGTCGGAAACCGTGAAGATGCATTGCGGATACCGGCTAACATTCATACGTCTTCGATTACCAGTAATCTCGTTTACTGGCAGGGGGTTCACCTCACCCCCAAAAGCTGTGGAGCAGCACAATCCACATCAAGTGAGGTGTATCAGATTGGAAATTTTAAAAAATCATTTAGGAGACAGGTTGAGCGTTTCAGAGGTTGCAGCGTTTTTAGGTCTTGATGAAAAAACGGTTCGAGTTCATTATAAGAATTTAGGTGGAATGCGCTTGGGACGCCAGTATCTGTTCTTTGAAAGGAGTGTAGTCGATGCCATACAAAAGAGGACAAAAATGGGTAGCCCAAGTGCGGAAGGATGGGAAGCGGTTGGAGAAGGTGTTTTTGACGAAGAAGGAAGCCCTGACATGGGAATCCGGGATGCAGAGAAAACCCGTCGAAGATTGGGTAAAGAAGATAGACACGGTCTGTTTGGGTGATTGGGCGTCTGCCTATCTGGATTCTGTCAAGCCACGGTTTTCTAAAGGCACTTATGATGAGAAGCGGAAAGTGTTCCAGCGCTTCTTTAAAGATGTCTCTCCGACTCTTCCGGTGACAAAACTCAAACCCGGCGATGTCATGAGTTACGTCGTCAAACAAAAGGAGGAAAGGTCAGGATACTCGGCGAATAAGGACAGGAAGAACCTTGTGGCGGCATGGAATTGGGGGATGAAATACATGAAGACGCCTCTGTCAGGTCCGAATCCCTGTTTGGTCGAAAGAATGCCCGAGGTCAGAAGCCCTCGATATGTACCCCCAGAAGAAGATTTCTGGAAAGTGTTTGAAGCTGCCGAGGGACAAGACCGTGTCATGCTGTTGGCGTTTTTGTATCTTGCAGCCAGAAGGGGTGAGATTTTCCGGCTAAAGTGGGATGACGTGGATTTTACGAACAACAGGGTACGGCTCTGGACCTGTAAAAGGACCGATGGCACTTATGAATACGATTGGTTGCCCATGACAGGGGAATTGAGAGACGCGCTTCGATGGTGGTGGGAACATCGCCCGGTAAAAGACCAACCAAACGTATTCCTGTGTTTGGATGAACCCCATTCTACCAAGGCGTTCTATGGAGAGCCGTTCAGATATCGATTACAGTTCATGAGACGCCTGTGTGATAAGGCGGGTGTGAAGCAGTTCGGATTCCATGCAATTCGGCATCTATCGGCATCTATCCTTTTTCAGAAAGGGTATGAGCTGGGAGTTATCCAAGCCATTCTGCGTCATCAAAGTCCGAGTACAACGGAACGATATCTGAAGAGCATCGGAATGGAGCGCGTCCGGGAAGCCCTGGAGGATTTGAGTCGTGAAAAAGGCAAGGTTCTGGAATTCAAGAAGCCTGCCCCAAAAATTGCAGTCGCAGGTCTTACGAAATGAAAAAGCCGTCTCTGGAGCCGTCATCTCCAAAGGCGACTTTTTCATGTTCATCTAACCTATTGATTTTATTGGCGTCCCCAAGGGGATTTGAACCCCTGTTGCCGGCGTGAAAGGCCGGTGTCCTGGACCGGGCTAGACGATGGGGACGTCTATGGTGGGCCGTGTTGGAATCGAACCAACGACTCTCTGCTTAAAAGGCAGATACTCTACCGCCTGAGTTAACGGCCCTCAAAAGGTTCTAAATTTAAATCGCTATTTCTTGATTGTCAATCGAATATTAAATCGGCATGCTATTTACGCCAGAAAGCCGGGGCGAAAAAGATGATCAGGGTGTAGATCTCGAGCCTGCCTAAAAGCATGCACCAGCTTAAAAGCCACTTCCCCAGATAAGGGATGTTTGCAAAGTTGTCCACCGGTCCGACGAGTCCCAAACCGGGGCCGACATTCCCTAAAGTGGCTGCGGTAGCTCCCATGGATGTGACGAGGTCAACCCCTAAAGCAGACAATAGGAGGCTACTTAACACAAAAATCCCGGCATAGAGTCCTAGGAAACCCATGACGCTGCGGATGACGTCTTCGGGGACGACTTTGCCCCCAATCTTTACATGGGCCACCGCCCGGGGATGGACCAGGTAAAAAAGTTCTCTCCCGCAATATTTTAAAAAAAGCATCACGCGCAGGCTCTTTACACCTCCTCCGGTGGATCCGGCCGAAGCTCCCAGGAACATTAAGATCAGAAGGACGAATTGGGAAAAGACCGGCCATTTCTCATAGTCGGCGGTGGCAAAACCGGTAGTAGTCACAATAGAGACCACCTGGAATGATCCATATCGGAACGCATCACCTATTCTCTCGTAAGGGCTTCGATATATGTTCAGGCTCACTAGGACCGTGAAGAGCAGGGTGCTTATTAAGAAAAATCGACACTCGGAGTCACGCCAAAAGGCCAGGGGCCGTCCTCTGAGTACCTGGTAATGAAGCGAAAAGTTGATCCCGGCAAGCACCATGAAAACGATGATGACGATCTCTAAATACAAGCTGTGATAATGGGCGATGGAGGCATTTTTCGTGGAAAAACCGCCTGTGGGCATAGTGGTGAAGGTATGGCACAGGGCGTCAAAAAGGCTCATGCCTCCGAACATCAGAAACGCCACCTGGAGCAATGACATCAGGGCATACACTTTCCAAAGGAGCGTGGCAGTATCGCGGATCCGGGGCTTCAGCTTATCCGGCACAGGGGTCGGGACTTCGGCTTTGTAAAGCTGCATGCCACCGACTCCCAGAAAGGGGAGAATCGCCAGAGACAGGACGATGATTCCCATCCCCCCCAGCCATTGGATGAAACTTCTCCAGAAGAGGAGGCTCTGGGAGACGACCTCGATGTTGGTGAGGACGGAAGCGCCCGTGGTGGTGAAGCCGGAGACGGATTCGAAAAATGCATCCGTGAAGGTGTTGAGGATGCCGTCGAGGAAAAAGGGGAGTGCGCCGAATAGGCTCACCATTATCCAGCTTATGGCCACGATGGCCATTCCTTCCCGTTGGCTGATAATCTCCGTGCGGAATCTGCGGTTGATGAGGTGGAGGGTGAGTCCGAAAGCCAGGGTGGCAAGCATGGATTCGATGAGCGGCAACAGACTTTGATCCCTATAAATCAGGCTGACGATGACTGGAAAAATCATGCTCATCCCGAAATAAAAAGTCAATACGCTCACCACGTTGAAAATGTAGCGCCAGCGCATTTAAAAGAACTCCAGTTTTACGGTCAAAATCTTTTCGATTTTTGGAATGGCCTTTCGGTCGGCCAGGATGATGATCCGATCACCGGGTTCGATGACACTATCGCCGGAGGGAATGATGAAATTTCCTTCACCTCGGCTGATGCCGATAACGATGGCGCCGCTCGGAAAGGCGATCTTCATCAAGGGTTTCCCCACGATATCGGAGGTTTCCAGGGCAATGGCCTCCATGATCTCGGCCTGCTCACCCATGATGGACTTGGTCGCCAGGACTTTGCCGCGTCGGATGTGTCGGAGGATGGAATTGACGGCGGAAAGGCGTGGGCTGACTACTTGTTCGATACCGATGGTGGATAGAAGGGGAAGGTAGCCGAATTTGCTGATTTTGGTGATGGTCTTTCGGATGCCCATCTGTTTGGCAAGAAGAGAAGAAAGAACGTTGGTCTCCTCGTCGTTGGTTAAAGTGATGACCAGGTCCATGTCCTTGATATTTTCTTCGCGGAGAAGCTCCTGGTCCGAGCCGTCGCCATTGAGCACGACGGTCTTATTCAGGCTATCGGCTAACTGGATGCAACGGGAAGGGTCTTTTTCGATAATTTTTGTGTAGATGGATTGATCTTCCATCATTTTTGCCAGCCGCAGACCGATGCGGCCGCCTCCTACGATCAATACCCGTCGGAAAGGCTCTTCCCGCTTATCAAAAACTTCCAGGATTTCCGGAAGCTTGCTGTCCTCACAGATAAAATATACGAGGTCATTCGGCTCGAGAGTATCCTTCCCTGTAGGAATGATGAGAGTGTCTTTTCGAATGATGGCTGCGATTAAAAGGTTGCCTTTGCCTGCGACGGAAGAAATGGATGTGAGCCTGGCTCCGGCCAGCTTGGCCCCTTTGTCCAACTGGATGCCTACGAATTTTACCCGACCGTCCACCAGTTCACCCACGTCCACGGCTCCCGGAACGGTCATGAGCAGACCGATGGTCTTGACCACCTCGATTTCGGGATTGATAATCGTGTCGATGTGGGGGGCCTTTTCTCGCAAGGCATCATGGAAATTGTCGAAATCCACATTTCGAATACGAGCTAGTTTTTTCGTGGTCGGAGAGATGAGGTCAGCAGCCAGGCAAGCCACCAAGTTGACGTCG
>PCSF01000212.1:13124-48640 GCA_002771315.1 Desulfobacterales bacterium CG23_combo_of_CG06-09_8_20_14_all_52_9 | reverse complement strand
GCCAGGAGAATCTCCGTTCCCCGGATGCCGGCTTCTTCCAGGATAACGGGGCTGTTTCCCGCGCCCACTATCGCCTGAACATCCAGAGAGTCGGATATTCTGCGGATGGCCTCCGGGTTCTTGTCTATGATCACCACATTTTTATTTTCATGGGCCAGGCGGTTGGCCACGTTGAATCCCACCTCGCCGGCGCCGATGATCATGATTTTCAGCACATTCGTTCCTTCAATTTTAGGGGTGGCCGGAAAATGAAATCATCTTATTCTGCCTCAACTTGTCTGTGCTCGTCAAGAAACTTCAGGGCATCATGCACAGCAGGCATAGAAAAAAGACGGCGGAAAGCCCGATCCAACCCGTTCTGTCAAGCGGCATGGGAACCGGCGTCTGGTTTTGGGCATAACACCGGGCTTCCATGGCTTCGGAGAGGAAATGGGCATCGACAAAAAGCCCTTGCAGGAGGGGAACCGCAAGGCTTTTGATCCGATATATGGGATTTTTTCGGTTTTCAACGCATCTTGCACGTTGGCTCTCGGCGGTTTCGCCGATTCGATCCAGGATAAAGGGAACAAACCGAGTCATCAGCCCCATCATGTCGGCAATCTGCTTTCCGGGTACGAATGGAAACGGCCTCAGCATGCGGTGCAAGGCTTCACGGGTCCGAGACGGCTTTGTGGTAGCGGTGTAGACCAGAGATAAGAAAACGACGAGCGTCATGCGGTAGCAGATGAGCGCGCCATCGGCGGCTCCTTCCCAGGTGAAGGTTAAAAACGAAACGGAAATCAAGGGGGTTCCCTGAGTAAAAAGGGATCGGGCAAGCCACACAAAAACCAGGAAAAAAAACAGACGCCTCAGTTTTAAACACAGGCCTAATGAAAAGAGCCGGGAAACGCCCATGAGGCTTAAGGTAAAAAGGCTGAGGATTAAAAGGCCCCTGAGCTCGGCATTCAAAGCCGTGAGGCTGAGGATGATGAATGAAAGGAGTTTGCATCGGGTGTCCAGCCGATGCATCAGGGTTTTGCCGGGACGAAAGGTCAAAATGCTCAATTGAGCCATGACTCGAAACCTTTTCCCATACGGATAGCGCAAGGAATACGGACGCCGAATCGTTCAAGCTCAAGGGCGATTCGCTCCGGCGGACCATCGGCAGCCACTGATCCGTTTTTGAGCACCACCAACCGATCGGCGTGAGCAATGATCTTTTCCACATCGTGGGTTGTTACCACCACGGTGCATCCCAACCGGTGGAGATCCAAAATTTGGCGCAACACCTCTCGGATCCCGGCGTAGTCGAGGCTTGAAAAGGGTTCGTCCAGCGCCAGCACCCTGGGCTTCATGGCCAGAACACCTGCAATGGCCAGCCGCCGCTTTTCTCCCCCCGAAAGCAGATGAGGCTGCCGGTCGGTTTGATGGGAAAGGGAAACAATGCGCAGTGCAGCATCAACACGCTCTTTGACGGTATCGGGGTCCAGCATGAGGTTTTTCGGGCCGAAGGCCACATCATCGAAAACGGTTTCCCCGACGATCTGATGATCCGGGTTCTGGAATACCAGGCCGACTTTCTGCCGGGTCTTAAGGGGATTTTTGACCGTGTCTTCCCCTTCGACGAAAATCGTTCCATGGGTAGGTCGAAGCAGGGCATTGAGGTGCTTCAGGAGTGTGGTCTTCCCGGATCCATTTTCTCCGGCGATCACTACTAGTGTTCCCTGGTCGATCGTCAGGTTCACATCCCGAAGCCCCAAACTGCCGTCCGGAAACCGGTAAAAAAGGTTTCGGATTTCGATGATGGGGTTCGCCGATGCGATTTGATTGTGCTTCAAGGAAAGCTCGAAGAAGTATTGCTGGAAATAGATTCTGAAGACGTACCCACAACAGGCCGAAGCACCCGTGCCGCCGCTGCCGCTGCAACAATTTTTATGGCGTCTCCGATTATAAAGGGAAAAAATCCGATGGCCAAAGCCTTTTCCAAGTTCATGCGCGTAATAAAAGAAAGCCAAACAATACCGAAAGCATATACGACAGCGGAACCGCAGATCCCTGCAAACACATCGCCGGCCAGACGGGCATGAGCCATTTCGGAGATGCGACCGACCAGGAAAACGGCCGGGAGATACCCGATCAGATAACCACCGGTGGGACCCATGAACCGTCCGATCCCTCCGGTGCCACCCGCAAAAACCGGGAGCCCTAGAACCCCGGCAGCGAGATACACACCCATGCTTGCTGTTCCCCATCGGCTGCCAAGGAGCAGCCCGGTCAACAGGACGAAAAAATTCTGCAGCACGATGGGCACCGGTCCGACAGGGATGGCGACAAAGGCGCCGGCCGCCGTCAGGGCGGCGCAAAGGGATGCAAAAACCATTTTTTTAAGCCTGTATTCAGGCATGAAAGCAATCTCCGTAAACGATCCTGCGTGATTTACCGCTTTTCTGCCGGACAACCAGTGCACCGTCGGCATCGATGTCCTCGGCAACTCCCTCGATGGTTTCTTTCAGGGTGACGATGCGCACCGGTCGGTGAAGGGTGTCGGACATATGTTTCCATCGGGAAAGAACCCCGAAAAAGTCTTCTTTTCCCAGGTGCTTTTCGAGGGCATCCAGGAATCCGGCGAAGAAATCGCGTCTCGACACCCTGCTTCCAAGGATCGTCTTAACGGAGGTTGCCGGTGAAGTTACACCGGATACGTCATTGTTCATGTTGATGCCGATACCGATATTCACGTACAAGACCTGGTCGGATTCGGCCTCTATCTCTGAGAGCATGCCCGCGATTTTTTTTCCTTGTACCAGGACGTCATTAGGCCACTTCAGGCGGGCATCGATTGCGTACATTTCAGAAAGGAGAAAAGCAACGATCCATGAGGCAACAAAAATAACCTGGTGGCAGGCATCCGGGGTCAGGCGGGGTCTTGTCACAACGGTAAAATAAAGACCACCCTCCTCCGACTGCCACAGGCGGTCCAGGCGTCCCCGACCTCGGGTCTGGATATCGGCCGTCACTACGGTTAAAGAGGGGCATCCTTCCCGGGCCAATTTCCTGGCCAACTCCATCGTGGAGCCGGTTTCAGGGAAATAATGCATTCGGTCTTCCCGCCCGGGAAACGCCCAAGGAAACAGGGTATCCGGTTCGTAACGCAGTTGATATCCGGAGGGAGTGGAGACGATATTATACCCCAACTCCCGGAGCTTACCGATCTGCTTGAAAATCGCCACTCGGGATACTCCCAGACGGGTGCCTATGCTTTCACCGGAGACCGCTTCTGCAGAGCCTCTTAAAATGGAAAGAATCTGCGCTTTCATGTTAACCTGAGCATTTATATCGGTTAACAATAGACCTGTCAATGCATATGTGCTAAGCCCGGAGCGTTTATGGCAGCTAATGGCCGCTCAACCGGTTTTTATTGCATTATCGTTTTGAGTGATATAAGAAAAATTATTCCGCTTTTTCATTTTTTCCACCGGCGCGTTTTTTAAACCCATCAACCATCATCGGGGGCGCTATGATCAAAAACAACACGGAAAATCCCTTGGTAGAGCACCTGAAAGCGATTAAAAATCAGGAACGATCCTTTGAGAACGCTTTCCAGGGCGTTTCACGCATGATCCTGGAGGACAAGATCGAGAAGGTGGTAGTGAACGGCAGGACTACCTATGATTTTAAGATCTTTCGATCCGGGAAACGGCACATCGTCGGCCTGTATGACGAGATCAACAGTTTTGTTTCTTTCGTCAAGGATGCGGCCGAAGGGGGCTCTTCCAAGGAGATGGCTTTTGTGCTCGTCGGGGAGCCGGGCAACGGAAAGACATATTTCATCGAGTACGTCTGCGCCTTGTACCGGCGCTTTCTTTCCGAGGAAAAAAATCGCAAGTACACCTTCCGGTTTAAAGGCATGGACCAAATCAGTGGATACGGGAAACTATCCGCCATCGAGTCCCAGACTTATGAAGATCCGATGATTTTGGCCATGAACCTGTTCGAGGAGGAATCGGCCAACAAAGAATTCCTCGCCAAAACGGCCGAGTTTACAGAAAGGGAAATCGAGATCCTGTATGAAAATTACCGTCCCCTGGGTGCATGCTCCGCGTATATCTTGAATGACATCCGGACCTATTCCAATGGAAAAATCAATCAGATGCTCGGCTTTGTTCAGATCGTTCCGGTGCCGCTCATCGAAAGCCTGGGCACGATCACCGGGAAATATCCCGCCAAAGACAAGATCACTTCATCATCCGTGGATCTTCTGGGTGAGGAGTCGATCCAGCGCATGCTGCATATCACGGACACCAACAACCCCTTCCGCTTCGACCTCAGAAGGGGCGCATTGGCGCGTGTGGCCGGAGGCGGCATCCATTTCAGCGACGAGGTATTTAAAAATAAAAAGGATCTGATCCAGGTTTATTTAGGGGTGATTCAGAATCGGGTGATTGAAATCGACGGATACAAGTGGCCCATCGATACCCTGATCCTGGCCACCAGCAACAATTCGGAATTCAACCGGTTTCTGGCGGAAAAAGAAGAATCCCCCATCGTGGACCGCTGCCGGATCTGCTATGTCGCCCACAACACGGACTACCACTTACAGGAAATCCTTACCCAGTACGCCATCGGAAGTGAGACCAAGACCACTTTTTCCAAGGAGAAGCTGCACCTCGATCCGAATTTGAATTATGCCACATCGGTGGCTGTGATCCTCACCCGGCTGCCGCGCTCGGAGAAGCTGACTCCGGTGGAAACGATGAAGCTGGCTGCCGGAGAAGTGGCCGGGGAAAAGAGCATCAAGACCTTAGCCGAAGTGATCGATACCCTGGGGCAGGACCCGGATATCACCAAGCGTTTCGGTCAGAAAGGCTTGGGACAGCGGAACCTGGGGAGAGCGATCCAGTTGGTCATCGAAAGCTCCGAGACCAACGAGGGCAAGTGCATGTTCGCCTACGATATCTTCAAAGCACTGAATCGGATTGTTTTGGATTATGTCACCGAAGAGAGCGACCGGGGGAAGTACCTCGAAGATCTCAAGATCGCCAAGGGGCTTTATCGTGAAAAGATCATGACGGAGATGTTCAATGCCTATATGGACGAACCCATGGCCATCAAGAAAGACGTCATGAACTACGTGAACATGATCATCGGGATCGATGCCGAAAATCTGGGGCCCGACAAGATGTGGAAGTACAAAGATCCGCAGACCAGAGAACTCAAGGCCATCAAGATCGACGAGCGGTTCATCAAGAGCGTGGAAGAACGCCTGGAACTTCAAACCGAGGAGCAGCGGGAGACTTTCCGGACTGCTATCCGAAAAATTTACGGACAAAAAATCTCCGTCAATCCGAATTACGATTTCATGGACAATCTGGAGCTCGTCAAGGCAGTGACGGAAGTGCGTCTCAAATCCGATATCGCCGGTGCGGGAAGCCTCGTCGGAGCTTTGGCCAATCGGACCAACGAGGAAAACCAGAAACTCTATGACCGGATGCTCACGACCATGAGGGATAAACTGGGATACTGTCCCACCTGCGCCCAGAAGACCATCGAATACTTCTGCACGCAGGAGGATGAAAATTAAGACCGGGATCAAGGGTCGAGAGTTCAGGGGCCTGCGGAAATATGAGGCCATGGAAATAAAAGAAGATATTTACGCCTATGATGACTTGAGCGTCCTTCAGGACATGAAGGCGCCTCAATACACTCACGCCACAGGCATGCGATCCCTGGAGGAACTTCTTGAAAGGGACAAGCAGCGGGAGAAAGACGGATTTCCACGGAAGATCCGGATCGGGCGCCTCATGAAACCCGGTAAGGGCGACAAGGGAAAGATCGTCGTGGTTCCTACCACCGTCGAGGAAAAATTCATCCACGACCACTCTATTCAGGCTCCTGGCCAAGAGGGTGGCTCCGGCGGTTCCGGCGAAGGAGAAGAAGGGGACATTATCGGAGAAGAGCCGATTCGCAACGGCACACCGTCCGGAGCGGGTCCCGGGGAAGGGGAAGGCGGCGAACACGAGATCGAATCGAGCGCCTATGACCTGGGAAAAATATTGACCGAAAAATTCGAGCTTCCCAATCTTAAAGATAAGGGGAAAAAGCGCTCCCTGACCCGGTATACTTATGATCTGACGGACCGGAATCGCGGTTTCGGCCAGGTGCTGGATAAAAAAGCAACCTTGAGGCGGATCCTTCGCACCAACCAGGAACTGGGGAACATTCCGGATTGGGAAGACATAGACCCCACCCGATTTCTCATTTCTCCCGATGACCTGGTGTATCGCATCCTGTCTCCGGAAAAGGACTTCGAGTCCCAGGCCATGGTATTTTTTCTAAGGGATTATTCCGGATCCATGGCCGGGAAGACCACCGACCTGGTGGTGACCCAGCATGTCTTCATTTACAGCTGGCTTCTCTATCAATATGCCAGGCAAGTGGAATCCCGCTTCATCTTGCACGACACCGAGGCCAAGGAAGTAGACGATTTTTACACTTACTACAATTCCCAGGTGGCCGGCGGCACCAAGGTGGCGTCAGCCTATCGTCTCGTCAACGAGATCATCAAGAAGGAGAATCTCGCCGCCGATTACAATATCTACGTTTTCCATGGAACAGACGGAGACGATTGGGACACCGACGGCAGGGAAACGATTCCGGAGCTGAAGACGCTTCTGAACTACACCAATCGGGTCGGTATCTGTATTACCGAGCATGCTTCTTCCGTCACCCATAACACCGAAATGGAGAGATATCTCAAGCAATCTCATTTCCTGGAGGAAAAGCCCAAGCTGATTCGGCTGGATGTCATGGAAGAAAGCGCGGAGGAATCGCGGCTCATCGAAGGGATCAAGGTACTCATCTCTCCGTAAGGAAACCATGGAACTCATCAGTCTGCATGCCAAGAAGATCATGGAGGGCTGCAAGGAGCGGGCTCGTGAAGTTGGCCTGACCTTCTCCGACGAGACCCTTGAATATATCGTCACCAACCGGGACCTTCTGGAGCTCTCCCCCAAGGTGATGATCCCCACTCTATATGATTACTGGGTCCACGATGTGGAGGTCCTCAGGGAAAAGGGGCGATACGAGTTGTACCCAGGGAACCCCTATGAAACGGTGATCAACACGCGTCCCCCCATTTCTTTTTACAACGACAACAACCCGGATTGGCTCAACGTGATGATTTTTTATCATGTTCTGGGGCATGTTGATTTTTTCCAGAATAACGCGTTTTTCAGAAACACATGGGATTATGATTTTCTCGGCCGGGCGCTTTCCGACAAGCGCGTCATCGCCAAGCTCCGGGCAGAAAATGGGAGGTGGGTGGATTATATCATCGAATTCACCCGGGGCATCGATAATCTCGTTGGATACTTCGGGGAATTGGCACGACTCGACTCCCCGGAACCCGAGCGTGGTCGTAAGATGCTCGATTACTACTTCGACATCTTTCTCCAGTCGGTGAAAAAAACCCGAATCAGTGATTATATCAAGGAGGTCGATCGCTACAACACGTTCCAAAAGCAGTATGGCGCACGTGGAGAGGAAGCCTTTTTTGTGGAGGTGAAAAAGGAGCATCCGGAATTCGAGGCTTTCTTGGAAAAGCATCTTAAGATGAAACCTGTTCAACGGATGGATCTCATCGAGTACTTGATGCAAAACGCCGCCTTTTTGAAAAAAGAGGAAAACCGTTGGATGAAAAGTGTCATGAATGTGGTAAGGAACACCTCGCTTTTCTTTGCGCCCCAGATCCGGACCAAGATCATGAATGAGGGATGGGCAAGCTTCTGGCATGAAATCCTCTTCATGCAGGACGACCGCATCAAGGGACACGAAGTGGATTTTGCTCGGGTCAACGCGGGGGTCACCGCCATGCCCCGGGTGGGGTTGAATCCCTATGCCCTGGGTCTTCGGTTATTTTATCACATCAAGGATCTGGCCGATAAGGGAAAGTTGAGCCACGCATTTCAGCAGATTTCGAACGTCCGGCAACGGGAGGCGTTCGACACCGGAGCGCGGAAAGGGCAGGACATGCTTTTATGGATCCGCGAAAACCTCTGTGATTTCATGTTCATCAATACGTTTGTGGACCAGGACTTCATGACGCACAACAACCTCTTTGTGGCCGGCACGCGTCTGAACGAAAAGAAGATGGTCTGGGAGTATTTTATCAAAAGTAAGAAAGCCGCCGATTACCGGGAGATGCTGAAGGATTCTCTGTATCACCCACCCGCCATTACCGTGGATCCGGAAAAGACAAAAGAAGGTCATCTCTATTTGGTGCATCAATTCGAGGGGAAACCGCTGGTGAGTGAATATATTCCCAATACGATGCTCGGCGTCGAATTTCTATGGGGGGGACCGGTGAGTCTCGAGACCACGGAGGTCGCATCTGTCGGGCCATCGGCAGTTTCAGCCCTGGATTCGGCTCCCGGCAGTGCACCGGCAGTTGGGGTAAAACCCGAGGTGAATTGGCAGCGAGTCATTTATACCATGCAAGACCGGAAACTGACCAAAGAGATTTTGTGATTAATCGACTCAAGAACGAAGCCGACGACAGGATAAACGAGATCACCGCAAGCGATAAGAAATCAACCCAATCAGCCCGATTGACATAAACAATGGAAGATGTCGAAAAAGCACTGAAGCACCTGAACACGAAGTTGAGTGACCTGGAGCATCGGTCCCCTGTTTCTTTCGAGGCTTTTCTTGAAGAAGTAACGGAAAGGCCCCGTCAGGCCATCCGTAACATTTTTCAGGTATTTTACGACATGGTCATGACGCATGTCGAAGAGGGGGTCAATGAGTATCCGGATGATCCGGAAGCCGCCGGGTATGTGCATTACGATTGCAGGAAACTCTTTGTAGAAGGCGTGGATCGCCCCTTTTTTGCCGATCGACTCTTTTCCTACCGGTGGATCAGACATGTAGAAGCCATGCGTCAAGGGGCTCAACAGAACAAGATCTACATTTTCGACGGTCCTGCGGGTTGCGGTAAAAGCACCTTCTTGAACAATCTGTTGAAAAAATTCGAGGAATATACCAACACCGAAGCGGGCATAGGCTATGAGATCCTATGGCGGATCGATCGGGGGATACTGGGGCAATCGGCAGACATGGAATCCAACCCCCTGATGGAAAGACTATCCCGGCTGTTGGAGCGATCAAATGCAGAAACCGAAACCGGCCCGGATGGATTAGAGGCCGAACCTGAAGAGAGAGAATGGAGGGGGGCGCTCGCCGAAGATGACGCCTTCGAGATTCCCTGCCCCAGCCACGACAATCCCATTCTCATCATCCCCAAGGAACTTCGCAGGTCTTTTCTGGATGATTTATTTAAGAATAACGAATTCAAATGGAAGCTCTCCACGGAAAAAGAGTATGAGTGGGTCTTCAAAGGCAAACCATGCACCATCTGCAGCACCTTATATGAGGCGTTGCTGGAGAAATTGAAAAGCCCCATGGCGGTTTTTGAGCTCATCAGGGCGCGGCCATACCGATTCAATCGGCGCCTGGGTCAGGGAATCAGCGTTTACAATCCCGGGGACAAACCCATACGGCAAGAGGTCATGGGAAATCCGATGCTCCAAAAAAGGATCAACAGCCTCTTCAAAGACAGTAATCAGGTCAAATATCTGTTCTCACGGTATGCCAAGACCAACAACGGCATTTATGCCTTGATGGACATCAAATCCCACAACGTGGAACGGCTCATCGAACTGCACAATATCGTAAGCGAGGGGGTTCACAAGGTGGAGGACTTGGAGGAAAGCGTCAACTCTCTCTTCATGGTCGTCATGAACCCTGAGGACAAAAAAAATATCACCGATATCCCCTCCTTCTCTGACCGTATCGAGTACATTCGCATTCCGTATGTGATGGACCTGAGGACGGAGGTGGAGATCTATCGTTCCATTTTCGGCAAGCAGATCGGCGAAAGCTTCCTGCCCAGAGTTTTGCACAATTTCGCCCGCGCCATCATCGCAAGCCGTCTCAATACCCGTTCCGATGCTTTGCTTGAGTGGATCGGGGATCCGGAGCCGTACCGACGCTATTGCGACAAGAACCTGCACCTGCTCAAGATAGAGCTTTATACGGGACATATCCCGGATTGGCTTTCCGAGGAGCACCGGAAGCAGTTGACGGCAAAACGCCGCAGGAAAATTTTATCCGAAGCGGACAAGGAAGGGGAGAAAGGTTTTTCCGGACGGGATTCCATTCGATTGTTTAACAAGTTTTATTCCATCCATGCCAAAGAAGGCCGGTTGATCAATATGTCCATGGTGTGCAATTTTTTTGTCAAGATCTTGAAAGAGGAACCCGAAGCCATCCCCGAGGGATTTTTAGAATCCTTGCGCGACATGTACGACTACATGATTTTGCAGGAGGTCAAAGAATCACTCTATTATTACAATGAAGAGCAGATCTCCAGGGAAATTCAGAATTATCTGTTTGCCCTCAACTTTGAGATCGGCGCTAAAGAAAGGTGTACCTACACAAATGATGCACTAGAGATCACGGAAGAGTTTTTAAGCGGCATCGAAAACCGTCTGTTAGGCGGCATATTGGAGTTTCAAAAACGGGTCGCATTTCGAAAGGATACGCAAAAGGAATACACATCAAACACGCTGACCCAGGAAATCATAGTGGAGGGGAAACCCATCAACCAGACCGGGCTTTATGAAACCCTGCATGAGCGATACGTTTTTAACCTCAAAAAAAAGGTCCTGGAGCCTTTTTTAAAAAATGAAAACTTCCGCCGGGCCGTCAAGGAATACGGGGAGGAGAGCTTTAAAACATACGACCGCAAGATCCGGGAAGACGTCACCTTCATGATAAATAACCTCATCCAACGATTCCGGTATGCGGATCTGGGGGCCAAGGAGATCTGTATTTACGTCATCGACAACGACTTGGCCAGAAAATTTTCTGAAGAATGAACTTCCCGCCCATTTAAACCCTCACAGTCGAGCCAGGAGCCGCTCGTGGATATTGTCAAATCCGCCGTTGGACATGATCAGCACGAGATCTCCCGACGCTGCGGTTTCAGATAGAAAGTCGATGATGCCTTCGGTGTCCTTAAAGTAATGAGCGTCTTTTCCCCGTACGATCAGGTCCGAAACCAGTTTCTCGGATGAAAAGCGTATCGTCTCGGGGATCTTTTCCAGCAAAGCAGGCTTTCGGATACAAATCAGGTCCGCCGCATCAAAGGCGCCGGGGTACACATCCTGAAAGACGTTTCGCATGCTCGTGTTGGTGCGCGGCTCGAAGGCGGCGATGAGGCGGCCGTTTCCGAAACGCCCCTTCACGGCGGCGATGGTTTCCCGGACCGCCGTGGGATGATGGGCGAAGTCGTCCATAATGCAGATTCCCCTCCTGAAACCTCGTATCTCCTGGCGCCTTTTTACTCCCTTGAATGTGCAAAGCGTATTTCTAATGGTATCCATCGGAATTCCGAGGTGATCCGAAGCCGCAAGGACGGAAAGAGTGTTGAGCAGGTTGTGCTCTCCTACAAGGGGGGTTTCCCAAAGTCCCAGGGGATCTCCGTTTTTCAAAGGTTCGAAAAAAGTCTTCACGCCTTCGAGGGCCACTTTTCCAAGTCTCCAATCGGCCCCCCGCTTCCGGCCGTAGGTCAGGATGGGCCCCTTTCGGGAAGTGGCCAGCTTCATGGCTTCGGGATCTTCCGCACAGGCCACGAGAAGCGCTTGGGGGGAAAGCCGTGAGACCAGATCGGAAAAGGCCTTTTGCACGTGGCTAAAATCCGCGAAGATGTCCGCATGATCGAATTCGATGCTGGTCAGAATCGCCGCATGGGCGTCATAATGGAGAAATTTTGGACCCTTGTCGAAGTAGGCGGTATCGTATTCATCTCCTTCGAGGACCACGAAATCCCCTTTTCCAAGCCTATAATTGCTCCCGAAATTTATCAGGATTCCGCCGATGAGAAATGACGGATCGCAGCCGGCTTCGAAAAGGACATGGGTCATCAGTGATGCAGTAGTGGTTTTCCCGTGGGTTCCGGTGACAAGGATCGCTTTTTTTCCTGCAACTAGGAACCGATTCACCGCCTGGGGCATGGAGCAAAAAGGGATTCCCAAATCCTTAAGGGCTAATGCCTCCGGGTTGGAACGGGTCACGGCGTTTCCCACCACTACCAGATCAGGTTTGTAGGACAGATGATCGGCTGAAAAACCCGCCTGAAGCGTTATCCCTTTTTCCATTAAAAAAGTGCTCATTGGCGGGTAGACATTTTGATCCGATCCGGTGACTGTAAAGCCCATTTCCTTGAGAAGACAGGCCAGAGCACCCATGGCGGTTCCGCAGGCAGCGATGAGGTGGATGGTCTTCACCTTTTCGGGAATGAAGTTACCGGGGATCCCGGTCATTTGGAATCGCTTTTGGATTTGACGATCGTCTCCTCGGCAACTGCCATGAGGGTGACCATGGCCTTGGCGGCCAGGATCTCGCCTTGTTTCCGTATGTCGAAGACCTCCGATTCAGCGACAAGGATTTGGCGTCCTTCACGGATGACTTTCGAGCGGCAGGTGAGTTTTTCCCCGAAGGCGGGCTTCAGGAAGTTGATTTTGAATTCCACTGTGAGGATCTGGAATCCTTCCGGCACGACGGTAAATGCGGCATATCCGGCCGTATGGTCGGCCAGGGTGGCCATCACGCCCGCATGGATGAATCCGTCCTGCTGGCGGTGGATGTCGGTAATCTCAACGATAGATTCAAACCGGCCCCTGGATGCCTGGGTCGCTTTGAACCGGCAAAAATGGATAAACCCTCTCTCGAAATCTTTTTTTAAAAACGCTTTTCGTTCATCTGAAATATCCGTCTTCATGGCATTTCCTCAGAAATATGTCTCCTCGCACTTACCCGCTTTGGTTCCAGGTCTTTTATGGGCTTATCTGTATATAAAAAATGGGATAGAGGCAAATCGAAAAGCCTTTGCCGGGATTTGAAACAAAATGCTTGACCAATGTTTTATTATTGTATAGTATGTCCATAATTACTGGACATACTATATCATAAATATAGGTCAACGTCGTTGAAAACCATTATCGAGATTCGACGAAAAATCAAGGTCGATGTTTTTGATTATCAGGCCTTAATGGATGCTCTTTCCGGATATCGCAAACCCCGGGATAAGATTACCAGATTTTTGGCCGGGGGTGAAATCATCCGGATCAAAAAAGGGCTGTATTGCTTCAGTGAAGTCTTTCGCAGAGAACCGATCCGTCGTGAATATCTGGCCAACCTGATTTACGGACCCTCCTATGTCAGTCTTGAATATGCACTGAGCATATATGGTTTGATTCCGGAACGGGTAGAAACCGTCACCTCCGTAACTTGTCGGCGCTCTCGGAATTTCGATACAGCTTTTGGCAGATTTTCCTATCGCATGCTCGAAATTTCACGGTATTCGACAGGGGCCACCCTTGACTCCAGAGGCAGTGTTTCTTTTCTGGTGGCCTCCCCTGAAAAGGCATTGGCGGACAAGGTTTGGACCGACAAGCGGTTTTCCGGAATTCGTATGGCCGACTATGCCGTATATTTAACCGAAGATCTTCGAATAGATCCGAATGCCCTGGATCGACTTGACCTTATCCGGTTGCAGGACGTTGCCGCGGCCTTTAATTCAAAAAAGATCAACAATATGGTTCGGTATTTGAAACTTATAAAGGAATCTTCCGGTGCATGACGCCATTCGCAGTATGTTAAGCCGTTATGAATTTCAAAGCCATGAGGCCTATGTCAACGCTCTCAGGGAAATCCTTCAGGAAGTGGCACTTTTGGGGCTCTGGCGCTCCAAGTTCTTTGAACACGCTGCATTTTACGGCGGCACTGCACTTCGGGTCTTATATGGTCTTAATCGATATTCAGAGGACCTGGACTTTTCACTGTTGAAGCCGGATGCTTCTTTTTCGCTCAGCGCTTATGCAGACGCATTGCGCAGGGAAATCAGCAGCTTTGGATTCGACGCAGAGTTTGAAAGGCGTCAGAAAAGCCGGACCGGCCAGATTGAATCCGCGTTTCTGAAAACAAAAACGTTGAACGAGCTGATCGTCATCGGAATTTCGCAAGATCTGCTTCGTGATCTGCATCCGGAAAAGAGCCTCAAGATCCGGCTTGAAGTGGATACGGATCCACCCGGCGGATTTGAGACTGAAACCCAATATGTTCTGCAGCCCATTCCATTTTCCGTCCGTGTTTTTCAATTACCCGACCTTTTTGCCGGGAAGCTCCATGCGATCCTCTGTCGAAAATGGAAGACACGGATCAAGGGGCGTGACTGGTACGATCTGGTATGGTACGCGGGCCGGCATCCCAGGATCCACCTCATTCATCTGGAATCCCGGATGCGACAATCCGGCGATTATTTGAATAAGGAGCCGCTAACCCCTAAGAGACTTCAGTCCCTTTTGCGTCGAACCGTGGATGAGCTTGATGTGGAAAAAGCGCGTCAGGAAGTCGCTCCATATGTCATGGATCCACGGGCCCTGGAAGTATGGTCAACGGATTTCTTCAGACAGGTTATCACACGGATCGCCCCGGTCTAGAGGGAAGATCGATCTTTTCACCCATCAACCCATGACAATGTCATAAAAAGGTTTTTGTGAGCGGCGTGAGCAAAATCGGCCTTTTTACGATTTCAACCCATGAAGGCATGAAATTGTGCGTTTTGTAAAGGATAAGCAGATGGATGCGGAACTGAAGGAAGTACTGGAAGCATTTGCGAGGGGTTCGGGAAAAATCTGTGTGCTCACGGGCGCCGGAATATCGGCGGAAAGCGGAATTCCCACTTTCCGGGGTCCGGAGGGGTATTGGACCGTGGGATCCAGGGAGTATCAACCCCAGGAAATGGCCACCTATGAGATGTTTACGCAGCATCCGGAGGAAGTCTGGCGGTGGTATCTCTATCGGCTCTCCGTGTGCAGGAAAGCCGATCCCAATCCCGGACATTTGGCCATCGCGGAAATGGAACGCCTTTTCAAAGACCGGTTCACGCTGATCACCCAGAATGTGGACGGGCTTCATTTAAGGGCGGGAAACAGCCTCACGCGGACCTTTCAGATACACGGAAACATCTCTTTCATGCGGTGCGCCGATGCTTGCACCGAAGAGCCTTTTCCTTTGCCCGATGTGGTGCCTGCCAAGTCGAAGGATGATATGATGACCACCGAAGAGCTCCATCTGCTCCGGTGCCCAAACTGCGGGGGGATGACCCGGCCCCATGTGCTGTGGTTCGACGAAACGTATGACGAGGTTTATTATCGATTCACGAGTTCTCTGAGGGTTGCCCGGGAGACGGATCTCCTCATCACCGTGGGAACTTCCGGGGCGACCAATCTGCCGAACCAGGTGGTCTGGGAGGCCAGACATCGGGGAGCGATCCTGGTGGATGTCAATGCGGAAGAAAACCCTTTCGGTCGGGCCGCATTGAGCAGCCCCCGGGGATTTTTTATCAGAGGAAAAAGCGGAGCGATTCTTCCCGGAATGGTGGAGGTGTTCCGTCAGGCGCTTTGATCCGATCCGATTACAACTTCACCATGACCTCCGCCGCCGCACGGATTGTCTCGTCGATATGCTCGATGTTGTGCGCCGAGGATATGAAGAGGGCCTCGAACTGGGAAGGGGCGAGGTAGATTCCCTTATCCAGCATCGCATTATAATAGTGTTTGAAGCGGTCAAGATCGCTGGTTTTGGCTTCTGAAAAGCACGTGACGGGTCCTTTCGTGAAAAACATCCCCATCATGGATCCCACCCGATCGATATAAACCGGAATCCCGGCGGCATCCGCAGCCTGTTTCAACCCTTGGGCCAGGTAGCGGGATTTTTCTTCCAGGGCATCGTAAAATCCGGGATTTTGGATTTCCTTCAATGTGGCGATGCCGGCCGTCATGGCCACGGGATTTCCGGAAAGGGTTCCGGCCTGATAGACCGGACCCTGAGGGGCGATGTGTTCCATGATATCACGTCTTCCGCCGTAAGCTCCCACCGGCATGCCGCCGCCGATGATTTTTCCCAGGGTGGTCAAATCGGGCGTGATGCCGTAAAGGGCCTGGGCCCCTCCGTAGGCCACCCGAAAGCCGGTCATGACTTCGTCGAAAATCAGGAGGCTTCCGGTCTTGTGGGTTTCCTCGCGCAGAGTTTCCAGGAATCCCGGTTGTGGCGAGACCAGCCCCATATTCCCGGCCACGGGCTCCACAATGACGCAGGCGATTTGATCCCCGTGTTGCCGTAGGGTTTCCCGAAATCGCTGGGGATCATTGTAAGGCAAGGACAGGGTATGGGCCACAAAGGATTGCGGGACCCCTGGGCTTCCCGGAATGCCGAGGGTGGCGACTCCGGATCCGGCTTCAACCAGGAGGGCGTCCGCGTGGCCGTGGTAACACCCGTCGAACTTGAGGATCTTGTCTCTGCCGGTGAATCCCCGGGCGAGTCGGATGGCGCTCATGGTGGCTTCGGTCCCGGAGTTGACCATTCGGACCATTTCGATGGAAGGAACCGCCTCGATGATTTGTTCGGCCAGTTCCACCTCCAGGTCTGTGGGCGCCCCAAAACTGGTGCCCCGCTCCAGTATGGTCCGGATGGACGAGATCACCGCGGAATGCCTGTGTCCCAGGATCATGGGACCCCAGGAGCCGACATAATCGATGTACCGGTTTCCGTCGGCATCGAAGATCAGACATCCGATGGCCCGATCGATGAAGACCGGGTCGGATCCCACCGCCTTGCAGGCGCGGACCGGGCTATTGACGCCGCCGGGGATGCATTTTTGGGCATTGTGAAAAAGTTGTCGGGAGCGTGAGCGTTTCATGGTTTTATCCTCTATTCTATCGGAGAAAGCTTTACACGTAACGAAAAAACGGATAAAAACTTACCAGACCCGATCGGTCAGGTCAAGGTGAGCAGCGGTGGGCCAAAAAAAGAATGTGAAACAGATCGCCAAGTTTCTCGCCTATGTGCTGGGGAGACGACCGGACGAATTCGGTTTGGTTCCCGATGCAGAGGGGTTCGTCAAAATCAACACGCTGCTGCAGGCCCTAAGTGAGGAGCCGGGGTGGGGTTTTCTGCGTCGGGCTCACCTGAACGAGATCATTGCCGTATTTCCTGAGCCTGTCATCGAAATTCGGGAGAATCGGATTCGCGCCATGAATCGAGGGCATCTGACCCAGGCACCGCCTGCCATCATCGTTTCACCACAGCTATTCATCTGCATCCGGCGGCGGGCCTATGCCCATGTTCTTGAAAAAGGGCTTTGTGCTGCACAACCGGATCGCCTCCTTTTGTCCGATTCCAGGGACATGGCGGTAAGGATAGGAAGGCGCATGGATCCTGACGCGGTCCTCCTGACGGTTACCGTCCACGCGGCTCAACAAAAGGGAGTAATCTTTTTCAAGGCCGGCGACTCTCTCTATCTTGCCGATCAGATTCCCCTCGGTTGTTTTTCCGGTCCGCCTCTTCCGAAGGAAACAACCGCCATGCCTTCAAAGCCTGAAAAAACGCCGGATCGAAGGGTATCGGCCGGAAGTTTTTTTCTGGATTTGGGTCCGAAAAACGGGGCATCACCGGCAAAAGGAAAGACCAGAGGCGGAAAGGGTCTTTCCTGGAAAAGGGACCGGAAACGGTTGCGCAAAGAAAAAGAGAAACTTCGGCTAAAAGGGGACTCTTCCTTCGCTCTCGGGGACATATGGGGAGAGGATGGATAGGCTTCCGTCTTTTTCCGCTTTCACGGCCGTGTGTCGGTAAGTGGAGTACCAGATGCCGATTTGCCGTCCTTGCGGGTCCAGGATTTCGGATCCCACCGGATCTTCCTGTTGATACGGAAAATACATGAAATTGAGCATCCTCTTGAATTTTTCGTCTTTCGGATCCACAGGCGTCCATATCCTTGAGTTGAATCGGATATCCGGTCGGATCCCGATGACGGCATAGGGCATGAATTCTCTTCCATCGTAGTAATATCGGTATTCCTGCGGGACGCGCACTTCCTTGAACTGCAGTGTAGTAGACGGGTTGCCCCTCAGGCTTCCGTAAGCTCCGAAGCACCCCGACAATAGGATCGCCGGCATCAGCAGGATGAATCCGCTGAAAGCGAAGCGGAACCGTGATATATGAGATAAGTTTTTCATCGATCTGTTCTCCTCATTTTCCAAGGATTGTCATGGGATGTCGCCCGGACAACATCTTCAGCACGGGTCGATGGTGCCGTCGTCCTCGATGAGATAACACCGCCGGTCGTCTTCTTCCATGAAAAAAGCGGTCGTCCGATCCGTTTCCGTATCCCCCATGTCTCTAAAGACCGACAGGTAATACCATCCTTCCGGGATGTCTTCGAAATAATCCATGGACTCAAAGCGCGGATAGCGCTTCAGGTCCAGAGTCTCAACGATTTTATCATCCGGCTGGCGGCGCAACTCCACCCGATAATCATGCTCGTCATAGTTATAGATCTGAATATACCCATCAAAGGATAGGCGACATCCAAAGAACAAAAGAAATATCATTCCAGCCAGGACACCAAGGTGTCTCATGGGTCTTTTTCCGTCTTTTTGCCGGACCTCGTTCTGGTTTGGGATCGGGTTTTGTTGGGAGCAAATAAAATCCAGAAAAACCTGATCAGCGACATGCCGTTGCCTTTCCTATGATCGCAAAATAAAACATCTTTCAAGCTTGCTGGTCTCGTGAAAAGTCGAAAATACCCTCTTTCCGTCATTCCGGCGAAAGCCGGAATCCAGTGTTCTCAAGCACTTATGAAACCCCTGGACCCCATTTTTCAACGGGGTGACGACTTTTTACAAAGCCATCAAGTTTGTCATCTTTCACTCAGTTTTTCACCTCTTGGATATCGAAGCCGCCGGATTCAGCCGGATTGCAGCGGATTCCGTCGAAGGCTTTACCGGTAAAAGGGGATGTTTTCGGGTCGTCCAGGATTCCCGGTACATGAAGGCGATGACTGTGAAAAAAAGAAATTCTATCAGGTCACCCACGAAAAAAGACGGCCTTTTTTCCAAAAGGATTTCCCGGTATCGGGATTCTTGTTCCAATAACCGCTTGAGATGTTCGAGGGAGGATAGAAACTTTAAAATCGGTTCCCGAGTTTCGGCGTCGGGGCTCGAATTATTTTCCTCCAGGCTGTGGATTTGTTTCCCGATGGTTTCGGCGTCGGATGCGGCAAGGGCTTCAAGCTGTGTCTTCTGGAGTGACGTTTGTGAGGACAATAAAGAAGAGATTCTGTCCTTCAGTTCGTCATGAGTTTTCTCCAGCAGTTCCTGAAGCATCGGGCAGATCAATTCCGACAGGGAAATTTTCAGGGATTTCAGAACGTCTTGATAATGGGATCCTTGTCGGGTCAGTTCGCTGACCGCGCTGTGCCAGAAGACCCAGCTGGTATGTCGGAAAAGATCTGCCGGAGTTTGGTCTTTCAGGGATGACTTCCGGGACGCAAGGACAATTTCAGGCAAGAGCCTGCCGGTTTTTTCAAAAAGTGTCTCGCCGGTTGCGGCAAAAAAAATCAGCCCGACAGCGGCATAAGCGTCCTGGAGGAAGAAGGTTCTCTTCAAATCTCCCAGCTGTTTTATCAGGAAAGGGTTGGGAAACAGGTGAGAAGGTGTCGAAAATGCAGGGGTTCCGGTGCAGAGGGGTTGTTCGATGGCGTCCGTGTTTGTATCCAGTGCCACCGCGGTTTCCAGGTCGATGAGTCCCAGTTCAA
This sequence comes from Desulfobacterales bacterium CG23_combo_of_CG06-09_8_20_14_all_52_9, assembly GCA_002771315.1. Classification (GTDB taxonomy): domain Bacteria; phylum Desulfobacterota; class Desulfobacteria; order Desulfobacterales; family UBA2156. The sequence goes on along the minus strand of PCSF01000212.1, from coordinate 28,944 downwards.
TAATTTCCGGATCCGGCATCCCGCGTTCGAGCCTTTCGGGCTCGGCCACAATAAATATGTTTTCCGGTTTGAGGTCTCGCAAGGAAAGCCCTTGTGATTTCAGGTTCGCCAGTAAGGAGAGGATGCTTGTGATGATGCCGGTGATTTTTCCTTTGTTTCTTTCCCTCCAGGATTTTTCAGTCTGTTGCCGATGGGCTTTACGGAAGGCGTTGATGGTCTTTTGATGCTTTTCTGAAAAACGGGCTAATAACCCCGGCAGCGTTTGAATCAACGGCTCGGGAAGCCCAGGTTCCCCGCTCTTCAGGTCCTGACCGGACAGGTGAGCCGTAAACCATGCCCGACGTTGTGACATGGAAAAGGAAGCGTCGCATCGATTGTGGCCTAGGATGTCGGCGATCCATTCTTCATACTCGGCCAGGATATGCCCCATCTCAAAAATTGCCGGATCCTCTTCGGCGATCAGGAAAGGATCGATCCCATGCGTTTCCCAGAGAGAGTCGGTCGGCTTCAGGAAATCGCGGGAGAAAACATCGTTTCGGCCGTGGATCTTATCAATTTCCTGGTTTAAAAAGGTGTATTGCGATAGATTCATGAAAAAGGCGAATGATCCCCCAATTTGCAGGTAGTTCTGAAGATTCGGTTCTTTCCTGAGAAGAAAGACGTACCGTTTTTCGATTTCCTCCGGTGACCGAGCCTTCGGGTGGTGAAGCTGGGGAATTTTGTTCAGCACTGTGGAAAGAGAGGGGACGATGCACCGGATGGAGGGTGCAGCTTTCAGAGCGATGCGCCGGTCCCTGCTGATGCATTGAATGTAAGTGTTGAATTCGTAGATAGGCTGGAGTGGGATCTTCACGACCATCAGATCATCAAAAATGATATGATAGCACGTGCTCTTATTGGTGATATTGGCTCCGAGCCTTCCAAGAGTCATACGTCTGGACCGCCACATTCCCTGATGGTTGACCCGAAGGGTGTAAATCCGGTTCGAACCAGGGGTCTCATAAGTCTGCGGTGCCATTTCTACCCGGCTTTCGGCTGCGGGATCTGCCGAAAGCTGCATCTTGTAAAGCTTTAAAAAAAACAGGAGGACGGCATCGGACCCCCTCGATACTTGTTTTTTCCCGTCGATTTCAGTATTGAATCCCGCCATGGATGCGCTTTCTTTGTGGAAGCCATACACCGATTCAGGATCCATATCAAGCCGGTCGGCGAGAAACCGGCATCCAAAAATTCCGACAGGAGGACCCCATGCCGGTGCTGACGCTTGAAACCGATACGGGTATCCGGAAAGAATATATTCTGAAAGAGGGGATCTCCCTGTCCATCGGGCGTCAGGAAAACAACGACATCGTCATCCCGGGCACCTCTGTCTCCCGCCATCATGCAGGCATAGAATCAGAAGGGAATGCTTTTTTTCTCACCGATTACCAAAGCCGGAACGGATCTTTCGTCAATGGACAGTTGGTGATTTTTAGGAAGTTGGCTCATGGGGATGTGATCACCATCGGCAACCAGACCATGTCTTTTTTTTACCGGGAAGGAGAAAAGCGACTCGAAGAGGAAGCGGAAGAGAAGTCCGATATGACGATGGCCATAGACACCCGGGATCACCGGTCTCTTTTGGCCCGGGGGGTTGCCGGACTGGTTTCGGATCCTGAAACGGGCGGGCCGGTAGGGGTTTTGGTTTATATCTCCGGAGGCAGTGGAGAAGTGCTCCTGGAAAAGGATACGGTACGCATTGGGAAAAGCGCGGATTCGGATATCGTTGTCCGGGGGATGCTGGTGGGAAAAACTGCAGCGGTCATCCTTAAAATCCATGATGGATATCTGATTCGACCCGGCGAAGGGATGGCTAAGCCCAGGGTTAACTTCGCAGTGCTCAAGGATGAGGCTCGACTCAACGAGTTTGACGTCATCGACATCGGCCCCGTGAAGCTTCAATTTCAATACCGAAGGCATTAAGGCCGGGTGTGGAAGCTCCCTGCGGCGGGGAGTGGGGGAGTGAGTCTGCTGAAACGGTTCAAGATCGCACAAAAGGAGGATCATGGCTGAACCCACACCTGCAAGCAGATCCCAAGCGCAGGCGGTAATTCGGTTTCAGACAGTTCCCAAGGCGGTTCTTCTGGGTCTAGGGACCGTCATGATTGTGTCGGTCATCCTCCTGGTTGTTTACCTGCTATCCATGCGACCGGTTTCATCGGGTTCCGTTGCAGATCCGATATTCTGGGGTCTGGCGGCGACTTGGGCTCTTTCAACCTTGTCTGTCGGTATCATTATCTTCCGATGGTTCATCAACCCCCCGGAGAAACTCGCCCATTTTCTTTTGCTCAAAAGCCGGAAACAGGAGAGCCCCGAAGATCGACGCGTTCCGGAAAACTGGCTCCCCTGGTTCAACATAGTCTCTACGATTTTCAGCCGTACGGAAGGGCTGGCTCATGAGGTAGAGAAAACGAGTGCCCAGCTTCAGGAAAAGATCAACCTGATCCGCCGTTTTTCCTGGGTTTTTGAAAGGAATGAAGAACTCACCGCAGAAGTGGAGAAAAAGAACCGGGAGCTTGAAATGGCGGTGGAAAAATATCGACTGGCCGCCGAGGAGCTCAAAAGCCATCGAGATCACCTGGAAGAAATGGTGAACGAGAGGACCCGTGAAGTTTCCATCGCCAACGAGAAGCTCAAGGCAATGATCGAAAGAGCCAATGAAATGGCCGAAAAAGCCCAAGCCGCCAACCAGGCCAAGACCCAGTTTTTAGCCAATATGAGCCACGAGATCCGTACTCCCTTGAATGCCATCATCGGGTTCACCGATATGATGCTGGATACCCGATTGGACGAGGACCAGCTCGATTACGTCAATACCACCCGCAAGAGCAGCGAGGCCTTGTTTGGATTGCTGAACAACATCCTGGATTTTTCCAAAATCGAGGCCGGAGAATTGGACCTGGAGTGCGTGGATTTCGATCCGGAGCTGTTGGTCTTTGATATCTGCGAAGTCATCCGACCCAAGATCGGAAACAACCCGGTGGAAGTCATCTGCCGCATCGGCGACAAGGTGCCCCAGACTGTCAAGGGAGATCCGGGTCGGTTCCGGCAGGTTCTGACCAACCTGATGGGAAATGCCGCCAAGTTCACACGATCCGGAGAGATCGAGTTGTTTTTAGACGCGGAACAGGAGTCGCCGGGACGTATCGAGCTTCATGCAGCGGTCCGGGACACAGGAATCGGGATTGCCGAAGGGAAGCTTGAAACCATTTTCGATCCCTTTCAGCAGGCGGACGAGTCGATGACCCGGGAGTATGGCGGTACCGGCCTCGGATTGTCCATCTCACGTCAGATCGCTGGTCTGATGAAAGGGGATGTATGGGCGGAAAGCCGGCCGAGCTTCGGAAGTACATTTCATTTTACGGCATGGATGGCGCTTCCGGAACAACGGCCGGAAAAGCAGCGCCCTCCCGCAACCCTTGCCGGGAAAAGGGTGTTGGCCCTGGATCAAAGCCCTGCGCATCTCAAGATTCTAACCCAGGGACTGAAGTCCGCCGGCATGGAAGTCATCGGGGTGGATACTGTGTCCGAGGCGATCCAGGCCTTCAAGGAAAGTTTAACCTCAGGTAGGAAGATCGATCTGGGGATCTTGGATATCCAGGCGCCTACGGGAGGCGGTTGCCGGCTGGCATCCACCATTAAATCGCTCGGGGATCCCGTGTCCGGCGTGCCGCTGATCGCCCTGTCCGCATCTTTGGAACGGGAGGGACAGAATTGCCGTCGCGCAGGTTTCGGCGCCTTTCTTTCCAAACCGTTTCCCATGTCCAGGCTGTTTCAAATGGCCGAACGCCTCCTATCGAATAAGGATACGGCCCTATTCCGGGAAGGGCTTGTGACGCGGCATTCGGTTCAGGAAGAAATAAAACGTTCGGTGCGGATTCTCTTGGTTGAAGATAATCCGGTAAACCAGAAGCTTTCCCAGACCATGCTGTCCAAGGCCGGATATCAGGTGGAAGTCGCTCAAAACGGAAGGGTGGCCCTCGAAAAATACTCCGCGGCTCCGAAGGAAGTCGATCTGATCCTCATGGATGTGCAGATGCCTGAGATGGACGGCATCGAGGCGACGCAGGAAATCCGGAAAGTGGAATCCGCCCTGCCTGAAGATCAAAAGCGGCGCGTTCCCGTCATTGCCCTGACCGCCCATGCCATGAAAGGTGATCGGGAAATGTGTCTGGATGCCGGCATGGACGATTACATCACCAAACCGATCAAGCGCGAGGTCGTCCTGGAAATCCTTAAAAAATGGATTTTGGGAAACGATCTTACCGCACGTTCCATCTAAAATGAATGATACCGATGGTGATTTAGAAAAGCGAGAGCATGGTTTTTATTTGGTACGCCCGGCTGGGATCGAACCAGCGGCTTTCAGCTCCGGAGGCTGACGCTCTATCCACTGAGCTACGGGCGCACGAGATAGAGTAAATAGCTACGACATTATAGGATAGGAGTCAATCTCCATTTTTGAACCCGGCCGTTGGAGTAGTGAGGGGTCTTTTTCGATGGCTGCCTTGACGTCGCCTACCACGTAAAGGGATCCGGCAACGCAGATGGACTGATCGGGTCCGGCGGTGGCGACGGCATGCCTCAGGGCCTTGCCTGCATCATCAATCACTTCGATATCCCGACATAGGGTTCTGGCGTATTTCAACAGGGTTTGTGTGGGCAGTGCCCGATCGATGGAAGCCCGGGTCAAAATCACTCGATGACAGGTCGGCAGCAGGGCTTTGAGCATGATCTGGTAAGGTTTATCGTCCAGAATCCCCAGGACTAGCAAGACGTTTTTATCCGGGAACCGTCGGGTCAAGAATTCAGCCAGTTTTCGGGCAGCATCGCGGTTGTGGGCGCCGTCCAGGATGACAAGGGGATCCTTGGAGACGATCTCGAGTCGACCGGGCCATCGGTTTTCTTTCAGACCCTTGCGAAGGGTTGTTTCAGGGATATCCAATCCTTTTTCATTCAGGATTTCGCATGCCGCAAGGGTGATGGCGGCATTTTCCGCCTGGTGACGGCCCAAAAGACCGGTTTTCATATCAGGCCAGGTTTTTTGGATTCCGAAATAAGTGAAGGTGTTGTTCACATGCCAATGGACCCGAAAATCGGTGCCAAAACGAAAAAGCGGCACTTTTTTTTCATCGGCGACACGGGTAAGGATGCCGAGTGCGGATGGCTGGCGTACCCCGGTGACTACCGGGGTTTTCGCCTTGATGATCCCGGCTTTTTCATAGGCGATCTTGGCAATGGTTTTTCCGAGGTAGACCTGGTGCTCCAGGGACACATTGGAAATGATTGAAAGAACAGGCTTCACGACATTGGTGGCATCCATCCGGCCGCCCATGCCGGTCTCGATGATCGCCCAGTCCACCTTTTTCCGGGCAAAGTAATGGAAAGCCATGGCGGTGGTGTATTCGAAAAAGGTGGGCTCACGACCTCCCGAGGCTGCTTTTCGGACCGCATCGTGCGCTTCGATCACTGCTGCGTCGTTAATGGGTTCGCCATTGATGGCGATCCGTTCGTTGAAACGGACCAGATGGGGGGATGTATACAATCCAACCCGTCGTCCGGTGAGGGCCAAAATAGTGGAAAGAGCCGATGCGATGGATCCCTTGCCGTTTGTACCAGCGACGTGAATACACGAAAAGGTGTCCTGGGGGTTGCCCAGTGTATTGAGGATAATGGAAATGGTGTCCAGGCCGAGGATGATACCGAAACGCCTCAGGCTGTACATATATTCCAGACATTCGGGATAAGGATTCAGGGAGTCCATTTAGATAAAACACCCGGCGGAAAACAATACCGCCGGGTGTTTAAAACCTTTCGAATTATCGGTAGCGTCTCTTTGAAGTTGCGATGCGCTGTCTTCTCAAAGCCTCTCTCTGCTTGCGACGCCGGAATTCGCTGGGCTTTTCATAGCTTTTTTTCAGCTTTAAACGCTTGAACAGGCCGTCATTCTGAATCTTTTTTTTCAGAATACGCATGGCCTTTTCAAGGTCGTTGTCCAGCACCCTGACCTCGATATTTTTCAAACCGTCTCACCCCTTTGCACACCCCAGTCAGAAAAGATTCCTTCTAAAGGTTTATTTGAATCCAAATATTTAGATATTAAATTATAGTACCATCCTCTAAGTTTGACAAGACACAATTTGATGGCTTCGTAAAAAGTCCATCTGCTGCGTTGCGCTGAGTCCTTCGTCATTGCAGCGTACCTATAACTACGCCTCATTCCTCAGGATTTGCGCGCCTTGCATCTGAAGCTTTTTACTTTGCCATCACCATTTATCGAAACAAAGTTTTATTACAGTTTGGAGACTAGTTCGGTCGTCACTTCTTTAACGCCGGGCTTCCCGTCCAACGTGATATATTTTATGGACTTGTCTTTTTTTGCCAGGTCCCTGAAATAATACGCCGATGCCAAAGTGCCGGTTTTGGTGTCATAATAGATGTTGTGACGTTTGTTGATGGCCTCCTCGTCCTGATCATCGCTGCGGGTTTTCAGCTCCCCGCCGCAGACCCGGCATTTTCCATCTTTTGGTTTAATGGCGTCGATGTAAATATTGTTCGGATGATTGTTGTCGTTGACACAGAGACGCCGGCCCATGATCCGATTCTTTGCGATCTCCCGATCTAGTATGATCTCAATCACGATGTCCAGAGCCAGTCCGGCCTTCTTGAGAGCCTCATGGAGTTTGATGGCCTGGTTTTTGTTCCTCGGGAACCCATCTAAGAGCCAACCCTTTTTGCAGTCGTTTTTCTGGAGCCGATTGAGGATCATGGGTATGGTAATGTCATCGGGAACCAGGTCTCCCCGGTCGATATAGGCCTTTGCCTTGGCGCCCAACTCGGTTTTCCCCTGAATGTTTTCCCTGAAGATGGCTCCGGATTCGATGTGAGGTAGCTTGTACTTGTCCTTCAATATCGCACCCTGGGTTCCTTTCCCGCTGCCGTTGGGGCCGAAAAACAAAATGTTCATGACCGTCTCCTTTCTGCACTGATTGGATTATCGTTGGCCGCTGGGGGCGGCATTCATATTTCCCGATCGGATCTGGGCTTTACTATGCGAACCACCGGTTCTTGTCAAGGGTTCATCCGCGGAGTGTTCCTTCAGCGGATTCGGCAGTCGGATTTCGTTTCCCGATCATATCACGGGCCAGGCGCACGGCTGAGGCCCTGTCTAGGATCTCTTTGGACAACTGGGCCTCCCGGATTCTTCCCAGGATTTTTTTCATGATCGGGGACGGCGCCAGATCGAATTCCCGTATGAGATCGAAACCGGTAATAAGGGGAACCTGTCTTTTTATTTCCAGATAATCCTCAAAATATTCCCAAACCAGGTCCCGGGCAAAGGAAAGGAATGCCTCGTTTCGCAGATCGGGGACGTCGCTTTTGCCTTGGATATCCGCCACGGCATGCAGCAGAAGCGCCGGTGTATAGTCGCCGCATCGTAAAAAGAAACGGATTTTGATCCTCCTGGAAAATCCGGGGTTTTTGCAGGCAAGGAACAGAAAAAGGGGTCTGACGTGGTTTCGGATGATAAAAACCGTGTCCTGGGTGTCGGCATTTGAAAACCGCAATCGCCGGCAGATATCGGCAGCCATTTGAGCACCGGTTTTTTCATGTCCCCCAAAATGGATCTTCCCTTCCGGCCCTGCGGATCTGACAACCGGCTTCCCGATATCGTGCAGAAGCATGGCCCATTTCAACAATGTAAAGGACTTCTCATGTAAGCTTTTCCGGATTTGGGATGCTGCTTTGGGGAAAAACGCTTCCAGATTCTCCTGGAGCCGTTCCAGGTGAGACAGGGCTTTGAAGGTATGCTCAAAGACATTGAAGGCATGATACCGGTTCTGGGTGCAGCCAATTGTCTCTTTCAGCTCGGGCAGGATGTGGAAAAGCAATTCCGAACGCGCCATTTGGGATATGGTTTCAGAAATGTTTGACGCGCTAAAAATCCTGATCAATTCTCCTGTGATGCGTTCCGGAGGGGATTCCCGGATGCGATGGCTTTCCATCCGGATTTTGAAGTCTGTATCGGGGTCCATCCGGAGACCGTAAACGGCGCAAATCCGGTAGGCGCGTACCAGCCGCACCGGGTCTTTTTCAAAGACATTTTCAGAGACGATCGTCAGCTTCTTTGCGGCAAGATCGGCTCTTCCATTGAAAGGATCGATGAAAATTTTTGAATCCAGAGCATATGCCATGGCATTGATGGTGAAATCTCTTTCCTGAAGATCTGCCTCGATGGAGGTTCCTCTGACGGCGGTGACGTCAAATACCATTTCGGGCCCTACGATGCGGAAAAGGGCCTGGCCCGGTTTTCCAAATCTTACCAGCCGTCCTCCGATCCGGTTGGAAAGTCGACGCGCAAATAGATCTGGATTTTTGGACACGGCGATGTCATAATCAATAGAATGACGATCCAGGAGTAAATCCCGTATCGAACCGCCCACCAGATAGACCCCTTCGGTTTGCGGGAGCAAGGCTTCATCGAAAGGTATTTGTAGACCTTCAATTTTCATATTTAACCCGTTTGGCAATCGGGGGAAAGCCCTCGCCATTGGTAGAATATTTATATTTGATGGCTTCGTAAAAAGCTTTTGCAAGCGAGATTGGAGCATTTTCGTAAAAAAGAGATGCGAACGGCTGAGCGTTAATAATTTCAAGCTGTTTGAGGCGCTTGCGCCGAGTTCTTGAAATTTAGAGAAGCCGTGAGTATCTCCCGAAAATGATCACGAAGCGAGCAAAAATAGCTTTTTACAATTTCGTCATATTTAAATGAGTCAAGGATTATAACCTGAACAGATGAAAGCACATTAGTGCATCGAAATCGCCAAAACAAGTTACAAAAACCAAACGGCAGAGGCAACCCTTTTCGGGTGGCCGTTACCGGCAGTGCGGGTACGGGCAAGTCCATGGTGTGTCGGCGCTTTGAACGTCTGGGCGTCCCGGTGATCGACCTGGATGGTTTGGCCCGCAAGGCCGTTTCACCCTCTGGGACGGCCCTCATAAAGATCGTCAAACACTTCGGTCAAAAGGTCATGAATCCGGATGGAACCCTCAACCGAAGAGCCCTTCGCCGGAAAGTTGTCCGGGACGATTCGGACCGGCGCATTCTGGAAGAAATCCTCCATCCGGAAATCGGTCATCTTTTAAAAACCCAGGTTTCAGGGATGGATTCCGATAAGGCCCCTTTTGTGGTTGTGGAAGTCCCCCTCCTTTTTGAATCCAAAATGGAAGATGCTTTTGACGCCGTGATCCTGGTAATGGCCGGGGAGCGACTTCAAAAAAAGCGATTGTCGAAAAGAGACGCCGTATCTGAAAAAGAGGCCGGGTTACTCCTGAAGACCCAGATTTCCGATGAAAGAAAGATTGACCGATCCAATTTCGTAATTATCAATACAGAGAGCATAAAGAAACTCCATTGCTCGGTGGACCGTATTTTTTTTATTTTGAATAAAAAATATTCCAAAGATAACGAAATCACTTGACAGGCCTGAAATCATCGGATATGAAAAGGCCAAGATAAGGCAACAATCCCGCCTTTGAATAATAACGTTTTCGGTAAAAAACTTCGGTTTTCGGCAATCATAAAGTACAAAGCCCCTCAGTCTATGCTGCAATGGAATCTGTTCCATTCGTTTTAGCCAAGAAAGCCATTTTTTCGGCAGGATATTCGGTATCGCCGCGTCCATGGCCTTATTCAGAGATTGCCTTTGATTGAAACAGGGGCCTTCAGTCGCGGATCCGCATCGCATCCGTTAAGACGATAATGCCCGTAACCCGGGGCCCATGATAAACAGGATATAAGTGAGGTCGTGCCGTATGAACATTTCGGAGCTAAAAGACAAAAAAATCAGCGAATTGGCACAGTTAGCCAAGGAATACAACATTCCAGGCGTAGGGGGAATGCGTAAACATGAGCTGATTTTCGGCCTGGTTCAGGCGCAGGTGGAGAAGAACGGATCGATTTATGGTGAAGGGACCCTCGAGATTCTGCCGGACGGGTTCGGCTTTTTACGGGCTCCCGATTCCAATTACCTGCCGGGACCGGATGATATTTACGTCTCCCCTTCCCAGATCCGCAGGTTCAACTTGAGGACCGGGGATACGGTATCCGGACAGATCCGGCAGCCCAAGGAATCGGAACGCTACTTCGCCCTCCTCAAGGTGGAGTCCATTAATTTCGAGGATCCGGAGGCAACCCGAGAAAAGATCCTGTTTGACAATCTTACACCCCTCTATCCCAACCGGAAGATCAATCTGGAGATGGATGCCGAGAATTACTCCATGCGGATCATGGACCTGTTGACACCCATCGGCTTCGGTCAGCGCGGGCTCATTGTCTCGCCCCCTAGGTCCGGAAAAACCATGCTCCTGCAAAACATCGCCAACAGCATTACCAGCAACCATAAAAATATTTTTTTGATCGTGTTGCTCATTGACGAGCGGCCGGAAGAAGTGACCGACATGCAGCGTTCCGTGGACGGCGAGGTCATCAGTTCCACCTTCGACGAACCTGCGGAACGGCATGTTCAGGTGGCGGAGATGGTGATCGAGAAAGCCAAACGGCTGGTGGAGCACAAAAAGGATGTGGTGATCCTTTTGGACAGCATCACCCGCTTGGCGCGGGCGTACAACTCGGTGGTGCCGCCTTCCGGTAAGATTCTCTCCGGCGGTGTGGATTCCAAGGCCCTCCAAAGACCGAAGCGGTTCTTCGGAGCGGCGAGAAACATCGAGGAAGGTGGGAGCCTCACCATCATCGCCACGGCTCTCATCGACACCGGCAGTCGCATGGACGAAGTGATCTTTGAAGAGTTCAAGGGGACCGGAAACCTGGAGTTGCAGCTGGATCGACGGATCTCGGATCGGCGGATTTTCCCCGCCATCGACATCAACAGATCCGGGACCCGCAAAGAGGAACTCCTCCTGGATTCCGGGACGTTGAACCGGGTCTGGATACTCCGGAAGCTTCTTTCCTCCCTCAATCCGGTCGACGCTCTTGAATTTTTGCTTGAAAAAATGCGCGGAACGGACAATAATAAAATCCTTATGGCTGCCATGAATTCGTAATTCTTAAAAAAGGAAGGTATAAAAGAGATGAAAGAGGGTATTCATCCCCAATATTTCAAAACAAAAGTGACTTGCGCTTGTGGAAACACATTTGAGATCGGCTCCACCAAGTCGGAAATTCGTGTGGAAATCTGTTCTAAGTGCCACCCTTTTTTCACCGGGAAGCAGAAGCTGGTAGATTCCGCCGGTCGGATCGAGCGGTTCAAAAAAAAATACGCGAAATTCAAGGAATTGCAGAAACAAGCCTGACAGATTTTTTTCACCTTTTTATTTCCCAGGACCACATCAAGCCTCTGAAGGTCGACCCATCAAGGAATCATGTTAAAAAAGCTCCAAGGGGTTGAAGAACGTTTTTTAGCTATCGAGAAACAGATGAGCGATCCGGTCGTCGTCCGCGACCGGGAGCAATACCAGAATTATGTCCGGGAGCACGCGGAACTGAATAAGATCGTCACCCTCTACCGCGAATACGATAAAACGATCAAGGACATCGAGAATAGCACCGGCCTGCTGAATGAAAACGATCCGGAGATCCGGGAACTCGCCAGGGACGATATTGAAAGGCTGAATACCCGTAAGGCGAACCTTGAGAGCCGGCTCAAACATCTGTTGATCCCGAAAGACGCCAACGACGAAAAGAATGTTATCATGGAAATCCGAGCCGGGACTGGCGGTGAAGAGGCGGCGCTTTTTGCGGGGGATCTGTTTCGGATGTATAGCCGGTACGCTGAAAATCAGGGTTGGAAAGTCGAAGTGCTGAGCCATCATCCTACCGGCACCGGGGGTCTGAAAGAAGTCATCTCCCTGATCCAGGGAAGAGGGGCCTACAGCCGATTGAAATTCGAAAGCGGCACACACCGGGTCCAACGAGTTCCTGAAACAGAGGCCCAAGGCCGGATTCATACATCCGCCGTGACCGTCGCCGTTCTTCCCGAAGCCGAAGAGGTGGAAGTAACCATTGATCCAAACGACCTCCGGGTGGACGTTTATCGTTCCGGCGGCCCCGGGGGGCAGTCGGTGAACACCACCGATTCGGCGGTGCGGATCACGCATCTTCCTACGGGATTGGTGGTCATCTGCCAGGATGAAAAATCCCAACTGAAAAACAAGAACAAGGCTTTGAAAGTCCTCAGGGCACGACTCCTGGATCAGATGATCCGGGAACAAAGCGAAAAGATTTCCGAAGAGCGGAAGAGTCAGGTCGGAAGCGGCGACCGCAGCGAACGGATCCGGACTTATAATTTCCCTCAGGGGCGGGTAACGGACCATCGGATCGGATTGACCCTTTATAGACTGGAGAGCATCCTACAAGGGGGAGTCGATCATTTGATCGAAGAAGTGATGACCTTCTATCAGGCCCAGGCCCTGAAGGGAGAAAAGGGGTCGAGGGTTCAAGGGGTCGAAGCTTCCATGGATTAAGAGGGTTACGGATTCCGAGGGATCCGCTCCTTGCTCCGACGTTTCAACTCCAAAAGAAAGCGTATTTTCCGTTTCGTTGTGGCGGGAATGCGCGGTCCACAATCTCCGCACCGACATCCGATGATTTCCCCAAAATACTCAATCATGGCCGAGAACCCATCGAATACCGCAACCTTAACGGTGCTCGAGCTCCTAAATCGGACGAGCGCTTTCTTTAAGGATGGCTGCATCGAAAGCCCGAGGGCTTCCGCTGAAATCCTTCTATCCCACATACTGGGATTGGAGCGGATCGATCTTTACGTGCACTATGACCAGCCGGTGACCGCCGATGAACTAGCGCGGTTCAAGGAGGCCGTTTCAAGAAGGGCAGGCGGAGAGCCGGCAGCTTACATCGTCGGATCCAAAGAGTTTTATGGGATTAAATTTTCTGTCAGCCGGGATGTGCTGATTCCCAGACCCGAGACAGAACATCTGGTGGATGCCGCCTTGAAATGGCTCTCGGGTCCAGGAGATGAGATCGGTCAAGCGGCATGTGTCCTGGATCTGGGAACTGGTAGCGGCGCCATTGCCATCGCCCTGGCCGTGCATACGCACAAAGCCAGTGTTTTTGCATCCGACATTTCATTGCCGACGCTTCGGATGGCCCGGCAAAACGCAGAAAATCAAGGGGTTAAAGATCGGATCCAGTTGCTCTGCGGAGACTGGTTTTTGCCGTTCAAAGAAACCGGAGAAGCGTTCGATGCGATCGTTTCCAACCCGCCCTATGTGCGCTCAGCGGTCATCGTAAAACTGCAACCGGAGATCGGTTATGAACCTCGGCGCGCCCTCGACGGGGGCGCCGACGGCCTGGAGGCGGTTCGTCTCATCCTTCTTCAGGCGCATGCCTTCCTGAAGCCCGGCGGTGTATTGCTCGTGGAAATCGGATTCGATCAGAGAACCGATGTGGAAACTTTTGCCAAAGAAAGCGGGAATTACAATGACCCGATTTTTATCAGCGACTACAGCGGATGGGACCGGATCGTTTTTTTAAAAAAGAGGTAAAGAAAAAAACAATACAAAAAATTTATTGCAAAAAAAGCGATGCTTTATTATATGTATCTGCTTTAAGTACACACGCCGGTGGACCTGCTCTCCGGGTGCTTCCCATAGGGGAAGTGGGAGGTGGGGTGGATACCGGCGAAGGAAAAACCAAAGCGAAAAGGAGAAACTCATGGCGTACGTAACGATGAAGGAACTCTTGGAAGCGGGGGTCCATTTCGGTCATCAGACCAAACGGTGGAACCCCAAGATGAAGCCGTATATTTTCGGTTCCAGAAACGGCATCTACATTATCGATCTCCAAAAAACCGTTCACATGTTCAAGCCCGCCTATGATTTCGTGGTGGACACCGTTTCCGAGGGCCGCTCCGTGCTTTTTGTGGGGACCAAGAAACAATCGCGGGAGGCCATCTACGAAGAGGCCAACCGGTGTGAAATGTTCTATGTGCATAACCGGTGGCTTGGGGGGATGCTCACGAACTTTCAAACCATCAAACAAGGCATTGAGCGTCTCAACCACCTGAACACCATCATCAACGACGGATCCATCAACCTGTTCCCCAAAAAAGAGCGGTTGAAGCTTGAGAAGGAACGAGTGAAATTGGACAGCAACCTGGGGGGGATCCAGAAAATGACCACCCTTCCCGGCGCCATTTTTATCGTGGACACGAAGAACGAGGCCATTGCCGTGAGGGAAGGGAGGCGCCTGGGAATCCCCATCGTTGCCGTCGTCGATACCAACTGCGACCCGGATGAAGTCGATTATATTATTCCCGGAAACGACGATGCCATTCGGGCCATCCGACTGATCACTTCCCGTATCGCCGATGCCTGCATCGAGGGTAGGGCCAAACACCAGGAAAAGGCTCAGGCCCAGGTGGACAAAGCCGATATAGAAAAACCGGAAATACCGGCAGCCGTGGATTTGAAGCCCGGTGAACGGAAGGTCATCTCCAACGGAACCGACGGGCCGGTGATCGAGATCATCAAGCGTACCACCGGCAAGCCCATCGCGGATCCGGAAGGAGATGAAAACCAGAAAAGCGAAGAATCATACGAAACAGGAGAATAGTCATGTCAACCATCAGCGCGACAATGGTCAAGGAACTCCGGGAGATGACCGGTGCAGGAATGATGGATTGCAAGGAAGCCCTCAGTCAAACCGGGGGTGACCAGAAAAAAGCCATCGAGTTTTTACGGAAGAAAGGGCTGGCTACGGCCCAGAAGCGGTCCGGGAGGGCGACGTCGGCCGGTGTGGTTTATTCCTATATTCACATGGGCGGGAAGATCGGCGTCATGGTGGAGGTCAACTGTGAAACCGATTTCGTGGCCAAAAACGACTCGTTCCAGGAATTTGCCAAGAACATCGCCATGCACATCGCTGCCACCAATCCGGTGAGCATCCGGCCTGAGGAAGTCCCCGAGGAGATTGTCGCCAAAGAAAAGGAAATCTATAAAGCTCAGGCGGCCCAACTGGGAAAACCGGCCCAGGTGGCGGAAAAGATCGCCGAAGGGAAACTCAACAAATTCTTCAAGGACAATTGTCTGTTGACTCAACCTTATGTGCGGGACCCGAACCTGACCATATCGGATGTCCTCAATGAACTGATCGGAAAAATCGGGGAAAGTATCACCGTCAAAAGATACGTCCGGTACCAGTTGGGAGAAGAATAAGTCGATGGCGATGCCGCACTATAAACGCCTCGTGCTCAAGCTGAGCGGCGGGGCTTTGATGGGAGAGCAGGGGTTCGGGATCAGCCCGGAAATGCTGACCTACGTGGCCGACGAAGTGCGTTCCATCTTCGATTTGGGAGTGGAAATCGCTCTGGTTGTGGGGGGTGGAAATTTTTTAAGGGGCAACGTCGCAAGCGCCCATGGCATGGATCGGGTATCGGCGGACAAAATGGGCATGCTGGCCACGGTCATCAACAGCCTCGCCCTCCAGGACTCTCTGGAAAAGCGGGGGATTCAAACGCGAGTCCAGACAGCCATCTCCATACCGGAAGTGGCCGAGCCCTTCATCTTGCGACGGGCCATACGCCACATGGAAAAAGGAAGGGCGGTTATTTTTGCCGCCGGTACCGGAAACCCTTATTTTACTACGGATACCGCGGCGGTGCTGAGGGCCAAGGAAATCCATGCCGAGGTGCTGCTGAAGGCCACCAAGGTGGACGGCCTGTATGATGCGGATCCAGCCACCCACAAGGACGCCCGCTTCATCCAGCGGATCACCTATCAGGAGGTTCTGGAGAAACGACTC
>PCSF01000212.1:6749-13113 GCA_002771315.1 Desulfobacterales bacterium CG23_combo_of_CG06-09_8_20_14_all_52_9 | reverse complement strand
CACTGGCCATGGACAATCGGCTGCCTCTTGTTATTTTCAATCTCAAGGGGAGAGGAAATATCCGTAAGGTGGTGTGCGGGGAACAGGTGGGGACCCGGATCACCTAAACGATTCTCCTTAGCCGATGCTTCCCAGAACCGGGTGCTGAACCGGTTGAAAAAAGAACACTAAAAGCGGGAGACATACCATGCTGGAAGGGATATTCGAAGAAACGAAAGATCGGATGGACAAAACGCATGTCGCCCTCAAGAATGAGTTGATGCGGATCCGGACCGGACGCGCTTCCCTTTCCCTTTTGGACGGGATTCGGGTCGATTATTACGGCACCAAGACGCCGCTGAACCAGGTAGCGACGCTTTCGGTTCCGGAAAGCCGATTGATCACAATTCAGCCATGGGACACCACCGTCATCAAGGAGATCGAAAAGGGCATCCTCAGATCCGACCTGGGGCTCACGCCGACTTCCGACGGCCGGATCATCCGGATCGCCATCCCTCCCCTCACCGAACAGCGGCGGAAGGAGCTCGTCAAGACCGTGTCCAAGCTGTGCGAAGAATATAAGGTAACCATCCGCAATATCCGTCGGGATTCCAACGAACTGGTGAAAAGCCTGAAAAAAGACGGTGATATTTCCGAAGACGACGCCTTCCGGGCCCAGACGGAGATCCAGAAGATCACGGACGAACAGATCAAACAGGTGGACGTCATTTATAAGGAAAAAGAGAAGGAGATCCTTGAATTCTGATCCTGCCGTCCCCGATGCTCCTCGGCTCGACGGTTTGCTTCTTCCCCGGCATGTGGCTATGATTATGGACGGCAACGGCCGTTGGGCCCGAAAAAGGATGCTCAACCGCATCCGGGGGCATGAAAAAGGGGCCGACGCCGTACGCACCGTCGTACGAACCAGCCGGGAACTCGGCATTCCCTATCTGACCCTGTACGCTTTTTCCACGGAGAACTGGGAGCGGCCTGAAACGGAGATTGCCGCCCTCATGATGCTGTTAAAGCGATTCCTAAAGTCCGAACAGCAGGAAATGCTGGAAAACGGCATCCGTCTCAACGCCGTCGGGCAGATCGATCATCTTCCCGCCGATGTCCGTTCGACCCTGGAAAAGGTCATGATGATAACCCAGCATAACATGGGAATGCTTCTCAATCTGGCTTTAAGCTACGGGGGGAGAGCGGAGATTATCAGGGCGGTCCGAGACATCGTTTCAAAGGTTCAAAAAAACGAACTTGACCCGGAACAAATCACGGACGATCTCATCGGCGATCATCTTTACACCCGTGGGATGCCAGATCCGGACCTTTTGATCCGCACCGGAGGCGAAATGCGGGTGAGCAATTTCCTCCTCTGGCAAATCGCCTACACCGAGATTTTCGTTACGTCCACATTGTGGCCGGATTTTTCAAAAGAAGAATACATCGGAATCCTCAGGGATTTTCAAAAGCGGGAGCGGCGCTTCGGTAAGACAGGCGCCTGACGTTTAAAAAAATGCATAAAGCGCGCTGGATCACAGGCCTTACGGCTCTTCCGTTCCTGGTGGGGTTGATCTCCTGGGGAGGTGTTACCCTGTTTATGCTTGTGGTTGCCGCCGTTTCCATACTCGGGGTTCATGAAAGTTTCCGACTTTTGTTTTCCGGACATGGATCCCGGGACTTTGAATCCGATCCGGGACCGGCAGGTCCGGGCATACCGCTTAGGATCTTGGCCTATGGCGCCGGGCCCTTAATTTTATACGGGGCTTTTCGGGGCGCGCCGCTGATGATGATATTTTATGCGCTGAACCTGATGATCGCAGGCTTGATAGCCATGACGCAATTTGACGGCGAAGGGAAGGTGCTGGAACCGGTCTTCAGACAAACCTTCACCGTGCTTTATGTTCCGGTTCTTCTTGCGTTCCTGGTGCTCATCCGAAACGGCGATAAAGGGGCGGTATGGATCTATTTGATGCTTGCTGTCGTTTTTGCCGGGGATATCGGCGCGTTTTATGTGGGCACCTATTTCGGAAAGCATAAACTTTGCCCCTCCATCAGCCCGAAGAAGACCATCGAGGGGGGGGTGGGAGGCTTAGCGTCCAACCTGGTGGTGGGCCTTTTGATGAAAATCATTTTCCTTCCGGAACTGCCCCTGGGTCTTTCCGTGGTCTTTTTTATCACCTTAGGAATCGCAGCCCAGATGGGAGACTTATTTGAGTCGATGCTCAAGCGAGCCGCCAAAGTCAAGGACTCCGGCGGGATTTTCCCGGGCCACGGTGGTCTGTTGGACCGTATCGACGCCCTGCTGTTTGCAGCACCCGTAGGGTATCTATTCAAGGAATATCTGCTGCGATGAAGCGCCTATCCATTCTCGGATCCACCGGTTCCATCGGGGCCAACGCCTTGTCCATCGTTCGCATGTTTCCGGAACGCTTCAAGGTGGTTGCTTTGGCCGCCAAGAACAACGTGGACCGGCTGGCGTTCCAGATCGCGGAATTTACACCCAAGCTGGCCGTGGTCTATGACGAAGCAACCGCCCAGAGGTTGAAAAAACAGATCGGGGCCAAATCATCGACGCGAATCGAATGGGGGGAAGATGGCTATACGGCGGCTGCGACACACGAGGATGTCGACATGGTGCTTGCGGCCGTGGTGGGTGCGGCCGGTCTGATGCCCACCCTGGCGGCCATCGAGGCCGGAAAAGACATCGCCCTGGCCAACAAGGAGACCCTGGTGATGGCCGGCCGCATCGTCATGGGCCTGGCTGCTGAAAAAGGGGTGCGCATTTTCCCGGTGGACAGCGAACACAGCGCCATCTTCCAGTGCCTTTCGGGCCAGCGGCGGGAAGACTTGGAAAAGATCATCATCACAGCCTCCGGTGGTCCTTTTGTGCACCGGCCTTTTTCCGAATTTTCAAGCATCCGGCCTGAAGACGCCCTCCATCATCCCACCTGGACCATGGGGAAAAAGATCAGCATCGACTCATCCACCCTGATGAACAAGGGGCTCGAGGTGCTGGAAGCCCATCACCTTTTCGGAGTTTCCATCGACCGGATCGAGGTGGTGATTCATCCCCAGAGCATCGTGCACTCCATGGTTTCCTATCGGGACGGCGCCGTCATAGCCCAGCTTTCCGTACCGGACATGAAGGGCGCCATCGCTTATGCCCTTTCTTATCCGGAACGGCTCCCTTTGAATCAGCCGTCGCCGGCCTTTGATCGCATCGGCGCACTCAACTTTGAAAAACCGGACACGGAACGATTTCCGTGCCTGGGTTTGGCCTATGCCGCATGCAAGGCCGGAGGATCCTTACCGGCGGTCCTCAACGCGGCCAACGAAGTGGCGGTGGAATCCTTCCTGGAAGGCAGGATCGGCTTTTTAAAAATACCACAACTCATTGAAAAGACGCTTTCGGCGCATCGGATTGTTTCGGATCCGGAGTTGTCCGATATTCTTGCGGCGGATCGCTGGGCACGGGAACGGGCAAGAGCAGAAGTTCAAACCGGCATCCGGAGCTGTTGATAGAGGAACCATGGGAAACGCCGTCGCATTTATTATTGTTTTGGGTGTTTTGGTTTTTTTCCACGAACTGGGGCATTTTTTAATGGCCCGGTTTTTCGGTGTGGGAGTGGAAAAATTCAGCCTGGGATTCGGGCCCAAGATTCTGGGAAAAACCATCGGAATTACGGAGTATCGGCTTTCGGCCATCCCTTTGGGCGGATACGTCAAGATGGTCGGGGAAGAACCGGATGCCGAGATCGACCCGGCCGACATCCCCATTTCCTTTACCCATAAGCATGTCTTCAAAAGAATCCTCATCGTTGCGGCCGGTCCCGTGTTCAATCTGCTTCTGGCCGTGATCATCTTTTTTGCCATCTTTCAGATTTCCGGGATGTACATCCTCAAGCCGGTTGTGGGAAAGGTGACCCAGGGGTCTCCCGCCGCCGCCGCAGGATTTCAGGCAAGGGATCGGGTCCTGGCCATCGACGGTCAGGCCGTGACCACCTGGGAAGAGATGGCCGAAAAGATTTCCAAAAGCCAAGGGAAACGGTTACGCATCACGATTGATCGGCAGGGGGCTCATGTCGAGCTGGAGGTCACAGCGGAGCTCACCCCTTCTGCGACCATTTTCGGCGAGGCCATCGACCGCCGCACGATCGGCATCGTAGCGGCAGGGGAAACCGAACGGTTGGCTCTCGGGTTTTTCGGGGCTGTCACGGAAAGCGTAACGCAGACGTACATCGTGGTTAAACTGACCCTCATGAGCATCGTCAAGCTCATCCAGGGCACCCTTTCCGTCAAGACCCTGGGTGGGCCCATCATGATCGCCCAGATGGCCGGCGAGCAAGCCAAGGCCGGGGCCGGGGCCCTTATTTTTTTCATTGCTTTAATCAGCGTCAACTTGGCCGTCATCAATTTTTTGCCGATCCCGGTTCTGGACGGCGGACATCTGATGTTTTTCTTCATCGAGGCCGTTATCGGAAGACCGGTGAGTATGAAGATGCGCGAGATGGCTCAACGGGTCGGCATCTTTGTTCTCGTCCTTTTGATGGTTTTTGTTTTTTACAACGACATCGCCCGCCTGCCGTTTTTTAACTGAGAAAGGACTCCGATGCCGCATCGGCTGGAAATCGCCCTGAAATCCGACCTGAAGGATCCTATCGGTGCGGCTGTCCGTATAAAAGCCTTCGATTATTTCGGCATCCGCTTGGTGAGCGTTCGGGTGATTCATGTGCTGACCTTCGATGCGGATCTTTCGGAAAAGCAATTGGGCCGGATCCAAAACGAGATCTTCACCAATCCGGTCACCCAAATTTCATCCTTTGAACCGCTTCTGATTCCTTTTGACTGGGGCATCTGGGTCGGTTACCGGCCGGGGGTCAGGGACAATCCGGGGAGCACCGCCATGGAGGCCGTCGAAGATGTCCTGGAAATACGCTTTTTGCCGGAAGAAGGCATTTACACTTCCAAGCGATACTGCCTGATCGGAAACGATTTGCCCCGGAGTGACATGGAGCGCATCGCCTCGGAGCTTTTAGCCAACGACATCATCCAGCAGTGGAAGCTTTTCCATAAGGACGCATGGGATAAAAAAGCCGGGATCAGGTGGATCATCCCGAAGGTAGTACTGAATCATGTGCCCACGGTGACCGTGATCCCCATCGAAAGCGAGGCGAAGCTTGCAAAGATCAGTCATGAGCGCAACCTGGCGCTCAACCCCAACGACATCCCCACCATCCGGGCGTATTTCCTGGATGAGGCGGTGAGGGAACAAAGGGCTGCCGTCGGGCTTTCGGATCCCACGGATGTGGAGATCGAATACATTTCCCAGGCCCGGAGCGATCATTGCAACCACAACACGTTCCGGGGCCTGTTCCGGTACACGGATCTTTCCACCGGCCGGAAAGAGATCGTGGATAACCTTTTCAAGACCTTCATCGAATCACCCACCGTGGCGTTGATGAAGGAAAAACCCTGGGTGATCTCGGTGTTGTGGGACAACGCCGGTGTGGGCCGGCTCAACGCGGATTATCATTACGTCATCACCGGCGAAACGCACAATTCGCCCTCCAACATGGAGGCCTACGGCGGCGCCCTCACGGGGATCGTGGGGATCTACCGAGATCCCATGGGGACCGGGAAGGGGTCGAAGCTGATCATGGGAAGCTACGGGTTCTGTGTGGGGTATCGAGACTATGACGGCGAACTCAAGCCCCGGCTGCATCCCAGGCGTCTTTTGGACGGAGTCATCGAAGGGGTAAGAGACGGCGGGAACAAGAGCGGCATCCCCACCTCCTTCGGCCAGGTCTTTTTTCATTCAGGCTACATGGGCAAATGCCTGGTTTTTGTCACCGCCCTCGGGCTCATGCCTCAAAGGGTGAAGGGTGAACCGGCCGAAAAAAAGAGCATTAAGCCGGGAGATCTTGTCATCATGTGCGGCGGTCGGGTCGGGAAAGACGGCATCCACGGCGTTACGGCTTCCTCCGAATCTTTTTCCGAGCACACTCCCGCAGGACACGTTCAGATCGGCGATCCTTATACGCAGAAGAAGATGCACGATTTTCTGCTGGAGGCCCGGGACGAGGGGCTGATTCAGTTCATCACCGATAACGGGGGCGGCGGCCTTTCTTCGTCCGTCGGAGAATCGGCCCGGTTTTCCGGAGGGTGCAGGATCGAGCTGGAGAAAGTCCCCCTGAAATACGCGGGACTCGACCAGTGGGAGATCTGGGTTTCCGAATCCCAGGAGCGCATGACCGTGGCCGTCCGCCCCCAAGATCTGGATCGATTCATGGCTCTGTCGAAAAAGCACGCCGTGGAAAGTACGGTCATCGGCCGCTACACCGATTCGGGAAAGCTGCACATGACTTATGAAGACAAGCCCTGC
>PCSF01000212.1:246-6711 GCA_002771315.1 Desulfobacterales bacterium CG23_combo_of_CG06-09_8_20_14_all_52_9 | reverse complement strand
CCGGTGGGAGTTCGATGCCGAATGGATCCCCCCGAGTCGGCGGGGGCTTTTCGAGCCGGTCCTCAGGGAGCCGGATGATTTATCGGGGCTATTGAACGACATGCTGGCCAGGCCCAATATCTGTTCCAAGGAGTGGGTCGTCCGGCAGTACGACCATGAGGTTCAGGGGACCAGCGTCATCAAGCCCTTGGTCGGAAGGCAGCGCGATATTCCCAGTGACGCGGCGGTCATTCGGCCGGATTTGGAATCTTTTGCCGGGCTGGCCTTTGCCCAGGCCCTCCTTCCCACCTACTCGCAAATCGACGCCTATGCCATGACGGCCTGTGGAATCGATGAGGCGGTACGCCGGGTCCTTTCCGTAGGCGGGACCCTGGATCATATCGGCGGCGTGGACAATTTTTGCTGGCCCAACATTCAGTATCATCCCATCGACAATCCGGACGGCAAGTTCAAGGCCGCCCAGTTGGTCCGTTCCTGCAGGGCACTGAAAGCGATGTGCGAAGCCTTCGGGATCCCTCTGCTTTCCGGAAAAGACAGCATGTACGTGGACGGACACCTGCCGGGAAGATACGGCGAAACCCACAAGGTGTCGGCGCTTCCGACCCTTCAGTTTTCCGCCGTAAGCGTCATCGACGACATCGAAAAATGCGTAACCATGGACTGCAAGGTCCCTGGAGACCTAGTATATGTAATCGGCGCCACTCATGATGAGTTGGGCGCTTCGGAGTATTACGAGCGCTTCGGGTATGTGGGCCTCAACGTTCCTCAGGTTCGGCCCGAAAGGCTGATCCCTCTTTACCGTGCCCTGGAAGCAGCCGTTTCAGGAGGTCTTGCGGCATCGGTCCACGGGATCTACCGGGGAGGGCTGGGCGTGCACATGGCTTGGGTTGCTATGGCCGGCTGCCTGGGGATGGAAATCGATCTCAGAAACGTTCCTGAAGAAGGGGTCACCCGAAACGATACGATTCTTTTTTCCGAATCCGCCGGCCGGTTCATCGTCACCCTAGATCCGGGAAACCGAGATGCTTTCGAGGCGCTCTTTGCGGATCTTCCTTGTGCCTGCGCAGGAAGCGTCACACAGGACCCGGTTTTAAAAATTTTCGGACTCGACGGTCGGATCCGGATCGAAGCCGATATATTCCATCTTAAAGAGGCCTGGAAGCGGCCCTTCGGAGGCCTGATATGAGGCGCGTCAAGGTGTTGGTCCTTGCCGGTTACGGCCTCAACTGCGACCACGAGACCGCTTACGCTTTCGGCCTTGCCGGCGCCGATGCGGAAAGGGTCCATATCAATTCCCTCATTGACGGATCCGTTTCCATCGAGGCCTATCAAATCCTGGCATTCGTGGGCGGATTTTCGTGGGGCGACGACCACGGCGCCGGCGTGATCCAGGCGGTTCGCATGGGCACCCACATCGGCGGGTCGTTGATCGAGTTCATCCAAAAAGGAGGCCTGGTCATCGGGATCTGCAACGGGTTCCAGACACTGGTCAACCTGGGCCTTTTGCCGGGGCTGGAAAGCGACTGCCGGCGCCGTTGTGTGGCCTTGGTGGGAAACGACTGCGGGAATTTCAGAGACGACTGGGTCACATTAAAGGTCAATCCAAGATCTCCTTGCGTTTTTACACAGGGTCTGGATCACCTGGAGCTTCCCGTTCGGCATGGGGAAGGTAAGTTTTTCACCGATCCTTCTACCCTGAAGCGCCTTATCGAAAACGAACAGGTAGCCTTGCGTTACGCCCTTCCCGACGGGAATCCGGCCCAGGGCCGTTTTCCCGAAAACCCCAACGGCTCCCTGCATGATATCGCCGGGATCTGCGACCCCACCGGTCGGGTCTTCGGCCTCATGCCCCACCCGGAAGGCTTTAACCACCCGTCCAACCATCCTGAATGGACGATGGGAAAGGAGATCAGCAAACGTCAGGGGCATCCGACAAGTTTCCCCCGTCATCTGGGAATCCGCCTCTTTCAAAACGCCGTTGAATTTCTCATGCGTTAATGCCCAGGTCCTTTTATCTGCCATATCGAAGTTGTGTTAAGATTTTGGGCACTTTCCTCCCTGTCTGTCTTTTGCCGGATGGATGGTGGACCCGATATCATGTGAATACGGCCCCGCATGAGGGTTGACTTTATGCAGGGTGTCCGATAGATAACTATTCAAGGTAAATGGAAATGCTTCCTTCAAACGGCGATAAAGCCCCCTTATCGATCCGCTCCGTCTGTGAGATCTTGTATAAAAAGGGCCTGATCTCCAAATTGCAGGCCCAGCAAGTTTTGACCCGGGGTGTGACCCTCTATAAAAAGCGGGAACGCCAGGCGGATGGGAAAGGGTCTCATCCGACACTTGCAGGACATGCCGCTGATGGATTCGACTCAGTGGATCTGATTGCGGCCCTGAACATGGAGCGGGCCGACAATTCCGCCCTGAAGTTGGACGAGGATGCTATCTACGAGGCTTTGGCCCGGGCCTGGAATATCCCTTATAAGAAAATCGATCCGCTCAAACTCGATCTCAATCTGGTGACCACCACCATTCCCCGTACGTTTGCCATGCGCCACCTGGTCCTTCCCATCGGAGTGAAAGAGGGCACCCTGACCGTGGCGACCCCCAACCCCTTCAACATGGAGGCCATGGATGATATCACCCGGGCCAGCCTCATGAAGGTCAACCCCGTGGTGAGTCCCAAGAGCGATATCGTCAAGCTCATCCAGGAATTTTTCGGATTCAAGCGCTCCATCTCGGAAGCCGAGATGCAGTTTACCGGTCCCATGGTGGATCTCGGGAACCTGGAGCAGTACGTCAAATTGAGGCCCGCCGACGAGCTTCCCTCCACAGACCAGCACATCGTCAACGCGGTAAACTATCTCTTCACCTACGCCTTTGAACAACGGGCCAGCGATATCCATATCGAGCCCAAGCGCAACACCAGTAAGGTGCGGATGCGCATCGACGGGATGCTGCACAATGTCTATGATCTGCCCAAGGCCGTCCATTCGGCTATCGTGAGCCGGATCAAGACCCTGTCTCGGATGGACATGGCGGAGAAGCGCCGGCCCCAGGACGGCCGCATTAAGATGGACAAGGGGGGCGTGGAGGTGGAGATCCGGGTATCCACCATTCCGGTGGCGTTCGGGGAGAAGGTCGTGCTGCGTATCATGGATCCGGATATCCTGTTTCAGGACCTGGAGAATTTGGGTTTTTCCGCCACCGACCTGATCCGCTTCAACCACTTCATTAACAAGCCCCACGGCATCGTCCTGGTATGCGGCCCCACCGGAAGCGGCAAGTCGACGACCCTGTATTCCACCTTGAGGACCATCTCTTCTCCCGAGGTCAATGTCACCACCGTGGAAGACCCCATTGAAATGGTGCACGAGTCCTTCAACCAGATCGGAGTTCAGCCCCTGGCCGGAGTCACTTTTTCCTCCATCCTGCGCAACATCCTGCGTCAGGATCCGGACATCATCATGATCGGTGAAATGCGGGATCTGGAAACCGCGGAAAACGCGGTCCAGGCCGCCCTCACCGGGCACCTGGTCCTTTCTACCTTGCACACCAATGATGCGGCCTCGGCCATCACACGGCTTTTGGAGCTGGGTGTCCCGCCGTATTTAATCCAGTCCACGCTCATCGGAATCCTGGGACAGCGCCTGGTGAGGAAGATCTGCAACTACTGTGTGGAAACCTTTGAAATGGAGGCTTTGGAACTCAGGGAGATGGGACTCGATCCCGGGAAGGATGGGCGCATCCGTCTGAAACGCGGGAAAGGGTGTCTGAAGTGCCGCGGAACCGGCTACCTGGGGCGCACAGCGATCTTTGAGGTATTATCCTGCACCGAGTCCATCAAGAAGCTCATCGTTTCCAATGCGGACATAAGTGCCATGCAGGACATTGCCAAGCGGGAAGGGATGGTGACCATGAGGGAAAATTCCATTCGTCAGATGCTCTCGGGTGTCACCACTTACCAGGAAGTGTTGCGGGTAACCTGGGAGCATGGGTAGGGGGCGGGCAGTTTTTCAGAGAGAAATTGCCTTCCGCACGCGCTCGGGATACCGGGCGGCGGCTTTTACCAGCCTGGTTTTATCCAGCATTCCCGTCTCCAATTCATCGGCAAAGGGAAGGTGCTTTCGAAGATACACAGTGTCCAGGAGCGCCTTTTCCGGCGTGGCCATGAGAAAATATTCGAGATTTAAAATCTCTTCGGGCAGATACAGTTTTTCCGCGATCCCGGAGTATTCGATGACAAAGCCTTCATAATGGATCCGGTTTCTTTTTCCGATGCCGGGATGAAGCGTGACGGCGGTGCATACCCTGGGGGTTTGAAGCAGGATGCCATGGTAATTAAGCGCCCACTCGCAGGAGACATAGGAAGGCTTCCGGGCGAAGCAGGCCACCGCCTCTACGGTGGGGGGATCGGCGCTGAAAAGCACATTCCAGTAAATGCGATTGGCGATTTTTTTCACATGCCCCTTTTTCGAGGCCCGGTACAAGAACGTGTTTTCATTTGCAATCAGTTTCGCCGCATCGGAGGATGTGAAAAGCGGGGCGGGTAATCGCCTGAGGATGTCGATGGCCGGAAAGGGGTTTTGTCTCATGTTTACGCCCCGAACCGCTTTGGGCTGTGATTTAAATCAATGACGCCTTGGTCCATGATTTTTTCAAAAGCCTTCTGCACCGCCGAAATGAGTTTCCTGTAACCGCTTGATGAAAGGACTTCGACGGTTTCAGGTTCGAGAAACCGGGATAGATCCTGGTGGATTTCCCTGGAAAGGTTCTGTCCGGTTTTGCTTTCCGGCAGGTCCGGTTGGGTATAAAAAGAAATGGGAGTACGGATGGTAAAGGGGACTTCATACATTTCCAGCTTTCGTTTCAGCATGGATGCATCCGGCTCGATCCGAAGCGTTTCCGTTAAGAACCAGACATCGAAGAAGTCTCTCCCCTTTTTGTAGGGCCGTTCCAAAAGCGCCCGGAGTTTGTCCGATAGGATCTCCTGAGCGGTTTCGACGTTGACGATCACAGGCATTCCCGGCGTTTTGAATCCGCCTTCTCGGAGGAAATGGGACACAGCAGGGGACGCCTGCATGATTTTTGCGTCCATATCAGGTTTCATTCCCGGCACCAATGCTTCAAATTCCAGTTTCACGGAAATTTTGTTTCTTGCGGCGGCAGGCTGGAAGCGGACAAATGCTTTATAGTTTGCAGGGTGACCTCTTTTCTCATTTAGAGTCAATGAACCCGTTCCGAAATTTGCTGCCATCCGTCTTTTAATTGTTTCTCGGGCGGATTCCATCAGTGATGCTGTTTGTTTTCTCGGAAGTAATGTGACGAAGTCGAGGTCTTCCGAAAATCTCAATCCGCCGTAAAACCATCGAATGGCCGTACCCCCCTGAAAAATCATTTCTCTGCTCTTACGAAAAGAAAAAAGGGATTCGAGGATGATCAATTGGGCGATTTCGGACTTCCGGGTTCTGACACGATCATCGTTTTTCATGAGTTGCCCCTGCTTTTAATTGCAATATATAACAAATATGTATTAAAATGCAATTAAAAATTTTGGATAGGGGGTATTTCTTGACGAACTCGTCAAAGGTTAAAAAATCAGATGGCAAAGTAAAAAGATCAAGTTCAAGACGTCGCGAATCCCGTGTGATGAGGCGTACTTATCGTACGTCGAAATCGCAACGGGATGAAGCGCAACGCAGAAATTGGACTTTTTACGAAGCCATCATTTCTTGAAAAACGGCAGGGGGTGCCCTGAAGCGTTTGGAGAACAACACATCGCAGGCGCACCACAATTCATGTGCTGCGGCCTGGGAGCAGAGCTGATCGACCTTCCGTCGAAAGGAAAATGCGGCCTATTCCATCAGGGACGGAGCGCGGAACCGATCGCCCGCGGAGACCTTTCTGTCCGTCTGGGTAATCGCCACGGTGGCAACCCTCTCCTCGGCTGACAGCACCAGGATCGTCCCGAAATCGATAGGACCCACCGTCACCTCCTGATGGGTGCCGGGTTTTATCCTCTGGTCATATTCGCAGATCAGATATTGTTGCCCGGGTGCGACCCCGTCCCGGCGCCCCTTGTCGATGAAGGCGATATGCCCGTCCCCCATGAGCTTGAGATTTTCTTCCGAGGCCACGATGGTTCCGTTAAGGCCTTTTTGACACCGGGCCAGAGGGATGATGGGGGTGCGTTTTTCATAAGGCATGATGAGGTCGTTGAT
The DNA here is from genome assembly GCA_002771315.1 of Desulfobacterales bacterium CG23_combo_of_CG06-09_8_20_14_all_52_9. GTDB lineage: Bacteria > Desulfobacterota > Desulfobacteria > Desulfobacterales > UBA2156. Next base: position 490 of record PCSF01000212.1, on the reverse strand, counting down.
CTTGATCGGCCGATAGGATTTGATGACGGTGGCCACGGCGTATTGGGGCTTGACGTCGGTGACTTCCACCACGCCGGTCAAATAATGATGGACTCCCAGCTCGGGCGGCGCCAGGGAACCGGGGATGGGCTGGGTTCTAAAGACCGTGTAACGGCCGCCGGCTTCAAAGGGCTCGCCTTCCGTCTTCCAGAGAAAGACCTCGTCTCCATCGGCGATGATGACCTTGTCTCCGATCACCTTGAAA
>PCSF01000212.1:0-195 GCA_002771315.1 Desulfobacterales bacterium CG23_combo_of_CG06-09_8_20_14_all_52_9 | reverse complement strand
ATGGGGGAAAAGATCGCAAAGGGCGCCTCAGTCCCTAAGACCCGGGGGGAAAGCAAACGCAGCGGGATTTTTTGGGTTCCGGCCTTTTGGTATAAGCAGATCCGGTCTCCTTCCTTGAGATCATAGGGGTTTTGGATGCTTTTGTTGTCTTTCCAAAGCTGGGGCCAGTAGGCCTCCGAATCAAAGAATCGCTTG
>PCSF01000012.1:1580-2185 GCA_002771315.1 Desulfobacterales bacterium CG23_combo_of_CG06-09_8_20_14_all_52_9 | reverse complement strand
CGTGGTGGGAAACGGCGCCAATGAGGTAATCGGTTTTGTGATCAAGGCTTTCTGCCGGGAAGGCGACAACATCATCACTGCAGACAAGACCTTTGCCGTCTATGAATGGGTCGCCCGGTTTTCCGGGGTGGAGGCTCGCCTGGTGCCGCTTAAAAATTACCGTTTCGATGATGAGGAAATATTGGCAAGGATCGATGATAGAACGAAAATCATTTTTCTCTGCAATCCCAACAATCCTACCGGCACCTACTGGAGCACAGACCGGCTGACCCGGTTTTTGGATCGAATCAACGGCCGTCAGATCGTGGTGGTAGACGAGGCGTACAGCGAATTTGTGGAAAAAGATGACTATCCGGACGGCATCCGGATGATTCGAAGCTATCCGAATCTGGTCGTGTTCCGCACCTTCTCGAAGATGTATGCCCTGGCGGGACTCCGTATCGGCTATCTGGCGGGAGCCCCCGATGTCGCGGACGTCATTCGGAAGACCTGCGTCGTTTACTCCGTCAATGTGCTGGCCCAGGAAGCCGCCCTGGCCGCATTGGATGACAAAGCGCACATTCATCGCACCCGTGAAATGGTCCGTGAGGGTAAGACGCTTCTGT
>PCSF01000012.1:0-1509 GCA_002771315.1 Desulfobacterales bacterium CG23_combo_of_CG06-09_8_20_14_all_52_9 | reverse complement strand
CATGATCCGCACCATGACCGGTTTTCGCTTTCCAAACTGGATTCGGGTTACTCTTTCACACCCGGAAGCCATGGGGGCCTTTATCCGGGGCCTGGCTAAAATGATCGCATTGTAGCAGATGGTGTTATAGAAGGATTTGCTGTGCATCCGGAAATTCCCAAAATTGGAACGAGCATGCTAAGGTGCGACGCCTGGAGCAAGGTGACCGGAAAAGAGAAGTATTCGGCGGATTTCTACGAAGGCAATTTTCTCTGGGCCGGACTGAAACGTTCCGATGTGGCCCATGCGCGGATCAAACGCATCCATACAGAAACAGCCCGCCGTCAGTCAGGCATCGTTGCCGTGCTGACGTTTCGGGACGTGCCCGGTTCGAACCGTCAGGGTATTGTGAAGAAAGATCAACCTGTCCTGGTTGAGGAAAGGGTGAGGCGGATCGGTGATCCGGTTGCGATGGTTTTGGCTGAAACCCGGACGGCACTGAGTGAGGCCCTGAATGCAATTAATGTGGAATGGGATCCCCTCCCGGCGGTCTTTGATGCAAACGCCGCACTTTCCGGAGATCCCCTGATCCATGCCGAGAGCTCAGGCAACATACTGGCGGCGGTTCACGTGGAAAAAGGGGAAGGGGAATCAGCGCTTTCGGATTGCAAGACGGTTGTTTCCGGTCGATTCGTCCTTCCGAGGCAGGAACATGCTTATCTTGAGACCGAAGCCGGCTTTGCACAGATGGATGCCGACGGAAAGATTACGATAACGGTATCCACCCAGTCGCCCCATCGGGATCGGAAGGAAGTGGCCGAAGCGCTGGGTCTTCCCGTAGAACGGATCCGGGTGATCGCCCCTTATCTGGGCGGTGGATTCGGCGGGAAAGACGGTGCAACGGTGCAGGCGCTGCTGGCCCTGGCCGCGTTGCATGCAAATAGGCGTCCGGTCAAGATGTGGTGGGACAGGGAAGAGAGTTTTCTTTACAGCGTCAAACGCATGCCGGCCGAGATCATCTGCCGGATAGGGGCGTCCGAAGACGGCCTTCTCCAAGCGATGGATTGCCGCATTTTAATGGACGCCGGCGCTTACGACCATCTGTGCGGAGAAATCCTGGCTCTTGCGGTGGAGCATGCCGGAGGCGTCTATCGGATTCATCATGTTGCCATCGATGGGAAGTCGGTCTACACGAATAATCCGCCCTCAGGACCCTTCCGGGGATTCGGGGTCCCCCAGATAACGGCCGTCATCGAACAGCTTGTAGATATGCTGGCCGAACGTCTCGGCCAGGACCCCCTTGAGTTACGGATCAAAAACGTCTTGCATCAGGGAGACCAGAACCCTGTGGGAGTAACTATGATGCATTCCACCGGTGCGATAGCATGCCTGAATCATCTCAGGGCGCACACCCTTTGGCAGGAGCGTGCAGCTTGGAAGCAATCGGCCGGAGCCTTCAAACGCAGAGGGGTGGGCATTGCTTTGCTATCCCACGGTTTGGGATACGGGCCGATCATACCGGACATCGGC
>PCSF01000168.1:10907-15470 GCA_002771315.1 Desulfobacterales bacterium CG23_combo_of_CG06-09_8_20_14_all_52_9 | reverse complement strand
AAGGTTTCCGGGGATCGGTTTTCGACCGTTGAGACCCGATACCCCATGAGTCCGTAAACCCCTTTGTTATGCGCGGCTTTTCTTGTTGCATCCGTTGCGGCCGATGCGTCCGAGCGTGCAACGATGTCCAGGTCAATCACGCCATCGACTTCGGATACCGCGGATCAAAGAAAAGGTAAGTTTTCGGGCGGTGTAAACCGCTTTCTTACCCGAAGCTCAGGGTATCGGAAACAGCTTTCCAGGTGGTCGTTCACGATTCCGCCGGCCTGGAGGAAGGCGTAACATATCGTGCTTCCCACGAAATGAAACCCCGCGCCTTTCAACGCCTTGCTCACTGCATCCGAAAGGGAGGTCTTGGCGGGAAGCTGATTCAGGCGTTTGAACCGGTTGTGCACGGTTTTGCCCTTGGTGAAACTCCAGATGAAGGCGTCAAAGGTGCCGTGCTCTTGTTGAAGCTTGAGAAATGCCCGGGCATTATCCACGGTAGCCCGGATCTTGAGACGGTTGCGGATGATCCTTTGATCCCGGATGGCCGACTCGATCTCTGCGTCGGACATCCGGGCTGCGGCAGCCGGGTCAAAGCCATAGAATACCTGCCTGAGCGCCTCCCTTTTTTGCATGACGATCTTCCAGGAAAGCCCTGCCTGGAATGCGTCGAGGACCAGATATTCGAACCATTTCTGATCATCATGAACCGGAACCCCCCATTCTTCATCATGATACTGCACCATGAGGGGGTCATCCCCGGTCCAGGGGCAGCGGGTTTTTAAATGATTGGCCGTCATGAAAAACCCTTTATCGTTACAGGTGCAAAATACCTGCGGATGGACCCAGGGTCAATCGAACGAATCTAACTCGAGTCTATTTTGGATGCTCGGGTTTGAACGACCGCCTCAACCCCTGATGGATTTTTTTGAAAAGCAGCGCTTTTGTAGAGATACACGAAATCGGTTATTCAATCCCTTTTTTCCACCGGGATATAATCATATTGGGGGCTACCTATATAGATCTGTCTGGGACGGGAAAGGCGCCAGTCAGGGTCATCCATGCTTTCCTTCCATTGGGCGATCCAGCCGGGAAGACGGCCTATGGCGAACAGCACGGTGAACATATTGGTGGGAAAACCGATGGTTCTCAGGACAATGCCGCTGTAAAAGTCCACATTGGGATACAGGTGTTTTTGAATGAAATAGTCATCCTTGAGGGCGATTTCCTCCAGCTCCATGGCGATTTCCAGGAGCGGATCGGAGATGCGAAGCTTGTCCAGCAGGGTATGACACCATTTTTTGATAATCTTTGCCCGCGGGTCATAGGCCTTGTAAACCCGATGGCCGAATCCCATCAGGCGGAAAGGATCTTTTTTATCCTTGGCCCGTTCGACCAGCCGCCGGACCGGAATATTCTTTTCATATGCTTGTGTGAGCATTTCAATCACCGCCTGATTGGCGCCGCCGTGAAGGGGGCCCCACAGAGCGGAGATTCCTGCGGAAATGGCCGCATACAGATTGACTCTTCCGCTCCCCACCACTCGAACGGCCGATGTGGAGCAGTTCTGCTCGTGATCCGCATGGAGGATCCAGAAGACCTCCAGGGCGCGCGCCACGTCATTGTCGATGATGTAGGGCCTTACCGGGGAGTCGAACATCATATTTAAAAAGTTGGCGGTATAGGCCAGATCCGGACGGGGATAAATGACCCTGTGGCCTCTGGAGATCTTATACGACATGGCCGCCATGGTCCGGACCTTGGCCAAAAGCCTTGTGACGGTGATGTTGATTTCCTCTTCCATGGTTTGCAGCTCCGGATAAAAGCTTCTCAGGGCGTTGACCATGGAAGAGAGAATCCCCATGGGATGGGAAGCCCTGGGAAAGCTCTGGTAGAAATGCTGCATGTCTTCATGAACCAGGGAATGGTCGTTCAGCAGCACTGAAAAGCGGTTCAGTTCGGCCTGGTTGGGGAGTTTGCCGTTGATGAGGAGATAGGATGTTTCTTTGAAGGTGGCGAACTCGGCAAGTTCTTCGATGGGGATGCCTCGATACCGGAGAATCCCTTTTTCGCCGTCCATAAACGTGATGGCGCTTTTACAGCTTCCGGTGTTTCCGAAGCCCGGGTCATAGGTGATCAGGCCGGTTTTTTGGCGCAATGCCTGTATGTCGATAGCCTTTTCTCCTTCCGTACCCACAATGACGGGAATCTCATATGTTTTTCCTGCAAATTCGATCTTGGCGGTATCTTCCATAGCCAACCTCCCATCCTGCAAATTCCGGAGCGTGCGCGTCATTCCATCGGATGATTTCCGGCTGCATCAAAATAATAGCTGGTAACTCAACCGAAAATACATTTCAAGCAATTTGTTTTCAAAAACCGATTTCAGGCGACGACCGAAGTATCCATCTTTACATGAGGACCCACTTTTGATAAAGGTAAATTATCATTTCCAAAAAATAGGAACTGCCATGTCCTTCAAGGAAAATTTACTCAAAAAGATTGCCATCGATCGATTGGCCGAGCAGGTGATTGCTTCCATCGGGACGTCAGGAGGCGAAAAAAAGACCGATCGATCGGCCATGCGCCGTCTCATCGAGATGGGTCCTCATGAGTTTCGAAAGGAACGGGACCTAGATCTTTTCCTGCTTGAACTTGAATGGGGTAAAAGATGGATCCTGGTTTTGGATAATGAGCTTCCCATCTATGATACCACGGCAGAAGATGTGGGACTGAGGAAAAGCCCCACGATCAAAGAGATGATCAACATCCGGAACGCCATCAAGATTCTCAGCGACAAAGACGTGAAAGTCGGCACCAAGGAAGACTCGGTGAATCGTGTGCGCAACGCGTGGATTGGGGGTCTGGATCTGTCTTTTAACCTTTCGGACCTCGATGAGATCGAAAATGACGGAAGCGCTTCTCTGAATCGGGGGTACTCTGATGGCGTGATCGAATCCCTAACCCTTTTTGCCGAGCTCTTGGGCTATGACACAGCCCCCAAGCCCCTGGAAATTCTCCACTGCCATGTTATCGGAGCAACCGTGACCAAAGCTTCCGGTGAAAAGGCGCTAGGCCCGGTGGTGATTTACAGCCTGATCCGCAATACTCTTCAACTTATCGAAACTCCAGTGGGAATTTATGACAAGTCGATGATCGAACGGATGCACCGCGTGGCATCCGGAAAAGAAAAAGGGGAAAAGGAAGGCCCGGAGGTTTTTAACTTCCTTAAAACCGAAATTGTCAACAAGAAATGGCCCGATAAAACCGGCAATGCGCTTCAAGGATAGAAACATGTCATGGCAAGGGCATTTCAAGTTTTCCCGATAGGTGTCATCCGAAAATCCGATGATGATGTACGGATAATCATCTACAAAAAGTACCGCAAGGGCCTTTTGGGTCTGGAGCAGTTTTCTCATATCCACGTCCTCTACTGGTTCCACCAAAACGACATTCCGGAAAAACGCGCCGTTCTTCATGTGCACCCCTGTAATCTCAAGGAGAATCCCTTAACTGGTGTCTTTGCCACCCACTCTCCCATGAGACCAAATCTGATCGCACTTGCCCGATGCAAAATCATTGCCGTCGAAGACACCGTCATCCGGGTCGATGCCATCGATGCATTCGACGGTTCACCGGTAATCGATATCAAGAGTTATTTTCCTCCGGATGATCCGTCAGGGACCATCCGAATCCCCCACTGGAAGAGAAAATCCGATTAGCATGGAGATTGCCGAACTTTCGGGACAGATCGAACGGGTCACCTATGCTAATGCCGAAAACGGGTTTACTATCGCTCGGATCAAGGTTTCAGGGAAACGAGATCTGGTGACCGTGGTCGGAACGCTGACATCGGCGATTCCCGGCGAAATTCTTCAAATGAAGGGAAGATGGGTCCACCATCCCAAATACGGAGAGCAGTTCCGGGTGACCGAATCGAGAACTGAGACACCGGCCACGGTTTATGGGATTCGCAAATACCTGGGTTCGGGAATGATCAAGGGAATCGGTCCCGTGATGGCCGAAAGGATCGTGGAGCGTTTCGGAGAAAAGACGCTTAGGGTGATCGAAAATGAAAGTGGTCGCTTATCCGAGGTGGAAGGAATCGGTGAAAAGCGGATCGCTATGATCACAAAATCCTGGGAAGATCAGCGGGAAATCCGGGACGTGATGATTTTCCTGCAGGCCCAGGGGATCAGCCCGGGATACGCGGTCAAGATCTTCAGGACCTACGGCAAGAAATCTATCGCCGTGGTGAAGGAAGATCCCTATCGCTTGGCATGGGATATCTTCGGGATCGGCTTTTTAACGGCCGATCGAATCGCCGAAAAACTCGGCATTCCGAAAAATGCACCCATGCGGATCCATGCCGGCATCATCTATACTTTGCAAAAGCTGGCAGAGGACGGACACGTATATTTTCCGTATCTTCTTCTGGTCGAAAAATGTCGACAAACCCTTTTGGCGGAGTCGGAGGAGGTGACGGCCGGACTGGAGCAGCTTGCCGGTGAGAAAAAGATCGTCGTGGAAGACAATTTTTGCGATTCGTCGGGGGAGCGGATGGTTTATTTGGCGTGG
>PCSF01000168.1:8274-10896 GCA_002771315.1 Desulfobacterales bacterium CG23_combo_of_CG06-09_8_20_14_all_52_9 | reverse complement strand
TGAAACCGGGATTGCCGATGCCTTAAAAAGACTGGCCGATTCCCCCAGGTCTCTGCAGATACCGGACCCCGAAGAGGCCTTGAAAGAGGCTCAGGGTTCTCTTTCCATCGCCCTGGAGGCCGACCAGGTCAAGGCCATTCAGGCCGCCCTCAAACAAAAAGTGCTGGTGATCACCGGCGGACCGGGAACCGGCAAGACCACCATCATTCGGGCTATTCTGGCTATTTTTGCCCAACGGGGGGCCCGGATCCTCCTGGCTGCCCCTACGGGGAGGGCGGCCAAGCGGATGAGCGAAGCGTGCGGATTTGCAGCAAAGACCATTCACCGCCTCTTGGAATACAGCCCCAAGCAGCATGCTTTTCAACGAAACGAAAACCGCTTGCTGCGCTGCCATTTGCTGGTCCTGGACGAAGCCTCTATGATCGACACGTTTCTCATGTACCATCTCCTGAAAGGCATCCCTGAAAGTGCGACACTGATTCTGGTGGGCGACGTGAACCAGCTCCCGTCGGTGGGGGCGGGGAACGTGCTCAAGGACATCATCGAGTCCGGTATGATTCCCGTAGCCTCTTTGATGAAGATATTTCGTCAGGCAGAGGGGAGCCGGATCATCGTGAACGCCCATCGCATCAACGCCGGCGAATTCCCCGATATCCGCACCCCGAAGGATTTTGATTTGAAGACCGATTTTTATTTCATTGACCGGGAAGATCCAGAGAAGGTCCTTCAAACCATTTTGTGGCTTGCCAAGGAACGGATCCCTTCGCGGTTCGGATTCGACCCGATGGAGGAGATCCAGGTCCTAAGCCCCATGCATAAAGGCATGGTGGGAGCCGAAAACCTCAACCGACAGCTCCAGCAGGAGCTGAACCCCCGACCGGACAGCATCTTACGCGGAGGGCTCGCATTCCGCATGTACGACAAGGTGATGCAAATCCGGAATAATTACGACAAAGAGGTCTTCAACGGAGATATCGGAAAAATCGTGCAGATCCTGAAAGAAGAACAAGAAGTCATTGTTTCCTATGACGGCAGGGGGGTGGTCTACGATTTTTCCGAACTCGACGAGATCGTTTTAGCCTATGCGGTTTCGGTTCACAAATCCCAGGGGTCGGAATATCCGGCCGTCATTGTGCCCGTGCTGACCCAGCACTACATCCTGCTTCAGCGAAACCTGATCTACACGGCCGTCACTCGCGCCCAGCGTCTCCTGGTGATGGTGGGCACCCGAAAGGCTTTGGCCATCGGCGTTAAAAATGACCGGACCCAGAAGCGCTATACCGGACTCAGGGACAGGCTCCGGTGATTCCCATACCGTCCATTCATTCCGATGATTCGGCAACAACCGAGATGGTCGGATTTATCGATGTTCAACGAGCCGGTCCAAAATGAGGCCGTAAAAATACGATCCGCCGGAGGATGCATAAAGCCACCCCAGGTGGGTGAGGCAGGAACCGCAGACGGCCACGCGCCAGGTGAACCCCTTGAACCAGGTGAAGTCATCGGTGGCCGAACCTACCAGGGCGCAGCCCCAGGCGGATTGGAAACATCCGATCTGAAATACGACCCCTTGGGGATTGGCAAAGGTGTGCTGGTGGGCGCCTTCCACCTCTGCCCGTTCGCTTGCGCGGGTTATGACCCGGCCGCAGGCCCGGCAGGCGATGGCCTCGCCGTCATCAGGAGATTCCGCTTCCCGTGAAGCCTCCTTGGGGTCTGTCTTGATCTTGGCCGGGGCATCGGTTTTGGACGGAACGCGAAACAGGCAAGGGCTAAAAGATCCGTCTCTTTCGACAAGCTGATGAGGCTGAATCTCTTCCATGACATCCCCCGTTCATTACGGGTTTTGATTTGACAACCGAGGGCCTCTTTTTATAGATAGCAAATAATATTATCATAGCATGCCTGTCCTTTTCAAACACGTCGAATCCGCCTTGAGTTACGCGAAGGCAGAGCAACGGATGCCGGGATGAAATCAAATCGGATCTGAGGGGAGATTATGGATTTTAAACTTTCCACGGAACAGGAGATCTTGAGGGAATCGGTGCGCAGCTTCGCCGAAAAGGAGATCAAGCCAGTTGCCAGGGTTTTGGATGACAAAGAGGAATTTTCCTATGAAACCATGGCCAAAATGGCCGAGCTCGGCCTTTTTGGCATTTTTGTGTCCGAAGAATACGGCGGACAGGGCATGGATTACATTTCCTATATCATCGCCGTAGAGGAAATCGCCAGGGCGGATGGGTCCCACGCCGCCACCATCGCGGCCGAGAATTCTCTGGGTATCAGCCCGCTTTACTATTTCGGAAATGAAGAACAAAAACGGAAATATCTTCCCAAACTGTGCAGCGGGGAAACGCTGTGGGGTTTCGGTTTGACCGAACCCAACGCCGGCTCCGATGCCATGGCCACGCGGACCACAGCCGTGAGAGATGGAAACGAATGGGTGATCAATGGGAGCAAGATCTTCATCACCAACGCGTCCACCAACATCACGGCAGGGGTTACCGTCCTTTGCCGGACCGGTACCCGGCCGGACGGGAAACCTGAACTCACCTGCATTCTCATCGAAAGCGGAACGCCGGGATACCTGGCAAAGCCCATGCACGGCAAAATGATGTGGCGTGC
>PCSF01000168.1:2160-8261 GCA_002771315.1 Desulfobacterales bacterium CG23_combo_of_CG06-09_8_20_14_all_52_9 | reverse complement strand
GAACTGTACTTTACGGATTGTCGGGTGCCCGCGGAAAATACCCTGGGACCCGTCGGTGAAGGGTTCCACCAGATGATGAAGACGCTGGACGGCGGCCGTCTCTCCATCGCAGCCATGGGGCTCGGAGGGGCCCAGGGGTGTCTCGATATGGCATTGAAATATGCCAACGAGAGGGAGCAGTTCGGCCGACCCATCGCCAATTTCCAGGTCAATGCCTTCAAACTGGCCGATATGGCGACGGAGATCGAATGTGCGAGACTCCTCCTCTACAAGGCCTGTTGGTTGTGCGACAGCCACCTCCCTTTTGCCAAGGAAGCTGCCATGGCCAAGCTCTACTGTTCGGAGGCAATGTACCGGTGCGCCAATCACGCGGTGCAGCTCCACGGCGGGTATGGGCTCATGAAAGAATATGATGTGGAACGGTTTTACCGGGATCAGAAGCTTCTGGAAATCGGGGAAGGGACGTCAGAGGTCCAGAGGATTGTCATTGCCCGGCATATCGGAGCCAGGTGCATGTAGGCACTAGACGGCGCGTTTGCACCCTGAAACCGATTCTGCTTTCATCAAACGGAGCAAGGAGAAGATGATGGAAAAAAAAGACCATAAAACCCACAGCCATGTGGATTTTTTCAAAGATTTGACCGGTGAGATCGCCGGTGCAGCCCCCAAAGAGGCGGAAAAGATCGGCATTCGGATTCGGACACTGAGGCAGGAAAAAGGGCTTTCACTGGAAGAGCTGTCCCGGATGACCGGCTATGACACGGAGTTTTTAGAAAACATCGAGTCGGATAAGCTGCAGCCGCAGCTAGGTACCCTCATCAAGCTTTCCAAGGCCCTTGACAGCGCATTCGGAAGGTTGGTGTCGGGTGTGGGAAGCAAGATTTACTCTATTACCCGGAAAGATGAGCAAAAAATTGTTTCCCGATCTTCATCTCAAAAAGGGAAAAGGAAAGTCTATACCTATAAGAGCCTGGCCCCGGAAGTCAAAGGCCGCCACATGGAGGCTCTCATCGTCCAGCTCGAGGAAAACCCGGAAGAAGAGATCTCCGTGCACGAGGGAGAGGAGTTCATCTATGTCCTCGATGGCGCAGTGGCTCTAAAGATTGCAGGGGATACCTTTGACCTGTATCCCGGCGACAGCGCCTATTATCTATCCATTACACCCCATTTCATTGCGGCCAAAAAGGGAAAAGCCACCATCATTGCGGTCCTTTACGGAGAGTAGAGTTTAACTCTTTTACAAGCGATGTAAGCCTCTAATTCGTAAAAGATTTATGGAGTGCGACGCGACAAGTGAACCGGGGTTCCCATTGACGTCAAAAAATTCGAATCGAAGGAGACTCACGATGGGTAAAGCAATTTGGATCCGGCAACCCGGAGGCCCGGAGGTGATGCATCTTCAAACCGATGATCCGGGCCCGCCGCAGGCAGGCGAGGCCCTGGTGCGTCATGAAGCCATCGGGGTAAATTTCATCGATATCTATCATCGAACCGGCCTTTATCCGGTTCCGGGGTTGCCCGCCATCCTCGGCATGGAGGGGGCCGGTATTGTGGAGGCGGTGGGCGAAGGCGTTCAGGAGATTGCCCCGGGGGATCGCGTGGCCTATGCGGGCCTGCCTCTGGGCGCTTACGCCGAGGTTCGGCGCATCCCTTCTCATCGACTGGTTAAACTTCCGGATGCGATCACCGCGCGCCAGGCAGCCGGCATGATGCTGCGGGGGATGACGGCAAGATATCTTTTAAAAGGGTGTTACCCGGTCAAGGCAGGAGACCGGATCCTCATGCATGCCGCAGCCGGCGGCGTAGGACAGCTCGTCTGCCAGTGGGCGAAACACTTAGGGGCGACGGTCATCGGAACGGTGGGATCCGAGGAAAAGGCCGAACGGGCCAAACAGTGCGGATGCGACTTTCCCATTGTTTACACAAAAGAGGATTTTGCGGATCGCACCAGAGAGATTACCAACGGGCAGGGAATGGATGTGGTCTACGACGGCATCGGCAAGTCCACCTTCTTCAAGTCCCTCGACTGCCTGCGGCCATTGGGGACGATGGTTTCATTCGGGCAGGCCTCCGGGGCGATCGGTCCTTTTGATATTGCGATTCTTGCCGCCAAAGGGTCCCTTTTTTTGACGCGTCCCACCCTCATGACCTATACCCAAAAACGGGAGGACTTGCTTGCCCACGCCCGGGATCTTTTTGCAGTGGTGCAAAGCGGCGCGGTTCAAATCAATATCGGTCAAGCCTATCCTCTCGAGAAGGCTGCCAAGGCCCATGAGGATCTTGAAAGCCGAAAAACTACAGGATCCACGATCCTCATCCCATAACCTTTTCTTAGAAGGAGATGAATATGCCTGACGATCTGAAAATAATGTACAAGACCATCCTGGGGGATCATTTTCCCGAAAAAATGGAGATTCACTTCATCGATGACCAAAAAACCCAGAAACTGGTTTATGAAAAGGTGGGATGGACCATCGAGGGAGAGAAGAAGGGGTTGAGATACGGTGAAAATCCGGGGCAGGAGGCCGCCCTTTATAAACTCATCCATGGGAATCTGTTACTGGGGGATGCCCGAACCCTTCAGCCCGGACGGTATCTCGCCTCCGACCCGGAGTTGCTGCAGTCCGGAAAGCACCCCGGAAAGACCAACCTCACGGATGCGGATAATGCCCTTAATATCCTGCGGTATTTTATGGACCGGCCAACGGCGGTCATCGTCAAGCACAACAACCCATGCGGGGTGGCCCGGGCTGATTCCATGGAAGAGGCATACATCAAGGCGAATCTGGCGGATCGGGTGGCTGCTTTCGGGGGGTGTATCGCCCTCAACCGGCCGGTGGACCGGGTAACCGCGGAGGCGATCCTCAATCAGTATGCGGAAGTCGTCGTGGCCCCTGACTTTGAAGAGGGTGTCATGGGTCTTTTCGGGAAAAAGAAGAACTTGAGGGTAATCCGGATTGCGAACATGGCGGGTCTGGCCGATTTTGCAAACGCACGAACCGTTGAGTTCAAATGCCTCATGGACGGCGGCATCATCACCCAATGGTCCTATCTTCCAAAGGCCCGGGCAAAGGAAAATCTGACCCTGGCATCCTGCGAATACAAGGGAAAAACTTACCGGATCCGACGCGAGCCCACCCAGCGGGAGTTCGACGACATGCTTTTCGGGTGGTTGGTGGAAGCCGGAGTGACTTCCAACTCGGTCCTCTATGTGAAAGATCAAGTGACCGTGGGGATCGGAACCGGTGAACAGGATCGTGTGGGCGTGGCGGAGATCGCTCGGGATAAGGCCTATCGAAAGCTTGCCGACCGGTACGCTTTTGAGATGTTTAAAATACCTTATAACGATCTCAAAGACCCTGATAGAAAAGCGGAAATCGACACCCGAGTGGCCCGGGAAAAGGGGGGACTGATCGGTTCGGCCATGGTGAGCGATGCTTTTTTTCCGTTCAGGGACGGTGTGGATGTGGGGATCCGGGAAGGGATTTCCTGCGTGATCCAGCCGGGAGGTTCGGAAAACGACTACCAATCCATCGAGGCGTGCAACGAGACGAACGTCACCATGGTCTTAACCGGCCAGCGCAGTTTCAAGCATTAGCCCATAACTGCTGCAACGGCTTCCAGGGCGGCCTCGATGTCTAATTTTGTGATGGGGTAATGGGTGACTGCCCTAAGTCGGCGGGAATCGGCAGGGAGGACCCGAACCCCGGCGGCATTCAGCTTTTCGCAAAGCTGAGGCGGGGACAAATCCTTTTGAATGATCCCGAAATAGACGATATTCGTTTTAATCCGCTCATAATCGATGGAGATTCCATTGATTCGGGACAAACCCACTGCCAGGGCGTGGGCGTTGTCGTGGTCGTCGGCCAGGCGATCCACCATCTCCGTCAAAGCGACGATGCCGGCTGCCGCCAGGACCCCGGCCTGCCGCATGCCTCCCCCAAGCACTTTCCTTACCCGCCTTGCCTGGGTGATGAAGGCGTTTGACCCGCAGATCAGAGAGCCCGCAGGGGCTCCCAACCCTTTGCTGAGACAAAAGGAGACGGAGTCAGCGTACCGGGTCAGGTCCGTAGGGTCGACTCCCAGGGCAATGGCGGCATTGAAAATCCGGGCGCCGTCCACATGGATTTTCAGGTCAAAACGCCGGGCAAGATCTGCAACTGCTTCCATGTAATCCGGGCCGATGGGGCTGCCATCACACCGGTTATGGGTGTTCTCCAGCACGATCAGGCGAGTTCTGGGGAAATGTACGTTGTCGGGGCGGATGGCTGCCTCGATGTCCTCCGGAGCCAGGGTGCCATCCCATTGATTTTTCACCGTTCGGGGATGAATCCCCCCCAAGGCCGCCGAACCGCCCTGCTCGTACCAGAAGATGTGGGCCTGGTCCCCCAGGATCATTTCATCTCCGCGTCCGCAATGGATCATCTGGGAGATGATGTTGGCCATGGTGCCGGAAGCTACAAAGAGTGCCGCCTCTTTCCCCATTCTTCGGGCGGCCATTTCTTCCAGGCGCTTGATCGTCGGATCCTCACCAAAGACGTCATCCCCGACCTCGGCGCTGAACATGGCTTGCCGCATGCTGGGTGTGGGCAGGGTGACGGTATCCGATCGCAGATCGATGAGTTGCATGAATACGCTCCTTTCCGGAGGTTGTTTCGGATAGCAGGGAAGCGATGATTATGCGCTTTTGATCGCATAACTGACCGGGAGGTGCAAGGGAAAACCCGGACATCCTCTTTGATGTTGGTGCCCAAACCGTCTTATCCGGAAACGATAGAGTCATGCCATGCACCCGGCGACTCATATTCAGTTGACTTTTTTTAATTCCGAATTATTTTAAATAAATGTGTAAGGCCCTTTTTGAGATCAAACCAAAGGGACCACAATTCAGCAAACCTGCCCGCAACGGATCCTAAAACTTTTAGACCTGGAGAAAAAACCATGAATATGATTGAAATACGAAAGATGGCAAAAGATGTGGGAATCAATGCCTTCGGCAAATCCAAGGTGGTCCTGGTGAGGGAGATCCAACGGAAGGAGGGACACTTTGACTGTTTTGCAACGGTGATCGATTTTTGCGACCAGTTCGGCTGTTGCTTCAGGGAAGCCTGTTTCAAGGAGGCTGCCAGGCTGAATCGAAACAGGGAGGAAAAAATCCTATAGAAAAGGAGGTACAGCATGGCAATCGTAAAATGGGATCCGTTTCGTGAAATCGAAGACATGGTGGATCGGTACACCAAAGCCATCGGGTGGCCGAGGCGGGGAAACCAAGAGGTTATGACTACCGGAGACTGGACTCCGCGGGTGGATATCGCGGAGACCGAAAAGGAATTTGTCATCAAAGCCGAAATCCCGGAGGTGAAAAAGGAAGACGTCAAGGTAACCGTGGATAACGGCGTTTTAACCATTCGGGGGGAAAGAAAACAGGAAAAAGAGGAAAAAGGGAAGAAATATCACCGTATCGAACGCTACTACGGCAGCTTTACCAGAAGCTTTACACTCCCGGAGAATGTGGACGATACCAAGATCGAGGCGTCGTTTAAAGAAGGGATATTGAACCTTCAGATACCCAAGAGCCGGGAGGCAAAACCCAAAGCCTCTGAAATTAAAATCAAATGATGCCGCAACACGGATTCAGCCTGACATCTGGAATCAAAGGAGGAAAAAGATGAAAGATTTCAAAAAGATGCTTTTCCCGGTAGATCTTTCCGAGGCCTCGATAAAAGTCGTTCCCTATGTGATCATGGTGGCGCAAAAATTCGGGGCAAGCATCAATTTGTTGCATGTTGCCCGGGTATTTGAATACTTTGAGAGCAGCTATATTCCCCATCCTTCTCTGGACCTGTTTGAAAAGGAAATTTCGGAGGCAGCGAAAAAGCAGCTCGAGGAGTTTCGACAAACCTATTTTTCGAACCTTAAGGAGGTCAGCGTCGAGGTGGTCACGGGATACTGTGCGGACGTGATCCTGGACTTCATCGAGGCAAAAGGGATTGATCTGGTTATCATGGGGACCCACGGAAGAAAAGGGCTCAACAGAATGCTATTCGGCTCCGTGGCCCGTCGCGTCTCCCAGGACTCCCCTGTGCCGGTCCTGTTGATCA
>PCSF01000168.1:1884-2082 GCA_002771315.1 Desulfobacterales bacterium CG23_combo_of_CG06-09_8_20_14_all_52_9 | reverse complement strand
GTTGCCTGTGTGATTGACCTTGAGTCACGGGGAAAACGGGGGCCGGCTTTTTCTTCATTAAAGCAACCCGTCTCCATAATTATTTTGCCTCTTTTCAGCTTGCCATTTGGACCACATGCCGCTAATGAATCTGGGGATGAAAACTACATCCCCCTATGGCGTCACCTTCCTGGTATGCCTGGCAGAGATTCTCGGCTT
>PCSF01000168.1:1623-1848 GCA_002771315.1 Desulfobacterales bacterium CG23_combo_of_CG06-09_8_20_14_all_52_9 | reverse complement strand
TTTTCAAGGTTTGTGGAATTTAAGCCACACGAAGGCCGGGTGGATCAGCGCAGCATACTATGGGGGGTACATGCTTTGCGTGCCGGTTTTGGCCGGTATCACGGATCGGTTGGACGCCCGTAAAGTCATGGGCGCGGGAACGTTTCTCGGGATTCTGACGGCTATAGGATATTCCGCCCTTGCCTCCGGTTTCTGGTCCGCCCTCCTGCTCCGGGTTTTGGCGGG
>PCSF01000168.1:1009-1355 GCA_002771315.1 Desulfobacterales bacterium CG23_combo_of_CG06-09_8_20_14_all_52_9 | reverse complement strand
TTCAAAGACTTCAGGGTGGTTCTTCGGTGCCGGCCGGCTATGGCCTACGTGCTGGCTTATGCCGCCCACATGTGGGAGCTGTTTTCTCTCCGTTCCTGGATCGTGGCCTTTCTGGTCTTTTCCGTTAAATTACAACCTCAGGGGATGTGGATATTGAGTCCCACTCAGGTCGCCTTTTGGGTCAACCTCATCGGGCTTCCGGCCAGCATCGGAGGAAATGAGCTGGCGCGGCGGCTCGGGAGGCCGAGAGTAGTCAAAGGCGTGATGATCACATCGGCTCTTATCGGCGCTTGCATCGGGTTTACGGCCGCGATGCCCTATTTATTCGTAGTCCTCTTGGTAGTGC
>PCSF01000168.1:0-988 GCA_002771315.1 Desulfobacterales bacterium CG23_combo_of_CG06-09_8_20_14_all_52_9 | reverse complement strand
CCGATTCCGCCTCCCTGACCGCCGGGGCCGTTGGGGCGGCACCGAAAAATTATCGGGGAGCCACTCTTGCCGTTCATTCCACGTTGGGGTTCGGTGCGGCTTTCCTAGGGCCCCTTTCCATCGGACCGGTGCTGGATTTGTTCAACGGAGGCGTTTTGGCCTGGGGAATGGGCTTTGTCGTTATGGCGGCCGGATGCGCAACCGGTCCGTTTTTCATCAATCGTCTGACTTCCCGGGGTCCGGCAGAACACGCAACCTCCTAAACCCGCAGATCGTTTATAAGCTTTGTTTTCAAGACGGAAAAACTGTGAAACCGATAATGTCTGCAGGTCTTTTCATTTGACTTTTCAGGCTTTTATTGCCTATATCCCACACAAATAGCTTCTTACCTAAATTGATCGTTTTCAATTTGGCAAAAAAGAATTGTGTTTGAATATCCTTGTGTTGAAACGGAGTTGACCATTCCAATTGCCCACCTGCCGGGTGTACTATAAAGGCATACAGTGGAATTGTTTGACAAATTGAAAACCCTTTGGGATTTCCGATTTCACCGCATCTGCTGCGTTGCCGAAAGCTCGATGTACGAATTGTACACCTTCGCTTCCGGACGCCTTGCATCTGCGGTAAATTCGAAAACCGCTTAATTTAGGTCATAGAAAAACGGAAGAAAATGAAAGCCGGAAAAAGGAAATAGCAAGGACAATTCCCATGGGAAAGGTGCTATGGAAGCCTACCGAAGATCGGGTGAAGGCCAGCAACATGTATCGGTTCATTCAGTTCGTTAATGAACGATTCGGCCGCAATCTCCGCGACTTCAACGCCCTGTATCGCTGGTCCATCGATCATATCCCGGATTTCTGGGCGAGCTTATGGGACTTTGCCGGGATTATCGCCTCCGAGCCGTATGATCGGGTGGTGGATGATGTCAAGAAGATGCCCGGGGCCCAATGGTTTTCCGGAGCGCGTCTCAATTTTGCCGAAAATCTGC
>PCSF01000167.1:173-5247 GCA_002771315.1 Desulfobacterales bacterium CG23_combo_of_CG06-09_8_20_14_all_52_9 | reverse complement strand
GCTCGCTGCCGCCAGTCTTGGGGCTGTCTGGTCGTCTTGTTCCCCTGATTTCGGCATCAAAGGGGTTTTGGATCGGTTTGGACAGATCAGGCCTAAGGTGCTCTTCACCGCAGACGGATATTCTTTCAAGGGGAATCGGATTGACTCCCTGGAAAGGATCGCGGAGATCATGAAGTCGCTGCCTTCCGTGGAAAGGGTGGTGGTGGTGCCGTATACCCAGGAAAACCCGAAGATCCATCACGTTTGCAACAGCGTCCATTACGCCGATTTCAAGTCTCCCAGGAACAACCTGGAAATTACCTTTGAGCAAACGCCCTTCGAGCATCCCTTATATATCATGTATTCTTCCGGGACCACCGGACTTCCCAAATGCATGGTGCAAAGCGCCGGCGGGATCCTCATCCACCATATCAAGGAGCTGATGCTGCATACCGATTTGAAACGTCAGGATACCATTTTCTATTTCACCACCTGCGGATGGATGATGTGGAACTGGCTGAACAGTTCCCTTGCCCTGGGGGCCAGCCTGGTGCTTTTTGACGGAAATCCGTTTCATCCTCATCCGGGGACCCTTTGGGAGATGGCTCAGGATGAAAAGATCACGATATTTGGAACCAGCGCAGGGTACCTCGCCGCCCTCCAGAACGCCGGGGTCAAGCCGGGGCGTGAATACGATCTTTCTTCTTTGCGGACGATCCTTTCCACCGGATCGCCCCTTTCCGTGGAAGGATTCGAGTTCGTGTACCGGGATATCAAGTCGGACCTCCAACTGGCTTCCATCTCGGGCGGCACTGATTTGAACGGATGTTTTGCCCTCGGCAATCCCATGGGTCCGGTCTATGCGGGTGAACTCCAGTGCAGGGGGTTGGCGATGAAGGTGGAGGCCTTCGACGAACAGGGGAAGCCGGTCATCAACCGGCAGGGGGAACTGGTCTGCACAGCGGCGTTTCCCTCCATGCCTATCTATTTCTGGGAAGATCCGGACGGGAAAAAGTATCACAGTGCCTATTTCGACGTGTATCCCGGTATCTGGCGCCACGGGGATTACATCGAGATCACCGAATACGGCGGAGTGATTATATATGGACGATCCGATGCCACATTGAATCCAGGCGGGGTGCGTATCGGAACCGACGAGATATACCGCCAGGTGGAACAGTTGGAGGAAATCGAGGACAGCATCGTGGTGGGACAAAACTGGAAAAACGATGTGCGGGTCATCCTATTCGTCAAGCCGGCACCGGGGTTCGAATTGACCGATGCGCTGAAGGACAAGATCAAAAAGACCATCCGAATGAACGCATCGCCGCGGCATGTCCCGGCCAAGATCCTGGCGGTACCGGACATTCCCTATACCCTGAACATGAAAAAAGTGGAACTCGCAGTCAGAAAGACGATCCACGGCCAGCCGGTCCTCAATAAGGACGCGCTGAGGAATCCGGAAGCCCTCGACTTCTATGCCGGGCTGAAGGAACTGCAGGAGGATTGAGACAACAAAGTCGCCTATTTCGGTTTAAATTGGACGATAGTGGCGCCCCAGCCGCCGGCATCCAGAGGCGCATCCCCGTAAGATATCACCCGGGGGTCTCTTTCCAATAAATGCAGGACGCGGTTTTTCAGGGTTCCCTTACCCTTTCCGTGGATGACTCGGACCGAATAGATTCCGGCGTCGATGCACGCGGAAAAGTAATCTTCTAAAAGCGAACTCACCTCTTCGGGTCGGAAGGTGTGCAGGTCGAGAATATCTTCGATGGGTAAAATCACGGGTTCCATGCGAAACCTCTTCCGCCCAGGTGGGATCCGATACGGGCGGCTTGCGCTTTCAGGTGAAGATAAGGAAAAAGCATCATGACGTGGTGGATGGAGCTGTTCTTCTTGCCTCCGGCGGCCTTTCTGGTAGGGTCGATTCCGTGGGGGATGCTTTTGACCCGGGCCTTTTCTTCCGTCGATATCACGAGGGAAGGAAGCGGCAACATCGGTGCCACCAACGTCAAAAGAACCACCGGTTGGATCCTAGGCCTCTTGACGCTTTTAGGGGATATCGGCAAGGGAGTACTGCCTGTGGTGATCGCAAAAGGCCTCTTTCCGGCGCCGGATTTATGGGGTGAGCTATTCATGGCGCTCATCGCATTTCTGGCTGTCCTCGGGCATCTGTTTCCGATCTATACCCGATTTAGAGGCGGCGGAAAGGGGGTGGCTACCGTTGCGGGATGTTTTGGAGCTCTCTCTCCGGTTGCCCTTCTGATCCTTGTGATGGTTTTCATCATGATGCTCTGTTATTTCAACCGGGTCTCTCTGGCTTCTCTGTCAGCGGCCCTGACGGCTCCGGTGGTCCTTTGGCAGGCAACCCTTTCCCCGGTTTTCACGGGATTTGCGATTACTTCAACCTTTCTGATATCGATTCGGCATAAAGACAATATCCGGCGACTGATCCGAGGCATCGAGCCTCCTTTCCTCTGATTTGTGATTCGTTGCGGTTAACCTTTCCCCAATGCCCATATCAACGCAAGAACCCCCCCCATGATAAAGTGGGTATCCACCAAAAACTCCAGTCGGATTCCGGGAAGCATGTGCCCTTTTTCGTGGGTCATTACAACAATCAACAGGGAAAAAACAGGCAGAAGAAGCAGATACCCCAGGGACGTCACAGCGCCCAGGGCTGCGGCTCCCGCAAGGATCCCCATGATGGCGATGAGCATTACCTTCAACACGTTGAGCGTCCTTTTTTCTCCCAGAAGAATAGGCAGCGTTTCTCTGCCGACGATGCGGTCTCCCTGCATGTCCAGGATGTCAAAGAAAGCGGTCCGGATAAAGACAAGACCCGACGCCCAAAAAAAAGCCATCGCGTTGCCTGCGGTGAATGTCTTAAGGGTGGTCAGGGCGGGAAAAACCGATGTTACGATTCCCCATGCCAGCGCAATCAGGACGGTCTTGGATCCGGGGATGTCCCGAATGCGACGGTATTT
Organism: Desulfobacterales bacterium CG23_combo_of_CG06-09_8_20_14_all_52_9; assembly: GCA_002771315.1. Lineage (GTDB taxonomy): Bacteria > Desulfobacterota > Desulfobacteria > Desulfobacterales > UBA2156. Next base: position 2,281 of record PCSF01000167.1, on the reverse strand, counting down.
TCCTTTTCCGATCCATCCGGGAAGGAGGTTCACGTTGTATGAAAGCCCGGTGACACTCATGGAAAGCAGAACGAAAAACGGGATCATCCCCAAGGTGTAGGCGGCAACAAGGCCCGCGCCTCCGACAAGAACCGCCAGCTTGGAAAGAAGGGCTTTGTGATCGTCATAAAAAAAGGCCCGATCCGGCTCATTGTATCGGTCCGCCTTTCTGCCGATCAGGTTGTTCAGGATGTGCATGGACTGCACATATAAAATAGTGATGAGGATGTGAGGGAAATAGTCCGGGATCCCCTGGAGCATGGCACCGGCATAGCAGGTGGCTCCTGCACCGAGAGCCAGGTAGGTGCTGGTGAGCAGGAGGGTCCTCTCCAGGGTGAACCAACGGCTTTTCCACCCTTTCCTTTTCCGAAACGGAAGGGCCTGCAGCTCCCGATAGACCCGCCGAAGTACCCAGTTGGGCGTGGAGGCTCCGGCCGTGATCCCCACCCGCTGGGCTTTGGCCAGGGATTCATCCAGTTCGGCCTCGGTTTCAACATGGAAGGCGGGTTTCCCTTTCCCCCTGGCGATTTCGAGGAGACGCTGGGTGTTTCCGCTGCTTTTGCCACCTACCACCACCACTGCATCCACGGTCTCGGCCAGACGGCTGATTTCCGCCTGACGTTTTTCGGTGGAGTCACAGATGGTGTTAAATACTTTATAATGCGGGAAATGCCGATTCACCCATTGGCGGACTTGTTCAAATAATACCGTGTTCTGGGTGGTCTGCGCGACGACAATTGCTTTTTCGAACCCGGGCAACCTCGCAAGGTCTTCTATATTGGCTGCCGCATGCCCGCTGTTTCCGGCGTATCCCAATAGGCCGATCACTTCCGGGTGATCCCTGTCGCCGATGATGATACAGGCATATCCTTGCCCGACATATTTGCGGATAATGGTCTGAACCTTGATCACGCGGGGACAGGTGGCGTCCACCACGACCATCCCCGACTCCTGAAGCCTCTTTTTAACCTCCGGCGGCACCCCATGGGCGCGGATCAGGATCGTTCCCGACCCCTTTTCAGGGATCTCCTTCAGGGCGTAGATCCCTTTTTCTTCCAAAAGAGCTATAACCTGGGGATTGTGGATGAGAGGACCATAGGTGCAAATCGGTTCCGGATATTTTTTAGGAAGATCCAGAACGAGTTCCACTGCCCTGCGCACACCCATGCAGAACCCGGCGGTTTTGGCGACAATTATTTTCATAATTCAGAAGGGGTTAACCCGAATATTTCATGAAATTTTTCAGAAATAATCAGTTTGCCAGTACATTACAATGGCTTGAAATGATTTTTAAACTTTTTTCAATAGACAAGCAGTCATTGTTTTTTTAAGGAATTTTAATCCGTTTTAAGCTCGAAAAATTTCACCCTTTGGGCGAGTGACCTTGACCGTATCTGCTGTGTTGCCCGATATTCGCAGTAGATTGACTACAGCTTCATGTCGGGCGCCTTGCATCTGCGGTCAAATCCACTCGTGAAATATCCGGGTTTATGGGACAAGGATTCGATAAACCGGGGAGTCTTGCTTGAATTCTCGACCCCTCAAATCTCCGGCCCCTGAAGCTGCCGGCTAGAGGTGGGCAGCTTATTTTGTTTCGGATTTCAGATAAATGTTGTGGTCAACCAAGAATAGAGAATGGATATGGGCTTTCACAAATTTTTGTTCTCCGAAAATGTTGACCAGCTTCAAGCCACCTTCTTCAGGTTCCACCGTATCGACGGCTTCCATGACAAGGATTTTTTCATTTTCTGAGATCAGGTAAGCGTTGGCTTCACACATGATAGCGATCCTTTCTGTTATATCTGAAGAAAACTTTTCACGTTTTTGCAAACCAGTTCTTCGATTAAATGCGGGAGCGGTTCCCGGGTAATGCCCACCACCTCCACCGGATCCTGGGACAAAGGAATCAGGATTTTCCTGGCAGGGCTTGTCGCCACCGCCTCGGCCATACCGGGCGTCACTTCTCCCATCATGGCGTTGGCCAAGACGATCCCTATGGTTCCGATGATCACATCCGCCGATTTGACGGTCTGGATGATGGCATTCTCCCCGGAGGCGCCGCAATTGGC
>PCSF01000167.1:0-147 GCA_002771315.1 Desulfobacterales bacterium CG23_combo_of_CG06-09_8_20_14_all_52_9 | reverse complement strand
CAATGGCATTGGTCCCCAACGCCACGATTTCGATGCGTTCCTCGAAGACCTCTTTGAGTTTCTTGATGACAGCACTCCCGATGCCCCCGCCCTGACCGTCGATGACACAGATCCGTTTCATCCTTTAAAATCCTTACAATTTTTTTA
>PCSF01000076.1:5317-7183 GCA_002771315.1 Desulfobacterales bacterium CG23_combo_of_CG06-09_8_20_14_all_52_9 | reverse complement strand
CTCGGCAAGTTGTTTTTTGCAGGTCTCGACACTTCCGAAAGATTTTTCTATCTTTTGTTTCAGGGTATCGGGAGGATCACCGCCGCCGTCAGGCTTGAGGCTTTTCCAGTAGAAGGCATGGTTCCAGGCCTGGGCGGCATTGTTGAAAAATAGTTGCTCGCCGGGCTTTCCCGCGGTTGTCAGCACGATTTTTTCCAGGGCCATTTCGGCATAGTTTTTGCCGACGACCAGCCGATTTAAATTACTGAGATAGCCTTGGTAGTGCCGACCGTAATGGATGCTCATCGTTTTAGCGGAAATGACCGGTTCCAGGGCGTCTTCAGGGTAGGGAAGGGGAGGCAGGGTAAAAACATCTGCGGCGGAAACGTGATGGAAAAGATCTCCCATCAGGATCATGCAGGCTGCGCCGGAGGCTGTTTTGAGGAAATAACGGCGGGTCATCCCGATCGATTTTTCATTTTTTTGCATTTGTGCTTCTCCCTGTCGTTTTCCCTGGTTTTCGGGTAGGAGTGTTTATGAAAAAGAGGCAACGGTCATGCGGTATTCGCCCTTGAACCATTCTCTTTTAATCAAGCGGTTTTCCGTGACACTGAGGTTTTTGGATTGCAATAAGCCCAAAAACTGATCCTCATAAGTCACCTTTCCGAAATCGATGGTGGTGACAAATTTAAGCTTCGGCTTGATAAATTCGATAAGCGGGGCCTTTTCGGTGAAAACGGTTTGAAAGAAAAGGATTTCGCCATTGGGTTTGAGCCACTCATGCACCCGATCCAGCACCAGACTCTGATTTTTGAAAAGCATGAAACTCATGGTGAAAAAAATGTAATCGAAGCGGGCCTCTTGGGGAGGATCGAATGTTTCTACCGGCTGGCAGTGAATCGTCACGTGATTTTCAAGATTGAATTGTCGAATGTTGCCAGCGCAGTGCTGCAAGTAATTTTTATTGATGTCAATGCCGGTGATATGGAGTCCCTTGTCCTTGATGAGTCTGTGAAAATGGTCCATCATCACGCCGTTTCCGATACCCACATCCAGGATGGATGCCTTGTCGCAAACGTATTTCAAGCAATTTTGATAGCCGTAATCGGTGGCGCTGTTGATGATCATTTTATATAAAAAATTCTTCATGGGTAGCCTCCGAGGTTTATGACCGGGGGATTCCTCCGATCTTTTCCAACAAGTCTTTCCGGGGAGGAGAAAAAACCTCCACCACTTCCGCACCCTCTTCCAGGCAACGTCCGCTGTGCAAGACGTCAGGAGGGATGCGGTAGACGATACCGGGTAAAACGGTCCTTTCTTCGTCTCCGATGGTCAAAAGAATGGATCCTTTCAGGACCATTCCCATCTGCTCATGGGGGTGAGCATGCTCCGGTATCCGGGCGCCGGGGGAAAGGTAGAAAAAGACCAGGCTCATCCTGTCTGCCGGAACCAGCCGGATCGACACCCCTTCAGCCAGATCGGTTGCCGGAATCCCTTTTATCTGAAAAAAATTCATGGATACCTTCCTCTAATAATTGTTGAAATCGTAAAAACTCAAAATTGGGATGGCAAATAAAAAGGGTCGAAAATGCTCTCTTTCCGTCATTCCGGCGAAAGCCGGAATCCAGTGTTCTCAAGCACTTATGAAACCCCTGGACCCCGTTTTTCAACGGGGTGACAACTTTTTACGAAGCCATCATAATTAAATACCGCAAACTTTGCGGATGTCTTCATTTTCACGAATTTCGGCGACGGTTCCCTGATAACAAATTCTGCCGTCGTCGATGATATACCCATAATCGCTGAGACTCAAGGTGAACTTCACATTTTGTTCGGCCAAAAGGACGGTCAATCCGGATTCCTTCAAGAGTCGGATTCGATCTCTGA
>PCSF01000076.1:0-5239 GCA_002771315.1 Desulfobacterales bacterium CG23_combo_of_CG06-09_8_20_14_all_52_9 | reverse complement strand
GGGCGATGGCCAGCATTTTCTGCTCGCCACCGCTCAATAACCCCCCTTTTCGGGTCGAATATTTCCGTAAAGACGGAAAAAGATCAAAGACGTGCTGAATGTCCCAATCCTCCCGCTCTTCCCGTTTGCGTGAGGCAATCTCCAGGTTTTCGAAAACGGTGAGATCGGCAAAGATGCGACGGTCATCGGGTACGTAGCCGATCCCTTTCCGGCACAAGATGTAAGGCGGTTTTCCGGAGATGACCTCTTTTTTGAAAAGGATTTTCCCCATTCGCGGAGGAGTCAGTCCCATGATGCTTTTCAGGGTGGTGGTCTTGCCGGCGCCGTTTCGACCCAGGAGGCACACAACCTGGCCGCGATTGACCGTGAAGCTGACGTCGAAAAGGATATGACTTAACCCGTAAAAAGTATGGATGTTATGCAGTTCAAGCATCATTCGGTTCCCAGATAAGCCCGCTGGACTTCCAAATTGTTTTTGACTTCATCAGGCTTTCCTTGAACCAGAGTCCGGCCCTGTTCCATCACCATGATCCTGTGGGAGACGCCGAAAACCACATCCATGTCGTGTTCGCAAAAGAGAATGGTCAGACCTCGAGTCTCGGCAAGGCGCTTGATCAGGGATATCGTGGTGGCGGTTTCCTCCGGCGACATCCCTGCTGTGGGTTCATCCAATATCAACAACCGGGGTTCATTTCCCAGCGCGATGGCGATCTCGAGCAATCGACGATCGCCATGGGATAGGGATCCTGCAATCTCCTGATGCTTGTCTGCGAGTCCTGCATTTTTGAGGATGGATTGTGTCTCCTTGACGAAGAAGGAGTCGGAGGAGAGAAACAGATTCAGGTTTCGGTTTTTTTGGGAAAGCACGGAGACCTGGACGTTTCTGAAAACCGACAGCCGGTGGAAAATGTTGGCGATTTGAAAAGATCGGGCGATCCCTTTTTTACAGATGCGGTGGGACGGCATCGATGTGATGTCCTCACCGAGAAAGGTGATGGTTCCTCCGTTGGGTTTGAGTTGGCCGGTAATGAGATTGAACAGGGTCGTTTTACCGGCACCGTTGGGCCCGATGACCGCCACAATTTCCCCTTTTTCCACGGACAGGCTAGCCCCGTTGACCGCCTTGAACCCGTCGAAATCTTTTTGTGCGTTTTCAACCCGAAGCATTCAGATATCCTTTTTGGCTTCCAGAAGGAGTTCCCTGCGTTTGAGCTTCAGCGCGATAAATCCCATCACGCCTTCGGGAAGAAAGAAGATCAACAGGATCAGAATAACACCCAGGATCAGGGTCCAATATTCCGTGTAGACACCTGCGAAGGTCCTCAAGGAAACCATGATCGCCGCTCCCAGAATCGGTCCGGAGAAAGTAAACCATCCACCCAAAAGACACATGATCATGATTTCCAGAGAAAGCACCCAAAACATCAAATCCGGAAAAACCGACCGCTCCACCACGACGAAGAAGACACCGGCTACTCCGGCAAAGAAGGTTGCGATGACGATGGCTAAAAGCTGATGCCGCCTCACGTTGATGCCGACGGCGGCGCACCGCTCCGGGTTGTCTCGGATTGCCCGGAGAGTGATTCCGAATGGAGACTTATAGATCCTGTAGAGCGCAATCAGACAAACCGACAAGACGATGAGGATCACATAGTACGATCGGGTAATACCCGAAAGGATGCCGGGAAGCTCGATGCCGTGGATGCCGTCATCCCCGCCGGTCAAGGCGTACCAACGAAAGGTCACGGCCCAGATCAGGGATCCCAGGGAGATCTGAAGCATACCGAAGTACAGGCGGCTCAGCCGAACACAAAACAAACCGATGAGCCAGCCGGCAAGAGCGGCGCATACGGGGCCGGCGATGAATCCGACCCAGGGCGGAAGGTCGGTTTTGGTCAGAATCAGGGCCAAAGTATAGGCGCCGATGCCGTAAAAGACGCCGTGATGAAATTGGTACAACCCCCCGTGCCCGACCACCAGGTTGAGGCTCATGGCCAGGATGGCGGTGACAAAGATCACGGAGAAGATGTAAATATAAAATGCGGGTAAAACTGCCGGTGCGAGGATCAAAAAAGCCAGGAGGATGCTGTTGAATATCGGAGTTCTCCCTTTCTGGAAATCGATGGCGCGCATCTTCCGGTGTCCTACCAGACCGCCTTGAGCATCCCGCGGGGTTTCCAGATCAACACGATGACCACCGCAATATAAGGGAACACAATGGCAAACTGCGGCAAAAACAATACTCCAAAGGATTGGGTGAGGCCGAAGATGAGGGAGCCTACCATGGCCCCCCACATGTTTCCAAGGCCGCCGATAGTCACGATGAGAAAGGTTTCAATGATGATGTCATGATCCATCCCAAGGGTAACGCTCACCGTGGGAGAGACCAGCGCTCCTCCGAGACCCGCAAGTGAACATCCTAAAATAAAGGCAAAAGCAAAGACCCAGCTCACGTTGATGCCGATGGCGCTGACCATCTCCCGATCGGCGGCAGCGGCGCGGGCGATCTTTCCGATGCGGGTCTTGTTTGAAAAAAGATAGAGCGCCACGGCTATCACCGGACCCATCCCCAAAAGGAAAAGGTTATACTTGGGAATGGGCGAGCTAAAGACCGTCACGGAGCCCTGGAGCAGTTTCGGGGCTGTCACGGACCGGTAATCCGCGCCCCAGAAAATTTTAACCAGATCCCCCAGGATGAGCATGAGGGCAAAGGTAAAGAGTAGGAGCATTAAATGCTCGCGTTCGTAGAGGTGGCAGAAAAGGGCGCGCTCTGCCACCAGACTGATGAGTGCTACCACCAATGGAGAAAGAAGGAGAGCAAACCAGAATCCGATGGAACCGCCTCCGAAAAAAGTCGTCAGGCCATGGGCGACAAAAGCGCCGATCATGTATAAAGACCCATGGGCCAAGTTGGGGACCCGCAGAACGCCCAGGATGAAACTCAATCCCGCGGAAACCACGAAGAGGATCATGGCCCGGCTGATGCCGACCAAAAAATGGTTTCCGATGGCGGACAGGAATGCCACTTGGGAAGCTTCCATATCCCATCATTCCCACATGCCGATGGGTGGCATAAAAATAACCGGTACACCGGTGGAAAGCGTTACTGAAAGAGCCGGCGTACCGGTTGTTTTTGGGTAACCTTTACTTGCCACGGGCTTTTTGGATCTCATCGCATGTGGGCATGACTTCGTTACCTGAAAGAGTCACAATGTCGTTTGCAATGACGAAGTTATTCTTCGGGTCTTTTTTCGTGACCCCGAAATACATGGGGTAAACCGCCTGGTGATCGCACGCGCGCATTTCCACCAATCCGCCGACAGGGTTTTTCACCTTCAGACCTTCCAGGGCGTCGATGAATTTCTCTCGGTCGATGGCGCCGGCTTTCTTGAACCCTTCCGCGATGAACTGGGCGGTTAAATACGCATCGAAGGCGGGGAATCCCGGCGGATTCCCGTAGGCTTTCTGGAAAGAGTCTACAAAAGCTTTATTTTCAGGCGTTTCAGGATAATAGAAGAGGTATTGGATGGTTCCCATGACACCTTCCGGAGCTTCTGCTGCCAGCGGTTTCAAAACCGCATGATCGATGGCGGTGTGAATCCAGGATGGAATTTTCGCTACCATTCCGGTAGCCTTAAGCGCTTTGAGGGCGTTGGTCATGCTGGCACCGCCCGTGCAGAAGATGACCGCATCCGGTTTGGCCCCCATGATGGAGGTGAGATAAGGAACTAGATCGGGCTCTCCTATTTTCCACCAGACTCCCCGATCTTTTCAACTTCAGGTTTCAGGGCCTTCAGATTCCTCCAGGCTCCATCTGCAATGGCATGACCATAGGCATAATCATCGCCGGCGATCCAGTATTTTTTGTAAGGCTTCTTGGCCAGGCCCACACCGCCGGCTTTGCCTGCCATGGCCGTATTTTCCGCCGTGGAGAAGACGTAGCGGTGGCCTTCGGCGCCGGTGATCTTCTCATCCTTGGAAATCCATACGATGAAGGGGATTTTCTGCTCTTTGGCGATGGTCTTGGACACGGCCAGGGCCGCAGCGCTGTTGATGGTTCCGACCAGGATGTCGACCTTTTCGTTCAACACCAGTTCCTTGGCCATGTTCAGGGCAATGTCAACTTTGAATTTGGTGTCACGTGTGGTAAACTCGATTTTGCCGCCCAGCACTCCTTCCTTGTTGATGGATTCAAGGGCCATTTTAAAGCCGTTGAGCGCATCATTGCCGTAGACCGCAGGGGGGCCGCTGTAACAGTCGATGATGCCGACTTTAATGTTGCGGGCCTGGGCGCTTGCGGGCAGGAATATCGATGAAACGATAACGAGTGCGCAAATCCCCAGCACAACGATTCCCCAAAGACCATTTTTGGTGACTTTCATGGCTCCTCCTTGTTCTTATGCGTTTAATATGACAGCCCGGTACATCACAATGCAGAACCCTTAATGTGATCGAGACTTTCTATAGGAAAAAGGCATTCCGATGTCAATGGAATCCCGTGACCTAAGAAAAGCTTGTCTTGGGGTCAGGCTAGATGGTAAAAAAACAAGGCTGTGATAAAAATATCACCAGGAGCGACATTTGAGCTTTTCCCCCATGAATCGCCATCACATGGACGCATTCCGATCCATGGTGGCATCGGATCGGTTTTCAACAGGGGAATCCTACCTGGATCTTCACTCGGCGGATCAATCTTTTCATACCCCTAAGCGTCCGGATGCAGTGATATGGCCCGTGAACCGGGATGAAGTTTGCCGGGTCCTTGCCTTCGCCGACAAACACCGGATTCCTGTTACCGCATGGGGGGCCGGAACCAGCATGGAAGGCAACCCCATCCCGGTTCACGGGGGTCTGGTCGTCGATTTTTGCCGGATGAATCGTATTCTCGACATTCGCGAGGCAGATTTTCAGGCCGACGTGGAGCCGGGGGTCATTTATCAGGATTTAAATGAAAAACTAAAATTCAGGGGGCTCTTTTTTCCACCCGACCCCGGGGCGCGGGCCACCATCGGCGGTATGATCGCCAACAACGCAAGCGGTCCGCACACCATCCGGTATGGGGCGACAAAAGACTGCATTCTGCAAGTGGCCGTTGCCCTGGCCAACGGGGAACTCATCAAGATGGGGACCCGTGCATCCAAAACTTCCTCCGGGTACGATCTTCTCCATCTTTTTGTCGGATCTGAAGGAACCCTGGGCCTGGTCGTGGAGGCCACAGTGCGCCTGGCAGGGCTCCCGG
>PCSF01000080.1:7051-9130 GCA_002771315.1 Desulfobacterales bacterium CG23_combo_of_CG06-09_8_20_14_all_52_9 | reverse complement strand
CCATTGCCATAAATTGACCATTCCCCTGTTTTGTGCCTTGTGCGCAACTATGATAGGATTGGATTAAGCCGTGGAAATGGAATGGGTCATGCCGATTCATCCTCAGTTGCGCGGGAGATGGCCGAATGCCGTATGGTATCCCATGATCATATCAGCCTAGTTGACGGCTGATGTCCCGGTCGCCCGCGTTTTTTTGGTGCACCTATGCTCGAAGAGAAAGATTTCTATAAAGACTCCGAACGCTGGTTGAATTTTCCCGGTTGGATTTGGCTGCCGCCAGCCTGACGGTTACGATTTCGGTGGGTGCCACTTTGTTTCTTTCCACCGATACGCCGGACTCCATTGTCCGCCATGTCGACGAACTGATGTATCAGAGCAAACGGGCGGGCCGAAATCGGGTTACTGTGGGATAAATTGTGATTCTGCCCGATTAGGATATCAGAACAGGGGTAACTTTCAAGCTATTGCATTTAAAGATTTTCGATGCTATTATCATTACAAAATTCGATGAACTGCCTTCTTCAGACCGGTATGGCTTGAAATGATCGCATCCTTATCTGCGATAATAATAAAATAAGGCAAGCCACTAATTTTGATAAACAAACATTTATTCCTTCGGGAAATGGTAAACTATTTCAGAAAGGAGGAAATGATGAAGGCAAGATTCAAAAAATCGGAAAAGAGTATTTACATCCTCACCAATTCTTGGTTGCTCATCGCCCTGATCGCGGTCTTTTTATGTCCCCGTCTTTCAACGGCGGCATCTCCCGGCATTACGGAAACCGAGATTGTATTGGGACAGTCCTGCGCACTCACCGGCCCGACCAAGGCTCTTGGGCTAGGCATGAGGGATGGCGCGTTGGCCTACTTCAAGGAACTCAACAGTAAAGGAGGCATCAACGGGAGAAAAATCCGCCTCGTCAGTCGCGATGACGGCTACGAGCCGGCGGCGTGTGCCACCAATACGAACCAGTTGATCGATGAGGACCGGGTGTTTTTGTTGTTCGGCTACGTGGGCACGCCGACGGCGACTGCGGCCGTGCCCATCGCAACAAAGAAAAATGTGCCGTTTTTTGCCCCGTTCACAGGCGCCGAATTCTTAAGAAACCCGCTCAACCGATATGTTCTCAATATCCGTGCCAGCTACTACCAGGAGACCGAAGCCATGGTGGATCGGCTGATAAAGGATAAGGGCATCAAACGCATTTCCGTATTTTACCAGGATGATGCATATGGAAAGGCCGGATTGGACGGCACGAAGCTGGCCCTTGAAAGAAGGGGGATGGCCATAGTCAACGAGGCGACCTATCCCCGGAATACCCTGGAAGTGGAATCAGGCGTGAAACTCATGCTCGAGACCAAGCCGGAGGCGATCGTCATGATCGGCGCCTATGCACCCTGCGCGCAGTTCATCAGGCTCATGAGGGAAAAGGGAAGCAATCCCATGTTTCTCAACGTCTCCTTCGTCGGATCTGATGCCCTGGCGATGACCCTGGCCAACATGGGGCTGGGTGTGGTGGTGACTCAGGTTGTGCCCTATCCTTTCAACAAGAAAATTTCGGTCGTGTCGGATTATCACAAGATGGCTAAAACGCAGGTGCCTGAAGCGGGCCCCGGCTTTGTCGGTATGGAAGGATTTATTGCGGCCAAGGCATTGTGCAAGATTTTGTCTGAAACGCCCGAGCCCATCACCCGGGAGGGATTCATCGAAACAGCCGAAAAACAGGCGAAGGTGGATCTGGGGGGATTTTCTTTTTCATTCAGTCCGGGCAGCCACCAGGGTTCCAACCTGGTTTACTTTTCACAAGTCGGACCGGGCGGCTTTATCTCGCCCGTCGATAACTTGACGCAGCTCTATGAGTTTCAGCGCTGAAACCGGATAAGCACAGGGCGAAAATCGGGTGGCGGCCAGACCTTTGCCTTGAATGCGTTCCAAGCAGTATTTGATCCGGGCACGGCTTCTGCATCTGAAAAAGGCCGCGCCCGGTTTTGTCTTTGAGATTGGTCTTTGCATTTTTCAAGCCGGCATGCCGCAGCGGCTGCAATCCATTGATTGGGCTGCGAATAGGGTCGCCAACG
>PCSF01000080.1:0-6973 GCA_002771315.1 Desulfobacterales bacterium CG23_combo_of_CG06-09_8_20_14_all_52_9 | reverse complement strand
TTGGAGACATCCGTATCGAATGTGACCGGGTAGCACCCGTCAAAACAGGCCTTACAGAAATGGGCTTCAGGGTCTTCAACGCCGGTGGCTTCCAGCAGCCCTTTCTGGCTGAGATAGTACAGGGAATCGAGTCCCAGGTGTTGCGTCAGCTCCTTGATGGATTTGGAGGCCGCGATCAATTCTCCCTTGGTGGAAAAATCGATGCCGTAATGGCAGGGGAAACGGTGCGGAGGACCTGCCACCCGCATATGAATTTTCTTGACGCCCAGCTCCCTTAGCGCCTTCACGCGCGTTTTCGCAGTAGTTCCTCGGATGATGGAATCCTCGACGATGACGATCTCCTTGCCGGTCAGCAACTCTTTAATGGGGTTCAATTTTACCCGAACGCCGAAATCCCGCATGCTCTGGGTGGGCTGAATGAAAGTCCTGCCGATGTAATGATTCCGGATCATACCCAACTCGAACGGGATTCCCGAGGCTTCGGCATACCCGATGGCGGCATAGGTGCCGGAGTCCGGAAAGGGCATTATCAGATCGGCGTCTACAGGGGCTTCTTTGGCCAGGCGGGCGCCGTGAGCCTTGCGGACCTGATAGACATTTCTTCCGTAGATGTTGCTGTCCGGTCGCGCGAAGTAGATGAATTCGAAAATGCAGAAAGAGCGATTTTTCGCCGGTGTCGTTTGGATGCTTTTGACCCCGTCTTTTCCGATGATCACGATCTCTCCGGGATCGAGTTCCCGGATATACTCGGCCTGAACCAGGTCCAGGGCGCATGATTCTGAGGCCAGCACAAAGGAGCCGTTGACCTTTCCCAAGCAAAGGGGCCTGAAGCCATTGGGATCCTTAATGCCGATCACTTCGCCGTTGCTGGTCAAGACCACGAAGGAAAATGCGCCCTCTAGACGTTTGAGTGTCTTGATCAGCGCTCCCTCGAATCCATGTTTGAGGTTCTTGACAAAAAGGTGGAGGAAGATCTCGCTGTCCATGGTGGTCTGGAAAATGGACCCGCTTTCCTCCAGTTCGCTTTTCAGCCGATGGGCGTTGACAATATTCCCGTTGTGAGCCACTGCGTAGGATCGATCGCGATGCCGGACCATGAATGGCTGGGCATTGACCAGAATGGAGCTTCCGGTGGTGGAGTAGCGCACATGGCCGATGGCGCATTCTCCTTTCAATTGTTCCAGAAGCGCCATGTCAAAGACATCAGGGACTAGGCCCATTCCCTTGTGAGTGACGATACCCTGATCCCCTGCGACGCAGATTCCCGCGCTTTCCTGCCCCCGATGTTGGAGGGCATACAGACCGAAATAGGTCAGCTTTGAAGCCTCGGGATGACCGAAGATGCCGAAGAGGCCACAGGCCTCCCTGGGCCGCTCGACGGGCGAGAAAAGATCCTCTTTGACTGTCGAATCGATTAGCGTCAATTGGATGCGCCCCCCTTCAAAATCTCAAGGTGGTAGTCTTGCAATGCCTTGACGGACAGTTCTTTTTGAATCATCATTTCGATCCCCCTGCTGATGGCAATCGCTCCGGCGATGGTGGTGGCATACGGAATGTTGTATTTGATGGCGTTTCGACGGATGATGTAACCGTCCCGTCTGGTATCCCCCCCGATTCCCGTGTTGATGATGAGCTGGATTTCCCCGTTTTTGACGGCATCCACCACATGGGGACGCCCCATGGAGACTTTGGAAATCCGACGGGCGGCAATTCCGTTTTCCGCCAGAAGTCGAGCAGTACCCCGGGTGGCCATGATATCGAATCCCAAGGCCAAAAACCGCTTGGCCAAAGGAAGTACCGATGCCTTGTCCCGGTTTTTCACGCTGATAAATACCGTTCCCGAAAGAGGGAGCTTTTGTCCCGCTCCCAGCTGGGCTTTGGCATAGGCGGACCCGAAATCGATATCGAGGCCCATCACCTCGCCGGTGGATTTCATCTCCGGACCGAGGAGGGTGTCCACGTCCGGAAACCGATCAAAGGGTAAGACCGCCTCTTTGACGGAAACATGTGAAGGGATGATCTCCTGGGTCAACCCCAGGTCCCGCAGTGTCTTTCCGAGCGTCACCTTGGTGGCCAATTTTGCCAGAGGGACACCGGTGGCCTTGCTCACAAAAGGGACGGTCCGGGAAGCCCTCGGGTTGACTTCCAGGACGAACAACCGGTGGTCTTTGATGGCATACTGAACATTCATGAGCCCGACGACATGGAGTTCAGCGGTTAAGGCCTTGGTGGCCTTTACGATTTCCTCCTGGAGAGCGACGGATAGGCTGTAAGGAGGCAATACGCAAGCCGAATCCCCGGAGTGTACTCCGGCCTCTTCGATGTGTTCCATGATGCCGCCGATGACCGTATCTTTTCCGTCTGAAAGAGCATCTACATCAACCTCGATGGCGTCTTCCAGGAACTGGTCGATGAGAATAGGGTGTCCGAAAGATTCCACAAGAGCCAGGTGTGCAAAAGCCTCCAGGCTTTCCCGTTCGTACACGATTTTCATGGCCCTGCCTCCCAGGACATAGGAGGGCCGGACGATGACGGGATAGCCGATGGTCTCCGCCACGGTTATCGCCTCGCTTACAGACATGGCGGTCCCATTCGCCGGCTGAGTCAAGGATAATTTGCGTAACATCTCCTGGAAGAGCTTCCGGTCCTCGGCCCGGTCGATGCTCTCCGGCTGAGTACCCAGGATGGGGACGCCGGCATTAAAGAGCGGCACGGAAAGGTTGAGCGGCGTCTGTCCTCCGAACTGGACAATGACACCCAAGGGCTTTTCTTTATCGATGATGTTAAGGACATCCTCCCGGGTCAGCGGTTCGAAATACAGTTTGTCTGAGGTATCGTAATCGGTGCTCACGGTTTCGGGATTGCTGTTGACCATGATGCTTTCGAACCCTTCTTCCCGAAGGGCAAAAGAGGCATGTACGCAGCAATAATCAAACTCGATCCCCTGACCGATACGGTTGGGACCGCCCCCCAGGATCATCACTTTTTTTCTGTTGGAAACCCTCGCCTCGTCTTCCATATCATACGTGGAGTAAAAATAAGGCGTGGCGGCCTGAAATTCAGCCGCGCAGGTATCGACAAGCTTGAAGACGGGGGTGATACCCCACCGCTTGCGAATCCGCCGGATCCGGTCCTCATCGAGACCGGACAATTGGGCAAGCTGGATATCGGAAAATCCAAAGGATTTTGCCTCCCGGAGGAGCTCCGGGCTGAAAGGGGCTTCATTGGGTCCGGAATCCGCTTGGAGACGGCCTTCCTTTTCAAGGCGTTTTTCAAGGCCGATGATCTGTTCGATCTGATATAAAAACCATGGATCGATCCGGGTCAGTTCGTGCAGAGTGGAGATGGAGAATCCTTTTTTCATTGCGTATCGCAGATAGAAAAGCCGTCTGGAGTTGGGGATGACCAATTTTTGTTCGATTTCGTCCCGAATCGCCTTTTTCGCAGCTTCATCGACGGGGTCTGAATGAATCCACTCCGGATCCTTTCCATCGGCCCCGAGTCCAAAACGGCCGATCTCCAGAGACCGGATCCCTTTTTGCAGGGCTTCTTTGAAGGTTCGGCCGATGGCCATGGTCTCTCCCACGGATTTCATGGAGGTGGTCAAAAGATCTTGGGTTTCCGGAAATTTTTCAAAGGTCCATCGGGGAATCTTGACCACACAATAATCCAGGGTCGGTTCAAAGGCGGCCAGGGTTTCTCCGGTGATGTCGTTGGGGATTTCATCGAGGGTGTACCCCACCGCCAGCTTTGCCGCGATCTTGGCGATGGGGAAGCCGGTGGCTTTGGAAGCCAGTGCGCTGCTCCGGGAGACCCTGGGGTTCATTTCCACCGCCACCATCTCCCCGTTTTTCGGATTGACGGCAAATTGGACGTTGGACCCTCCTGTGTCCACGCCGATCTCCCGCATGATGGCAATGGAGGCGTCCCGCATCCCCTGATACTCTTTATCGCTCAGGGTCTGTGCAGGAGCGACGGTGATGCTGTCGCCGGTGTGAATCCCCATGGGATCCAGGTTTTCAATGGAGCAAACAACGACCACGTTGTCGTTTTTATCCCGCATGACCTCCAGTTCATATTCTTTCCACCCCAGGACCGACTCTTCCAGCATGATCTGGCCGATGAGGCTGGAATCCAACCCGACTTTGGCAAGGTTTTCCAGGTCTTCGAAATTATAGGCGATGCCGCCGCCGGTCCCGCCTAAAGTGAAGCTGGGTCGCAGGATGATGGGGAAGCCGATCTTTTCGGCAATATCGAAACATTGCTGCGTGTGGGTGGCGATCCCGCTTTTGGGAATCCGAAGCCCGATCCGTTCCATGGATTTGCGAAACAGGTCCCGATCCTCAGCTTTCTGGATGGAGGCCACCGATGCTCCGATCATTTCCACACCGAATCGATCCAGAACACCCATCTGGGCTACCCGGATGGCCGTGTTGAGGCCGGTCTGTCCGCCAAGAGTGGGCAATAGTGCATCCGGGCGCTCCTTTTCGATGATTTTAGTGACCATTTCAGGGGTGATGGGTTCCACATAGGTGCGATGCGCCGTTTCCGGGTCGGTCATGATAGTGGCTGGATTGCTATTGATCAGGATAACCCGGTACCCTTCCTCCATGAGCGCCTTGCAGGCCTGGGTCCCCGAATAGTCGAACTCGCAGGCCTGGCTGATGATGATGGGGCCGGCGCCGAGGATGAGAATTTTTTCGATGTCGGTGCGTTTAGGCATATGAGTATGTTCGATGTCTGCCTTTTCGGGAAAACGGATTTCGGGAAAAAGTCTTTACCCTTTAATTTCGGGTCATCATCTCCTTGAAGGTACCAAAGAGATAACGGGCGTCATGGGGCCCTGGAGATGCTTCCGGATGGTATTGAACCGCAAGGACCGAAAGCTTGCGATGACGAAACCCCTCCAGCGTGTTATCGTTGAGGTTGATGTGGGTTATTTCAATGTCCTTGCTTTCGAGGGTTTGGGTGTTCACGGCAAAACCGTGATTCTGTGATGTAATTTCCACACGGCCCGACAACAGATTTTTTACCGGTTGGTTAGCGCCCCGATGGCCGAATTTCAATTTATAGGTTTTACCACCCAAAGCCAGTCCTAATAGTTGATGCCCCAGACAGATCCCGAAAATGGGACGATAACCCATGAGATCTTGTATGGTTTTGACGGCATAGGTGACCGGCTCCGGATCCCCGGGGCCGTTGGAAAGGAAAATACCGTCAGGTTCCAGGTCCCGAATGGCGGCAGCCGGGGTTGCGGCCGGCACAATCAGCACCTGACATCCCACATATTCCAGCGATCTTAAGATATTGTACTTAATGCCGTAATCCAAGGCGACGACCCGAAACCGGGCATCTCTAGGCCCCCAGGTCGCCGTGAGAAGGGCTCTTTCTTCTATAGGCAGAGGGACGGGTTTTCCCTGAAACCAGAAATACGGTCTTTGGGTGGTAACGCCGGTCACTAGATCACAGCCGGCCATGGAGGGTACGGCCTTTGCTTTTTTAACCAGCGATGCCGGATCGGAATCGGTTGTGGAAACCACGGCGCGCATGGCCCCCCGGCTTCGGATGTGCAGGGTCAATGCCCGGGTATCAATCCCTTCCATCCCGAGGATGCCCTGGGCGGCAAGGTAATCGGACAATGTGCCGGAAGCCCGGAAATTGCTAGGTTGGTGCTGATATTCCCGGACCAAAAATCCACTGACCTGGATCCCATTCGACTCCACGTCTTCCGCGTTGACTCCGTAATTGCCGATGAGGGGGTAAGTCATAGCGACCATCTGCCCCCGGTAGGACGGGTCGGTCAGGATCTCCTGGTATCCGGTCATGCTGGTGTTAAAGACGATTTCGCCCGAACACTCACCGGGTCCGGTAAAGGAACGGCAGGAGAACGTCCGGCCGTCTTCCAGTGCGAGAAGTCCGTTCATGAGTCCCAATAAACCTAATAATTCTTTGTTTTGACTGAAAGTTTTGCCGCTTTGGAAAAAGGGGGCAGGTTTTTCCGGAGCTGTCCCTTTTTAACACAAGCCTAATTTAAATCAACCTGAAAACGATCGGCGCCGACCTCATCTTTCCAGTCTTCTCCCCATTCTTCAAGGGAGACGGGAGCCTTGGATAAAACATCCAGGGGAACCGCCTGTACCTTCCGATAAACCTCGTGATAGGGCCTGGCTTCTCCGTTGACCTTCAGCAGGTCGTTTTCCACGGAGATCCCGAAAAGCCTTTCATTTTCCTTCAAAAACGGAAGGATCAATCTCCAGTCTTCGGGTGAAAGTCCTACCAGTTCGCCCCCGTTGAGTTGATCGGGAACCACTTTTTTAAAAGGATCCCGGACATAGATGGCGCCACCGGAGGCCAAGGAGAAGAGATTGGAACCGGGGTACGGGGTATCCTGGTTGACGATCTTTCCGATGGCATCGAACCGGATCCCGTTTAAAACCACGAAGCCGCCTCCTTTCAGAGGGTCACCGGCCATGAAGGATTCTGCCAGATAGTCGAGGCAGGTGCCGTTGATGACTACTTTGGGAGAACCCACGGCATTGATGAGGGGACGGCCGGCGGCATTTCCCATGACGTAGACTTCTCCCCCTTTGGCACCGTACATGAAGGTCTGGCCAACGTCTCCATAGATCACCAGTTTTCCGCTCTTTATGATCTGGCCGATCTGATCTTGGCCGTTGCCATGTACGACCATTTCCAGGCCGTCGATGCCGGAGGCAAGGTAATCCCCCGGGCTGTCATACACATCGATCCGGACGCCGTCGGATCCTTTTGAAAGCCCGCACCCACAAAACCGCTGTCCCCGATACCCATAACAGATGAACCTTTTCCATCCCAAATGATAGGCGCGACGAATAAAAGTGGCGTCACAGTCTTCTCCCTCGGCCGGAAACGCTCCAGTGTGGATCACCAGTGTCGTTTCTCCGTCTCGAGGCTCCCGGAGGGTATGGCGAAGATCCCAGTCGATGTATCGGTA
>PCSF01000254.1:10348-30050 GCA_002771315.1 Desulfobacterales bacterium CG23_combo_of_CG06-09_8_20_14_all_52_9 | reverse complement strand
CGAATCAAAAAAGCGTTCTTCCATCATTTCCGCCCGGCTGATTCTTTCTCCAAAATCCAAACAGGACACCACGGTGGCTCCCTTTAACTCTGCAACCCGGGCGATGTCCTGATCTGCAGTGACCACCAGGGCCTGTTCCCGCTGTCTATCAACCATGTTTTTAATCAGTGCATCCGCAGTCTGGCCGAGTCGTGAAAACCGGATATCGATGCCGCCCACCCGCTCCTTTCGGTGCAAAAGACCCGGGGCATGGGTGGCGTCGAAGACCAAGGTTATGGGGTGGCGCTTCAAGCGGTTATATTCAATAAGCCTCTCGATCAGCGCTTCGCGCTGCCGTTGTAAATCCGGAATGTCTTGAAGTCCGGGTATGGCATCGCTTTTGATTAGATTATAGCCGTCGATCAGGATGTGAAGCGCCATCGGATGTTTTAACCCTCGATTTTTATAGGGTCGCGGATTTTAACATGCCCAGCAGTCGGTCCAGGTCTTCGTCGGTGTAGAAATCGATCTCAATCTTCCCGCTATGTCCCTGCCGTTTGATTTGAACCCGGGTTCCAAAGTGTCTCGATAATCCGTCGGCAAGGTCCGAAAAATAGGAATCATCGGTTTTTGCGACTCTTCTTGTCGGGGATTCGGATGCCGACTGCATCCGCCTGACCATCGCCTCGGTCTGCCGGACTGAAAGCTTTTTGGCTAATACCTGACGGCAGGCCTGGATCTGGCGGGCCGGGGGGTTTGCGCCTAAGAGGGCACGGGCATGCCCCATGCTCAACTCGCCTTTCAAAATATAGTCTCTGATTTCGCCGGGAAGCAGGCGGAGCCTCAAGAAATTGGCTACGGTGGAGCGGTTTTTCCCCACCCGTTCGGATACCTGCTCCTGGGTCAGATGGAATTGGGTCATGAGACGATGGTAGGCTTCGGCCTCTTCGACGGGGTTGAGGTTTTCCCTTTGGATATTTTCCACGATGGACATTTCCAAAAGCTCATCGTCTTTGATCGACATAAGCATAGCCGGAATTTGGGAAAGACCGGCCATTTTTGCGGCTCGAAACCGCCTTTCGCCTGCCACGATTTCATATCCGGGTTCATCCTTTCGGACCACAATAGGCTGGATGACCCCTTTTTCCTTAATGGATTTCGACAGCTCCGCCAGTTCGGTTTCCGAAAAGAGGACCCGGGGTTGAAATCGGTTAGGATGAATCAGATCCATATCGCATAAAAAATACCCCTTTTTCTCGGTTTCCACGAGCTCCAAGTCCGGGAACAGGGCATCGAGACCTCGTCCCAAAGCAATTTTTTGGGACTTTTTCCCCCCGGGTTCGGATCCTTTCGGGTTGTTTGATGTTTTCATGGCTTCCTTAGGATCTGGGGTTCAGGATTTCTTTGGCTAAAGAGAGGTAACTCAAGGCGCCGGGAGAGGTGGCGTCGTACAAGAGGATCGGTTTTCCGAAGCTGGGTGCTTCCCCCAGGCGGACGTTTCTCGGTATTCGGGTCTTGAACAGCAGGGACTTGAAATATTTGGCGGCATTTTCGGCTACCTGGTGGGACAGGTTGGTCCGGGTGTCGAACATGGTCAAGAGGATTCCGGAGATTTTCAGGCGCGGGTTCAGATGCTCTCGGACCCGTTTGATGGTTTGGATGAGTTGACCCAGTCCCTCTAAGGCATAAAATTCGCATTGAAGGGGGATAAGCAAAGCATCGGCGGCGGTCATGGCATTGAGGGTCAAAAGGCCAAGGGCGGGCGGGCAATCCAGGATGATGTAGTCGAAATCGGATCTCAACTCATCAATGAGCCTTTTCAGAACCTTTTCCCGTTCCGGCACCTCCATCATCTCCAGTTCAAACCCAATGAGTTCAACACGGGATGGGATGACCTTCAGGGTTTGAATCTCCGTGTCCACGATCAGGTTTCTTGCTGCATCTTTTTGGATCAGCCCATGATAAAGGGACCGCTTGAGGGAAGCCTTGTCAATCCCCACACCGGTGGTAGCGTTGGCCTGGGGATCGCAATCCACCAGGAGAATTTTTTTCTTAAAGACTGCCAGCGCCGCGGACAAGTTGATGGCCGTGGTGGTTTTCCCGACCCCCCCTTTCTGATTGGCAATGCACAAAATTTGTGGCATAATTATCTTTCTAACATAGATCGAAACGGTTGGAAAGCGGATTAAAAAAGAGAAAACCGATGAATCTCATTCAAAAAATCATATCGATGGCCATGATATCGCTTATGGTTCTTGGGGTCGGAGTTCCTGGAGACGCCGAAGCCCTTTCCATCAAACAGGAAGAGGACCTGGCCAAGGAATTTCTGAAGGTGGTCAACGACAACTACAAGCTCCTCAAAGATCCTTTGATTCTTTCCTACATCAATGCCATAGGGAAAAGGATCGTATCCGTGATGCCCGAGCCGCCTTTTGCATTTCGGTTCTACGTGGTCGAGGAAGAGGTTTACAATGCCTTCGCAGGTCCGGGCGGCCATATATTCGTCAACAGCGGCTTGCTGGAAGCGATGGAAGGGGAGGCGGAGCTTGCCGGGATCCTTGCCCATGAGATCGCTCATGTCCAGTGTAGACACATCTCCGAAAAGATCGCGAGATCCAAAAAGATCGGTATCGCGGCGATGGCCGGGATGGTGGCCGGTATTTTCTTGGGTGCGGGTGGGGCGTCCGCCGCTGGAAACGCCCTCGCTATTGGGTCAGTTGCCGCCGCCCAATCTGCGGCGTTGGCCTTCAGCCGTGAAGACGAGATACAGGCCGATCAGATCGGAATGCAATACCTGTATGACGCGGGATACGAAGGAAACGGTCTGCTGACCATGCTGCGCAAGATCCGGAGTAGGCAATGGTTCGGCTCGGATCAGATCCCCAATTACCTTTCGACCCATCCGGCATCCGATGATCGGATGGTTTACATCGACGCCTATATCCAAAACCATGCCCCCCAAAAACCGTCACCAAAGGATCCCAAACCCTTTGAAATGGTTCATACGCGGCTGGTTGCATTGTGCCAAGACCCCGGGACAGCGCTTGGGCACTTCGAGGCAAAGATATCGAAAAACCCTGACGATATCATGGCCCACTATGGATATGCCATTGTTTTGACTCGTGAAAACCGATATGAGGAGGCCCTTTCACACATCCGGACCGCCTTGGCTCAAAACGCTTTTGACAAGGATTTCCTGGCAGAAATGGGAAAGATCTATTTTTCCCAGGGGCGGTATGAGGAGGCTCTCAAGACCCTTTCCAGCATTGCCGATAGTCCTTCTCAAAATCCGGAAGGCCTCTTTTATTTGGCCAGGTCTCTGGCCGCCCTGGGACAAACCGATGCCGCTGAAAAGGCCTTTCTCACCATTGCCGAAAAAAATCCGGACCTTGTGCAGGTGGATTACTTTTTAGGGGAAATCTACCAGAAAAAGGGGCGTGCGGACTTGGTCCATTATTATTTGGGGATGCATTTTTATAAGACCGGAAATGCCACAAACGCCCGCTTTCACCTTCAACGGGCGAAAGAATTGATCACCGAATCCCAGAAAAAAGAAAAAATCGAATCGGCCCTTAAAGATTTGGACAAAAAATAATAATGACGGGAAACGATGTGCTGGAAAAAAAGCTTATCCATTTATTGAACCGAAACAGAAAGGACTAAAAGATGCCTGTCTTGAAAGAGTTCAAAGAATTTGCAATGCGCGGGAATGTAATGGACATGGCTGTCGGCATCATCATCGGCGGTGCGTTCGGCAAGATCATCAGTTCCCTGGTCAGTGACGTCATCATGCCTCCCATCGGTGTGCTTCTGGGAAAAGTCGATTTTTCGCAACTGGCCCTTACGCTCAAGGAGAAAACCCCGGATGCAGCAGCGGTCACCATCAAGTACGGCACATTCATCAATACCGTTTTGGATTTTATCATCGTCGCCTTTGCTATCTTTATCCTCATCAAACAATTAAACCGCTTCAAGAAAGAAGAGGCGCCGGCTGCTGCACCAGAGACCAAGGAATGCCCCCGATGTTATTCCGCTATTCCGATCAAAGCGACACGCTGCCCCCATTGTACTTCCGAACTCTAAATCGCGTCTTGATGCACTCGATGAAAAGGCTCTGGACAAGATGGGGGATATAATTTATTTCACAGAAATCTTTGAGAATCCGATGCGGCAAGGTTTTTTTGCAGGTTTCATACGGTCGGATCCGGTGGGAAATCCATGGAAGAGATGCTTGATCAGGAGAAAGTGACTGCCCTGGTGGATCTTTCACTTAAGTCTTTTGCCGTACCACATCAACGACCCGGAATTTGCCAAGGCTGTCATTCACGCTTTGGAGCCGTTTGAAAGCATGTGAAGGATTCGAACAGGCGCTTTGGGTTTCGGAAATGAAACTCCACCAATCCGAATCCAATACCTATCCGACAACCAGACAATCTGCCACGAGTTCCCAAAGGTATTTGACTTCCAGGGTTTCCATACCGTATTCTTTTTTCACGGCGTTGAACTGGCCGTGGCAGCTATGACAGGGGACCACGAGCATATCGGCCCCGGATGTCCGGATTTGGTCGAACTTGCGCCGGGCGTAAAAAATCCGCTCCTCATTATATCCCGTAGTAAGCGTACCTCCGCCTCCGCCGCAGCAGATCTGGTTCATTTGGCAAGGATACAGATCCCGCCAGTGATCCATGCACTGACTCAGGATCCACCGGGGCTCTTCAAAGAAACCGTGTCCGAAGTGGCGTTGAGCCTGTCGGCCGTAGTTGCAGGGGTCATGATACGTGGCCATGCGGTCTTTGAACCGGGATTTGTCCAGGCGGATTTTCTTGTCCCGGATGTATTCGATGAGGAGATCGAACACGGTGACGAAATGATATTTTTTCAAGACTTCCGGATAATGCGCTTCGAACCCAGACCGGGTTGCTAGATAGGCGTGCCCTCACTCGGGCCAGAGGAGGGTGTCGATCTCAAGCCGCTCCATGTTTTCAGCAATGCGGCCGGTCATGATTTTCATGGCCGCATCGTCCCCGGTGAAATACCCCCAGTTGGTTCCCTCCCAGTTTTCGGAAGGGACGGTCCAGTCTTCACCGGCGGCATGAAAGATTTTCCACCAATGCTTCAGATCCTCTGTATGGGTGTTGACCAGCTTGTTGTGAATCGTGGTCAGAATCCGAGCGCCTTTTTTGTCGATAGGCACCGAAAACCCCTCGAATCCCGGCTCCTGGGCGATTTCTTCGCCCACATCCTCCAGGATAAAGACATAATCGTCTTTGGGAAGGCGGAGATTGTTCCCTGTTTCCAAGGCCGCCTGCAGTCCCTTGTGAGTGATGCCGGGAACTTTTTCGCGATCCCGAAGCGAACGGATCCTGCGGACCAAACCGGGGATGTCGATATCCATCGGGCAGACGTTTGCGCATTTGCCGCACATGGTGCAGATCCAAGGCCATCGGGCCGATACCGCGACATCTTCCATGCCCAAAGCGATCATTCTCAAAAGCTTCCTCGGATCAAACCCATCGACACCGGAAGCAGGGCAGGAGCCGGCACAGATCCCGCAGGTCAGGCAGAAATCCTGTAAAAAGGGCCAGGTTCGGCATCGCCCGTGGTTTAATGTGTTTAGCGCGATGAGGCTGTCGGTTTCCATTTAACGGTTCTCCTTGGGCGTCCTTTATCGACGCCTCTGTTCGGTTTCTTTTAAGCCGCCATCCTTGATCTTTAGCGGGTTTTGCCCCACGGGCTCCAGTTTGCCGATGAATCGGTTGACAATTTGTGAAAATTCGACGCCCATATTTGAAGCCAGGCTTCGAAATGCCAATCGCTTCATCGGTACTCCCAGGGCAGGCATGCGTTCTCTGATCGAGTTCAATCGGCCTTGAGCCAGCAGGGTTCCACTACTGGAATGACAATTGTCCCCGTGACAGCCGATCACCAGCACGCCGTCGGCGCCTCTGCGGAGTGCCTCCAATAAATGGGATTGCGAAACCGCCCCGGCACAGGGCACTTCGATGAAGGTGAGGTTTCCCGGCAACTCGAATCCCATGGCCAAGGCCATGTTTCGTGCAGGAACGGCGGACCGTGAGCAGCAAAAAACCGTCACGTCGACAACAAATGCGGAAGGCCGCAAAGATTCTGTTGAGTCTTTTGGCGCCGACATGGGTTTCAAGACCTTGCCGTCGGATGGAGAAATAGGTAGCACGATGGCGTCACGGGGGCACTCGGCCACGCAAATGCCGCACCCTTCACATGCCGCAGCGGAAATGACGGGCCGGGGGGAAAGCTCCACGGCTCGGTACGGGCAGATCCTAAAGCAGGTCAGGCAACGGACGCATTGCTCAATTTCGATGCGGGCTTTTCTTTCCGTGTCAGAACCGATCTCTTCCGGGAAAGCGATGGATAAGGCGGTATGAGCGATTTCCGAACCCATGAGCGAAGGGGAGGAGACACCGCGGGCCGGACCGACGGCCCAGATGCCTTTTCGATTGGTGCTTGTGGGAAGTCGATGGACATTGTCCGCCTGTGTGAAACCATCCGGTCCGGCTTCCAACTGAAGTATTGCGGCGATGGCACTCAGATTCGGTGAAGGAAGGATGGTTTCGTCTAAAACGGTAAAATCCGGCCGAAGGATACACTTTTGTCGAATAATCTCATCCGGGTAAGTCAAAGTGACGGATCCGTCTTCGGCCTGTGTGATTTCCGGGGGCGTGTTGGTAAATTTTACAAAGATGACGCCGGTTTCCTTGGCTTTCCGGGAAAGCGTCTCCAATCCGTCTCCGGCGACCTTGAGGTTGCCGGTGAAAACATAGGCTTGGACTCCGGCGTCCCGCTGCAAATCCATCGCGGCCTGCATCATCTCTTCTGCCATGAGGGGAAGACTTTCATGGAAGAGGCCGGTTAAAAACGCGACCCGGGAAGCCGACTCGGTAAGGAACGGTTTCTCTGAAGAGGATCTCATGAGGGATTTAAAACCCGAAATCGAAACCACCCGGGGGCCTTCCTTCAGCCCGTAAAGGGACCCGTTGACATGCCTGACCGTATCCTCGGCCACGATGATGTGCTGGACTTCCCGGCGGATCCGGCGGCCGGCGGCCACCCATTCCACCGTGAATTGACCGGCGGATCCGGTGCAAGATCGGATTTGACTTTCGTCCATGATTTCTAACAAATCCCCGGCGTCAGGGGAGGATTGAATCGACAAGAGGGCTGCATCCGTTGATTTAAAACCGGCGACGACCACCGAAATCCCTGACTGCATGAGTTCTTTTGCCATGTTTCGGCTGCATGCCCCGCCGCCGATGATGAGTGTTTTTGCATTCATGGGTTTGTGATCCTTAAGCCGTTTTCAAATAGCAAATGGACTGCCAGGCTGCTTTGGAGCCGCTGGCTGCGGCTTCGGCAAGCGGCATCGGTCCGGTAACCGCCCCGGCGGCAAAAATCCCTTGCCGCGCCGTATCTTCGCTAAGCGACAGAAAACCGTCGGCGATCCGGTCCAGGTGAAACATTTTCAAAATACCTTCCAACCCTGCCGGCGGCATCATGGCCACCGACAGGACGATCAGGTCGAAATCCTCTTGGAGCGTATCGGCAGTCATGGGGTCGAGATAGGTCATTTTCAACCCTTTGTTTTCGGATGGGTAGATATCGCCGGGAATCGATCGAATCATTCGTATTTTTTCCTTCGTTTCCTTGTAATACGATTCAATCGTCCTTCCGAAGGTCTGAATGTCGATGTAAAAAAGGGTTGTTTGAATTTGCGGCTGACGGTGGCCGATGAGGCGGGCCAGGCGTAAAGCCGATCCGCAGCAGTAGGTCGAGCACCATAGATGGCCCAGTTTGGTGTCGCGGCTCCCCACGCATTGGATGAAAGCAATCCGGCCGGGTTCGGTATGGTCGGAAGGCCGGAGCACCCGCCCATGGCGCTTGAGGATCGCCTCCAGTTCCTGATTGGTCACCACGTTGGGAAATACACCGTATCCATAGGGTTTTTCGTATGGACGATAGGTCGAAAATCCTGCGGCGACGATCACGGCATCGGCCTGTGTCAGTTCCGTTTGTTTCATGGCATCCAGATTGATGGCGCTCATAGGGCAGGAATCCCGGCACGCGGTGCAGCTTTTATCTTTCAGGTAGAGGCAGACTTTTTCGGAGATAGCAAAAAAGGGCCGGTGATGCCCCGAAGTTCCCTGAATGATTGCCCCTTCAGCCGGGCATTGTTTGTAACAGATGCCGCAAGCGTTGCACTTGGATGGATCGATGAACTCTGGTTTGCGCCGGATTTGAAAAGCAAATCGGCCGTTTCGGTCGGTCGCCTCGATGCTGGATCCCGTCATTAACCGGATGCGCGGATGCTTCAGGGCCCTTCCCAGCCGGTCACCAGCCATGCAGGCCCCACATTTAACACAGGTTTCCGTGGCTTTGCATGAAAGCCGGATGCCCTGTCCGCCGGCAAATTCATATTGCTCCACGACGTCCACTTCGACACCCGCTGCGGCCAAATCCAGTGCTGCGGAAAGCCCGGCCACCCCGCTTCCGATAACCAATACGCGCTTTTCGGCCATGACATCCTCTTCTACAGACTGACATATTTTAAATCTCAAAAAATTTCTCAGTAATCAAGACGAGAAGGCTATTTGAAAAAACCATTGAGCCGATGATTAATTTTTGGGTAACGATTCAAGATTTTGAAAAAGGTTACATAGAAAACAAAGAAAGGGGATTGTCAACGCGTAAAGGGAGCCGATTTTTAAGAGCTTTAGCGCCGATCGAAATGAGAAAAATGCATAGTGAAGGTCCCGCGGCCCTGGGTGGCTGAACGCAGAGACGTAGAATAGCCGAACATGTGCGCCAGCGGGACGATGGCCCGGATGGCCTGGTATCCGGTCTTGGGTCGAATGCCCTCAATTTTCCCGTTCCTGGCGTTTAAATCTCCGATGACCTCTCCTGTAAATCCTTCGGGTATAAGCACCTCTACAGACATGATGGGTTCCAGGAGGAAGGGATTGCCTCTTGAGAGGGCCTCCTTGCAGGCCATGGAAGCACTGACGGTGTAAGCCAGATCCGATTCCAGGGATTCTTTTTGGGAACCTCCGATGAGCATGGCTTCCACGTCGACCACCGGGTACCCCATCAGAACGCCGCTGAGAAACGATTCCATCACCGCCTTTTCGATGACCGGAATGTAGATTGCGGGGATTGCCTCTTCAGGGACATCTGCCATGAAACGGTTCCCCGAGCCCCTGGGCAAGGGTTTCAATTTGAGCCGAACCTCACCAAAATGGCGCTGCCCCCCGACTTCCTTATCAAAAACGGCTGATCCTTCGGCAATCGATTCGATGCTCTCCCGATATACAACCTGGGGTTTTCCCACATTGACCTGGGTGTTGAACTCGCGTTCCATCCGGCTGATGATGATTTCAAGATGAAGTTCCCCCATCCCGGAAAGAAGGGTTTGCCCGGTCTCTTCATCCTTTTGAACCCGCAACGTGGGATCCTCCGTCAAGAACTTATCGAGGATCTGGTCGAGGCGTTCCTGGTCCGAATGGGTTTTGGGTTCCACGGCCACGGAAATCACCGGTTCATAAAATTCCATTCTTTCCAAAAGAACCGGGTGCTCCGGGGTACACAGCGTTTCCCCGGTTGACGAGTCTTTCAGGCCCACGACGCCTACGATGTTTCCCGCTCCGGCCTCCTCGATCCGTTCCTTCTTGTTGGCATGCATCATCAGGATCCGCGCAGGCTTTTCCTTGACGCGGCGTCCGGGGTTGAAAACCTCCCGTCCTGCGATGAGTTTTCCGCTGTAGACCCGGACAAAGGAGAGCTTTCTCCCCTCCATGATGGAGACTTTGAAGATAAGGGCGCTTAAGGGTGCTTTATCGTCGGGAGGGAACGTAACGGTTTCTCCGGTTTCCGGATGCACCCCTTTGACGGCCGGGATATCCACTGGGCTGGGGAGAAAGGAGACGATGGCATCCAGCAGCGGCTGGATGCCTTTGTTACGCAGCGCGCTGCCGCACAAAACCGGCGTAAGCTTCAGATCCACCGTCGCTTTCCGGATGGCGGAAAGAATCTGTTGGGTGGAAATGGAATCGCCGGGCGCATCCGATAAATAAGCTTCCATGAGGGTGTCATCGATTTCGGCCAACCTCTCAATCAGGTTTTCTCTGTGGAGTCGGGCCGATTCTTTCTCATTGTCCGATATGGCATCAATGGAAAAGGATGCACCTAAAGAGTCGTCGTCCCAGACGATCTGTTTCATGTGCACAAGATCGATGACCCCTCGGAAGTTTTCCTCGACACCCAGGGGGAGCTGAAGGACAAGGGGATCGGCATGCAGTTTTTGTTTCATCTGTTCGACGGTTCCGAAGAAATCAGCACCGATCCTGTCCAGCTTATTCACAAAAGCGATTTTTGGGACCCGGTATTTATCGGCCTGGCGCCAGACCGTCTCCGACTGGGGTTCAACACCTCCAACGGCACAGAAAACACCCACCGCCCCGTCTAAAACTCTGAGGGAGCGCTCGACCTCGATGGTGAAATCGACGTGTCCTGGCGTATCGATGATATGGATGTCGGCGTCCTTCCACTGGCAGGTGGTTACAGCAGAGGTGATGGTGATCCCGCGCTCCTGCTCATCGGGCATCCAGTCCATGATGGCCTCGCCGTCGTGGACCTCCCCCATTTTGTGGGAACGACCGGTATAAAAGAGAATCCGTTCGGTGACGGTGGTCTTCCCTGCATCGATGTGGGCGATGATCCCGATATTTCGGATTCGGCTGATTTTGCTTGTTTTTATCATCGGACCAACAGCATATTCGCCTTTACCGGATCGGTCAGATCGATATGTCCTGAAAGGGTTGTCACCTCACGGCCGTCAATGAGGATTTGAACCGACTCGATTTCCGGTATATTGAGGACCAGGGAGTTGACAATGGAATAAACAGCCAGCCATTCGGATAAAACGCCTCTTTCCATGCGGGAATCCGGGCTCTTCTGAAAATCCACATAGGCGATTTTTTCTTCGGTAAAAAAGAGCGTCCGCAACGAGAGGCCTTCAGGGATGGCACGAACAAGCCCCTTCCGGGGGCCTGTCAAGAGCGCCTCCAGGATTGCACGGGCCGACTGTTCAATCCTTTCCGCTTCGGGGATCTGACGTGTTTCAGCAGTCAGGTGGGTGTCCGAAGGATCCAAAAAATATAGGTTGACCGTTTTCTGGGCAAAGACAAACGGCGCCGGAACAAACCCCCAAATCGAGAAAAAGGCGATCAGCACGCAAAAAAACCGGAAATGGTGAAAACGACATATGCCCATGGTCAACCCGTTGTCCCCAATTACTCCTGCGCAAAAATTTATCTTTTAAGTTAACGAACGCAGTAAGTCAAGAAAAGATGGGCCGGAAAAGGGTGATCCGGCTAGAACATATCCGGAAAAACCTGCATCAACTCACCGATGGATCTTCGGGTCTATAGCGCTGGGCAATGGGAAATCTTCTTCCGTATCCGAATGCCTTGGAAGTGACTTTCAGCCCCGGAGGGGCCTGATACCGTTTGTATTCGTTCCGATCCACCTGTCGAATCACCCGATTCACCAGCTTTGAATCCATCCCCATTTCGATCATCTCACCGGCACTCTTTTGGTCTTCGATATAAGCCTTGAGGATGGGATCCAGGATTTCGTATGGGGGAAGGTCATCTTCATCTCTTTGGTCCGGCGCAAGCTCTGCAGACGGGGCTTTTTCAAGGATCCGTTCGGGTATGATCTCTTTTTCGGAATTGATCCGTCTGGCCAGCCGATAAACCAGGGTTTTCGGAACATCCGAAATGACCGCCAGGCCGCCGTTCATGTCGCCGTAGAGGGTGCAGTAGCCCATGGCCAATTCGGATTTGTTTCCGGTGGAAAGCAACATGGCACCGTCCCGGTTGGAGATGGCCATGAGAAGCGTTCCCCGGATCCGGGCCTGGATGTTTTGCTCCGTGACGCCGGGCCGACCGGGGTCGAAATGGGGGGATATGCCGGGGAGGAAGGCCTCGAATATAGGATCAATGGGATGCATGATCCAAGCAATATTTAGGTTTTCCGCCAGTGCCCGGGTGTCTTCGAAATTGTCTTTGGAGGTGTAGCGCGAGGGCATGAAGACGGCGGTGACATTCTCTTTTCCCAGGGCCTCTTGGGCGATGCAGGCCACCAGGGCCGAATCGATCCCGCCGCTTAAACCGAGGATCACTTTGGAAAAGCCGCACTTGGTCACATAGTCGGCGGTTCCCATGACCAGGGCTTTCCAGACAGCCTCTATATCGTCGTCGAAGACCGGATGAATATCTCCAACGCCTTCGTCGATGTCCACGACGACGAGGTCTTCCGCAAAGTCTCGGGCGGCCGCGACACAGGCTCCGGAGGGGTTGAGGGCGAAGCTTAAGCCGTCGAATAAAACAGAGTCGTTGCCGCCCACCTGGTTCACGTAGATCAACCAGATGCCGTATTTTTTTGCGATGCCGGCCAGCATTTCCGAGCGGAAACGGTTTTTACCCATGAAAAACGGTGAGGCGGAGATATTGACGAGAAGATCCGCACCGCTTTTCACCAACTGGCTGACCGGATCGGCGGAATAGATCCGCCTTGAAAAAAAATCTTTATCGTTCCAAGCATCTTCACAAATGGAAATCCCAATGCGGCGCCCCTTGTAAAAAAAAGTTTCGGTGCTTGTTCCCGGTTCGAAATGCCTCCGTTCGTCAAAAACATCATAGACGGGCAAGAGGCGTTTTTGCACCTGGTGCAAGCGCTTTCCGTCTTCGAACAGGACGGCGGAATTGAAAAGAGCGTTTCCACCCGGATTGGGGTTTTTGTCTACAGAACCGCAGATGACCCCGATGCCGCGTATC
Source organism: Desulfobacterales bacterium CG23_combo_of_CG06-09_8_20_14_all_52_9 (assembly GCA_002771315.1). Taxonomy (GTDB): domain Bacteria; phylum Desulfobacterota; class Desulfobacteria; order Desulfobacterales; family UBA2156. The sequence continues at coordinate 17,202 of PCSF01000254.1, read as the reverse complement.
GATTCGATGAGTCGATGGAGGCAAACCAGTCCGGCATCCACGAAATCCCTTTTTTCCAGAAGGTCCCGTGGCGGATATCCGCAAAGAGACAGTTCCGGAAAAACCACCAGGTCACAACCCATACCCCTCGCGCGGTCGGCAAAAGCAACGATCTTTTCAGAGTTGTAAGGATAGTCCCCGATGACGGGATTGATTTGTGCCAGCCCGATTTTCAATTCCAGCCCCTTTTTTATCCAAAGGGAAGCTACACCGGTTGGTTTTGTTTTGTCAAGGTGCCGGAAAAAGTCGTAACACCCAATAATGACTTGACAAAACAGCCTGTCCAATCAAAGATAAATCAAAATACCGATATTTTAAAACCACAAAGACAACGCTATGCCCGACATCTTTACCTCAAACGATAATGACCCGTTCGACTCTTCATTCAAAATCTATTACGACCTGATGGCCAAGAGGGTGAGTGAAATCCTCCTGGTTTCCAGCCCCTACGATGCCTTCATCATGGAAGAAGACGGCCGACTGGCCGAGCGGATCATTCATGAATACCGCGACCTCAATCTCACCCGTCCCCCCAGGCTGACCTGGGTCTCCACCGCCCAGGAGGCGCTCAACAGGATGTCCCGGCAGAAATTCGATCTGGTGCTGACTATGCCACGTCTGGGGGACATGGAGCCTAAAAATTTAGGCCGCACCATCAAGGAACGTTTTCCGAAAACACCGGTGTTTCTCCTGACTCACGGCACGACAGGCATGCCCATGGACGACCCGGCTGCAGACCCGGATGCCATCGATAAAACCTATATATGGACTGGCAACACCGATCTCCTTTTAGCCATGATCAAGAATGAAGAAGACCGGATGAACGTGGTTTCGGATACCCAAAGGGCGCGGGTCAGGGTGATCCTTATGGTGGAAGATTCGCCGGTTTATTATTCTTCCTTGCTTCCCTTTCTCTACAAGGAAGTGGTGACGCAGACCCAGGCGGTGATGGAAGAGTCTTTAAATGAAGAGCATCGCATCCTGAGGATGCGCGCCCGGCCGAAGATTTTGCACGCCTTAAACTACGAAGATGCCGAAAATCTATTCGGCTCTTTTCAGAGTTATATGCTGTGCGTGTTGTCAGACGTCCGGTTCCCGAGGGACCGGAAGCTCGATCCGGAGGCCGGGTTCTCTTTTGTATCCAGGGTTCGGAGTGAACGTCCCCAGCTTCCGTTGTTTATCATGAGCTCGGAAGAAAAGAACCGGGAAAAGGCCCACGACGTCGGGGCGTTGTTTCTGAACAAGAACTCGCCCACCTTTCATACGGATATCCGCTCCTTTTTCATGCAGTATCTCGGGTTCGGAGAATTTGTTTTCCGGATGCCCGACGGAACCGAGGTGGCGCGTGCTTCCAATCTGCTGGCCCTGGAGATGATCCTCCCTTCGATTCCCGATGAATCGGTCTATTACCATGCCCTGCGGGATCATTTTTCCACATGGCTGATGGCGCGATCCGAAGTCGAGTTGGCCGCAAAGCTCAAGCTTATCAAAGTGACCGACTTTTCCAGCGTCCGGGAGAACAAGGATTATCTGGTGGCATGCCTGCGCAATCGCCGCTTGGCCCGCCAAAAAGGGGTGATCGCCGACTTTACCTCGGAGGGGTTCGATCTTGAAACCGAGTTTGCTAAGATCGGGAAAGGCTCTTTAGGGGGAAAGGCCAGGGGACTGGCTTTCATGGCCACCCGTTTCAAGGCACAGGCGAGCCTTTTTGAAAAGTACCCCGATGTAGCCCTCGGAGTTCCTAAGACCCTCGTGATTTCGACCGAAGCCTTCGACGAATTTATCCGGGAAAATGACCTCAAAGCCCTGGCCGACAGCTCCCTTAAAAATGCTGAAATTGCGAGCCTCTTTTTGAAAGGACAGCTTCCCGACTGGCTGGAAAAAGACCTGCGCCGGTTCCTCACCGGTGCGCATTATCCTTTGGCCGTCCGCTCTTCGAGTCTCTTGGAAGATGCCATGTTTCAACCGTTTGCCGGTCTTTACCGGACATATATGGTACCCAACAATCACGGCGATATCGGAGTCCGTTTGAGGCATCTGAGCCAGGCCATCAAGCTCGTTTTCGCTTCGACGTACTACGAGGCGCCACGCTCTTTTTCCAAGAGTACGGTTCATCGGATCGAGGAGGAGAAGATGGCAGTGGTGATCCAAAAGCTTACCGGATCGACCTGCGGCGATCATTACTATCCCGCCGTTTCCGGGGTTGCCCAGTCTTACAACTTCTACCCCGTCGGTCATATGAAGGCCGATGAAGGGATCGCCCACATCGCGGTCGGTTTGGGGAAGACCGTGGTGGAGGGATTGAATGTTCTGCGTTTTTCCCCAAAACATCCCCAGTTCCTTCCCCAGTTTTCGACAGTGGAGGACATCCTGAAAAACGCCCAGCGACATTTTTATGCCATACAACTGAAAGGTTCGCCGGAAAGTTTTGATAAAGAGGCGTTGAAAAGGGAGGATCCCTCGTTGACACAGCTTGAAATTGCGGAAATTGCCGAAGATCCCCGCCACGTTACGATAAAAAGCCTGTTGAGCGCCTACATCTCACAGGAGAATCGCATTCGGGATTCTTACTTGGGAGAAGGGGTTCCGGTTCTGACCTTTGCCAATATTTTAAAATACGGCTCCTTTCCCCTGCCCGAAATTCTCAACGATGTGCTGAAAATGGGGGAAGAGGGGATGGCCTCTCCGGTCGAAATCGAGTTTGCAGTCAACTTCCCGGTTTCCGCTGACGAAAAGCCCGAATTTACCCTGCTTCAGATCCGGCCCATGGCCTTGTTTCAGAAACGCCTGGACGTGGACATTACTTCCGAGGAAATTTCAAGGGCTTTCTGCTTTTCGTCCATGGCGCTTGGATATGGTGTGCGCGATGATATTGAAGATATTCTTTTTGTCAAGCCGGATGCCTTCGATGCGGCCAAGACGGTGGAGATTGCCCGGGAGATAGGTTCGTTAAATAAATTCATGATCCAAAACGCTCGCCGCTATTTGCTCATCGGCCCGGGAAGATGGGGTTCGGCCGACCGGTGGCTGGGGATACCGGTGGCTTGGAACGACATCTCCATGGTGGGATCCTTTATCGAGAACCGAACCTCGAAGCTTCGAGCGGACCCGTCTTATGGATCTCATTTTTTTCATAACATCACGTCTTTGGGAATCAGCTACTTGACCGTCACCGAAGGGGAAAAGGATTTCATCGACTGGAGTTGGCTGAATACCTTGCCTGCCGTATCGGAAACCCCTTTCGTCCGGCATGTCCGACTGGATGAACCCCTTTCCATCCGGGTGGACGGCAAAAAATCCATTGCCGTGATATTGAAAGGTTAAACGGCATACCGGCGAAGGACCGCAGCTTGGATCATTCATGTCTCAACGCTTCGATGGGATCCAGTTGGGAGGCTTTCGGTTTCCGCGTTTTGGAGTCCGTTTTGTATTTCGTTTAGAATATTGAATCGGAATGGTTCCAAAAAGAAAAGGGCCTCCCGTATCCGGGAAGCCCTTTTGGATTAACCTTAAATTGGGTAAATCGTTGAGTTTAAAAAGACCGGGAAATCGTAAAGACCAATCGATCTTCTCCGATTTCGCCCAGGAATTCCTCTTCGCCGGTGCTATGAAAAGCAGCGTCCAGTTTGAAGCCCAGGAGTTCTTTGGAAATCCCGAGTTTCCAATGGGTGTAATCGAACCCGTCTCCCCCGTCCATCCCCTGGCCGTTGCCGGTGAGCTTGTCACCTTCCACAGTCTGGAACCCTAACTCTGCATATAAATTGAACCCGTGAGGCAAAGCTAAGGAACCTGTAAAATTTACGTAGTGAGCGGCGCCGTCTTCACCGAAGAAGTCCGGAGAATAATTGTATCCGAGGCCGATAGTGGGGGAAAGCATCGTTTCGGAAAAGGCATAGGAAAGACCGATATGGAGTTCGATAAACTCCGGATCAGGATCCTTTTCATTACCCGGGTACGCGTAGTAGTAACCCGTTAAATCCAGGTTGAAATCCTTGAAGAGTTCGCGCCTATAACCTACATAGAGATCCATTTCGAGGTTTGCATCCGAGATGGCTTCATCTACATTGGATCCCCAAATACCCAAATAAAGTCCGACAGGATGAGCGTAATCGAAGCTGCCCTGGATGGCGGGTTTCTCATCGGTTTGAGAGACCCCTCGAAAGACATAATCCGAAGTGAAGGTTAAAGTTGCGCTGAAGTTTTCCGGATCAAGAGCACCCTTTTTTTCACCCTCTCCCCAAGCCGGACCGTTCAGATGAATGAGGAAAAAACCGACAAGACATACAAACACGCCCTTTTTCATATCCAGCACCCTCCTTTCTGTTTTTTTAAGTTGGCAGTTTCAGCCATATAATCCACTTTCTGAAGATTAGGCAAGGTTGTTTTTAAAAATTGAAATCTGCGGAAATAGAAAAAGCAAAAACGCGCAAAAAAGGAGACTAAGCAAAAACGGATAGACTCCGGTATAGATCACATTAAATGGAATGGTTCTTCTCCGAATAAGTTGTAGAAAGCTTGGTAGATTTTCAGAGTGAGGTATCGCAAGCCATGAAAACCATGGGCCTTGCGATTAATGACTTTGATTTTGTTATTGATCCATTTTTGCAGTCATGATTTCATCAAGAAAATCGCTGCCAGGGACACCCCGATGAGGGTTGCGGCAGCGGGGAGCATTCCTAAAAACGGAATCAGCCAGAGGCTGCCCACGAAAGCTCCGACACATCCCCCCGCCAAATCGGCGGCATAGATTTCCGAGGCGGCCCGCTGCTGTTCGGCCGTGCCGCTCCTGCCGGTGACCGCAAAGATGCCGGCCACGGCGGCGCCGCTCGCAAACAAGAGAATCGATGCCGTGAAGAGGCCGGCATGCATGTGAGCCAAAAGCATTCCGGAAAACACCGCTGCAACGATGCCGATCATTGAAAAGAATACAGCGCCGGTTGGCGCCGTGCGCATCCGAGATACGGACAGATGGGAAACTCCGTAAGCGCCGGCCCAGAGGCCGACCATGAAAGCCATGATCAGACATCCCATGTTTTGATAGAGAACCCCCCGGCTGGCTTGGTAATAAAGCAGAATCAGGGTTTCCAGAGCCATTCCCGCAAATCCGGCCGCACCCATCCAAAAAATGTCACGAAAGCGAGACGTTCGCCTCAGGAGCCATCCTGCTGCCACAAAAATCGAGAGAAGAAGGATTAGGGGTATGATCGAATCTGCCGGATCGGCTGGGTGGACATGGATCATGGATGGAATGAATTTGGAAAGCCAGATCAGCACTGAATAATGGTAGCTGATGGGATGGACGTCGCTGTTGGGGATCACCACGGAAGCGTTCAAAAGGCGTTCCATCTCAAAGAATCGGTCATTGGTAAAAAGATATCGGATATAAGGCGGGGAAACCAGCCGGGTGTGGATGCGTCGTTCTTCAAACCTGCCGACGAGCACTTCAGGATCCGTTGGAACCGGAGCCGGGGAGGCACGGATAATAATAGAGACTCCAGGCAGAGCTGAGGCATGGGAAAATTCGCGTTTCAGCGCCAGCCAGACTGAGGCGTTTTTCAGGATCATCATGGAAGACCAGAGATTCTCCGAGGAGCGCAACCGAAAGGCCAGGATTCCCTTCGGTTGAAGATGTCGGCGGCAAAGCCGGAAAAATTCGCGGGTGTAGAACCGGTTGGCGGCGCCGGAATCGGGCTGAGGCATACCGATCAGGATCAGGTCGTAGCGGTTGGCGGTTTCAAGAAACCTCCGGGGATCGTCCTGAACGATGCGAACCGATGGTCTGTGAAGTACGGTGGTCCAGTCTTTCGGAAGGTGCTGTGAAAGCAAATCGATCAGCACAGGGTTGATTTCCACATAGTCGATGGCTCGGGGATGATGCCGGATCAGTTCATGCAGCAAGCCCTCCATCCCTCCGCCGAGCACCGCAACGGCGTCTATTCGCTCAAGGCTCAATGCCGCCAGATGAACCAAGGATTCGGCGTCAACGCTTTCGGTTTCAAAACTGAGCACGTCGTTTTCAAAAAGCACGAATTGATCCGCTCGTCGGGTAAGAGTCAGTCGGCCGTAAGGCGAATCCTTTGTGGCGACAAGGTCCGGATGATTCCAACGAGTGGTTGTAGGATCCAGCCAAGGAAGAAAGAAAAAGCCGGCAGCGAACAGAAATATCGCCATGCCACCCATTGCCCAGCGGTGAAGGCCTTTACAACAAATCAGGAGCCAGGTCATCGCGGCAAAACCGACGCAGATCCATGCGGCCGTGAGATTTTGAATGCCGGCAAAAAAGAGCAGGGTGGCACCGCCGCCCCCCACAACGCCTCCGATACTTTCGATAGCATAGGCCCGGGCCAGGTGGCCGCCTTGAGCCACTGAGATTTTTGCCGACCATTGGAATAGCAGGCCCATCAAAAGGCCTGCCGGGAAAAGAGCGATTCCGATGGCGGCGATCTGGACAGGAAAAGAAAGAAAGGTTCCTGGAAAGGCCCCGGCAAGGGTGCGGAAATATCGGATGAATAGAACATCGGTAAAGAAAACCAGGGAAAATGCGGCAAACATCCAACCCACTGCCGCTTTTTGAGGAACCCGGGATCGGGGTCCCATCAAGGCGCCCGCGGCGGACCAGAAGAGCCAGGCAGCCATGGCCAGAATGTAAATCAACTCCACACCGTACAGGGTAACGGCCAGTTCCCGAAGCAGGACGACCTGCCCCAGAATCGAAGTAAAGCCGACGGCAAACAGGGCTAGCGTCACGGTCGAGGCGAACTTTCGCTGAAAACCTGGGCCTGAAAGATGTAAAGGGAGGCGCCTTCCTTCCATGC
>PCSF01000254.1:9036-10188 GCA_002771315.1 Desulfobacterales bacterium CG23_combo_of_CG06-09_8_20_14_all_52_9 | reverse complement strand
CGTTGAAAGGGTGTCAGGACCGACACTTCGATTTCGATCGCTTCCAGTTCCGCGAATTTCAGGGGAGAAAATCTTCTGTCGTTGAAGGCGGCCTGAAGAGCCATGTGGCCCACGACCTGGCCAAGGGGAAGATCGTTCTCCATGTGACCGATACAGCCCCTCAGTTCGCCGTGCCGCTTCAGGGTGACGAAAGCGCCTTGACGCGCATACAACAATGGATCTGGAAATCGCGGCAAGGGTATGGTCTCGGTCTTCAAATACTGGATCAGGGTTTTCCGGGCAAACTGGAGAAGAACCTGCTGTTGACTCGTTAAAAGGGGCGCGGGGTTCATATCGGCAGGCGGTTCCGGAAAGGGGTTGCCGCTGATTTTTGTTGGATGACGATAAAACCCCACGGCTCCATATCCCACCACTTGATCCCGTTTTCCCCCAAGGGATTCGCCCGAGTTGGCATAGCTGACGATACGGCCGCTTGAGGCGCCCAAAACCTTTGCGGCAGCCATGGCCGCCGCCACCGGTCGATCTCCGCAGGCACAGGTCGACAGGCCGAGAAGACTCAAAGATTCCTGGTTCCGGACAACCTGTTGAAACCGACGGATATCGAGGCTTGCCATGGCTTGAAGGGTGTTGCGATCCACCCGGCTGGCATCGCCATATTTCGGATAATGGGATAGATCCGAACTGGCCACGATGAGGGGGTTTTTATGCACGAGGCTTTGGGCCAGAGCCTCTCCGAAACGGGTACAGGCCTTATCATCTCTGAGGCTGACAATGACCGGCAGAATCGGGGTGTCCGGAAACAGCACTTGGACAAAAGGCACAAGGACTTCGATGGAATGCTCGTTTTGATGCACCGGTTTATCAAAAAGGGCCTCGGGAAATCGCTCCATAAGCCGCCTTGCGGCTTCCGAATCGATTGCGGCAATCCCCAGGGGGGTTTGGAACCCGCCGGCCGCAAAGACCGAAACGCCGCCAAAGCCTGAGCGGGAATGATTGACACCTAAGATAACGATCAGGTCGTAAGCATGGCCCTTTGCCTGGGCAAATGCATCGGCCATGATCTGGCCGGAGAAAATGTATCCGGCATGAGGGGAGACAATGGCGATGGGAGGCTCGGATTCCGGAGGCACGGCATCCGCTAAAAACAGTTGG
>PCSF01000254.1:4611-9022 GCA_002771315.1 Desulfobacterales bacterium CG23_combo_of_CG06-09_8_20_14_all_52_9 | reverse complement strand
CCGGTGAGCGGATGTCATCCTTAACCGCAACAGCGACGGCAAAATGCCCGAAGAGGGCTAAAAAACAAACGGCGGACATTGTGACGATACAAACCCAGGCCACTTTTGGCGGCAAACCGTTATTGATAAAACAGAAACTGCGGGGAGGGGTTGCAGAAGGCATCGGTGGCTGATCCACGGAAATCTCTTTGAAAAACGAGGGTTCAGGCCCAGATACCGGCGATGGGCGTTCGGCAATAACGACAGAGGCCTTTTTCAATCTGCATTTCGGTCACGAAAAACCCGGTCCGACGAATCACCGCCTTTCCACACGCCGGACAGTAGGTGTGATTACCGGGATGACCCGGCACATTCCCCACGAAGGGATAACGAATTCCGGCGGCCTTAGCCAGATCATAGGCTTTCTCGAGTGTCCCGACCGGCGTGGGCGGAAGGTTTAACATCTTGTAATCCGGATGAAACCGGGTGAAATGGATGGGCACATCGGGCCCCACCTCATCCAACACCCAACGAATGAGGCCTTTCAGCATGGTGTCAGAGTCGTTCAGGGTCGGCACCACGAGATTGACGATCTCCAGATGCACACCCCGTTTCGCGACGGTTTGGATGCTTTTCAGCACCGGGTCCAGTTCGGCCTTACAGACGTTGCGGTAAAAGGCGCGGTCAAATCCCTTGAGGTCGATTTTGATGGCATCGAGCGCCTGGCACATATCGTTGAGGGGTTCCGGATTCATGAACCCGCAACTGATCAGGACGCTGCGGATCCCTTTGGGTTTGGCTGCGGCCGCGATGTCCAGCAGGTATTCGGTAAAGACCGTGGGTTCGTTGTAGGTAAAGGCGATAACGGGCGCCTGTCGCTGTTTTGATGCCGCCACGATCTCCTCCGGCGCTACGAAGGGGACCGTGAAGTCCTCGGGCCTTGCCTGTGAAATTTCCCAATTCTGACAGAACTGGCAACTTAAAGGACAACCGGCTGTTGCCAGGGAAAAGGCGGCGGAACCGGGCAGAAAGTGATATAAAGGTTTTTTTTCAATAGGATCCACATGCATGGAGACAGGATGACCATAAACCAGGCTTTTCAATACGCCATTGTCGTTGATGCGGGCCCGGCATCGGCCGCGATCACCGGGAACCAGGAGACATTTTTGAGCGCATAGCAAGCACCGGACATAGCCTTTTTTATGTTGAAAAACGAGACCCTGGATCCTGTCTTGCGGGAGATGACAGGCCAGACAGTCCACGCCTTGGGCATTTGCCGAAACCCAGTATCGGGCCGGTGGCATATCTCTCTCTCCCTGGGGCAGGCCGGATCGAACGGACGCTTGGATATGGCCTTTTGGCGCTCCGTTTAAGAGAACCCACGCATACGGGGTGTAAACCCCTAAACGAACGGAAGCCCGGATGGTTCGTTGAAGAAACTGCCTTCGGGATAGATTGATCGAATCACAAGGGTAGGGCGGCATGGGGAGCGATCCTCGTAAAAATTGCAACTGAACATCACTATAGCCAAAATGCCGATTCTGTCAAGGATCGTCATCATGGATCCAAACCGCCGGTGATATTTTATAAGGAAAAATCCGTAATCAAGACCCTTATGGTCCTGAAATCCGTCACAGACACCCTTGTGTTCCTGCTCTTACCCGCTATCAGCCTCTTTATCCTGAGCAGACACGGCGCTTCGACCCGGCATGGAATGCCGGAAGCTTTCCGGGCGCTGCCCTGTTGCTGATTTTGGGATGAGTATCGGAGATTGCGGTAAGGGAAAAATTCTGCCGGAGGGTTATTCCGACAGGGTGCAGGCATCGGAGGCTTTTTTCATCTCCACGTAGTGCGCCGCGGCCAAGGCAGCGGTACAGCCATCCCCTGCGGCGATCACGATCTGGCGGGCGTATTTCTGCCTCAGGTCGCCTATCACGAAGAGACCCGGGATCCGGGTTTCGCACTTCTCGTCGGTGATGACATACCCTTGGGCATTCATATCCACACCGCTGGGAACCAGCTTGTTATCGGGCACGAAACCGATGAAGACGAAAACGCCGTCTATAGCCAACTCTCGTTTTTCACTCGTTTTGGTATCCTGCAAGGTGACGGCGTTTACTCCTTTATCATCAGCCTTGATTTCCGTGACCACAGTGTTCCACAAAACCTCGATCTTGCATTCGGCCTTAACGCGCTGCTGAAGGATGCGGCTGGCCCTGAAGGCATCACGGCGATGGGTCAGGTACACTTTTTGAGTGATCTTGGCCAGAAATAATGCTTCCTCCATGGCGGTGTCGCCGCCGCCGACCACAACCACCGTCTTACCCCGGTAAAAAAACCCGTCACAGGTGGCGCAATACGAGACTCCCTTTCCGTAGAACTTATCTTCACCGGGAACGGCAAGTTTGCGGGGTGTGCCGCCGGAGGCCAGAATGACCGAACGGGCGCTCAGGGTTTGACCGTCATCGAGTCGAACCGAGTGGAAATCGATACCGGGTTCGATGGCGATCACCTCTTTTTGATGCATTTCAATCCCATAAGATTTAACATGATCGGATAATTTCTGGCAAAGCTCGAAACCGGTAATGGTTTCGAATCCTGGGTAATTTTCCACGCTGTCGGTATTGGCGATCTGTCCGCCATGGACACCCTTTTCGATCAGAACCGTATCCAGGGCCGCCCGCATGGCGTAAATGGCGGCGGTCAATCCTGCCGGTCCGCCCCCGACAATGATGAGATCGTAAAGTTTGCTGTCTGACAAGGCAAAACCCTCCTTTAGGCAAAAGCAAGTATTTCATATGATCCCGAAAAAGCTGAAGGATATGAAATGGGGGATCTTTTTTAGGCTAATTTTAAACACAAGCCGTTTTTTGTCAACAGCAGCTTTCCGGTTAAAGACGGCGATGGATTTCTCATGAGCCGGTCGTTACGGGTTCTTTGAACACCAGTGCTAAAATGACAGGATCAGGCACCCTTGGAAGAAGGGGACTTTTCGGGGAGATGATAGACAAAAAAGAGACTGATGATGGGGGCGACCGGCAGCCAGTAAAGCACGGCCTTGAGAGTATATAGATCGGCGAATTTTCCGACCAGTGGACTCATCACGCCTCCCACGCCGAGGGCCAGGCCCATCATGAGGCTTGCCACCATGGATTTTCCCTTCGGAGCGATTTCTTGTCCCAGAGCCACGCCCAGCGGAAGCGTGGCCAATGAAAAAAAACCGGTTAGAAACGCCAAGGGAAAGACCCAGTTACCACCCAGGTGAATCGAAAGAAATAGCAACGGGGCTGTGAAAAGACTGCTGGCGTAGAAAATGGGTTTGTAACCAAGTCGATCCGCAAGATGACCGGCAAGGAGTCCGCTGAGCGTCCCGGCGAGGGTGAACATGGAAACGATAAACCCCACTGAAATCAATGAATAGCCTTCTCTGGCGAACAGTACCGGTGTAAAAGTGAGCCAGGCCTGGCTTACGAACGCCCTTAAAACCATCACGATCCAGATCACCACGATCCCTTTCCAGGCATTCCCTATCGCCTCTTTCAGGGATCCGAAGAAACCATGGCTGGTCAGCCCCTCCCCTTCCGGCTTCGGGACTGTTTTGAAAAGGACAACCATGAGAGGAAGCCCGATCAGCATTGAATAGACAGCTCCTTTGAGACCCAAGTAGTGTACGATTGTCGTGATCACTATGGGTCCCACCGCAAAGGCAAAGGTCCCGCCTACATTGAAGATGGACATGGAGAAGCCGAAATGGCGGCCCGAATAACCGGAGATCATTCCTGCCACGGGAGGGTGAAACAGGGCCTGACCGATGGATCCGATGGCGATGAACGCCATAAGAAACAAAAAGCTCGGGGCATACCCCACGAGGGGGATGAATACCATGGTCAACAGGGGGCCGCCTAGTACAAAAAGGCGGCTCCGGTAATGATCGGCGAAGTATCCGGCCAACGGTTGGACCACGAACATGAATAACCGGTTGACGCCGGCAAGCAACCCCACCTGGGTCATGGACAAGGAAAAGGAGTCGGCAAAGACAGGGAGAAGGGGGTTGATGAATGAGGCATAAAGGTCGCCGGTAAAGTGGACCAGAGTCAAGGCGGCAATAACCCCGACGTTGGCTTTTTGATTCGCTGTCATTTAGAATACGATTAGTTATTCAAATTGGAAAAGCGAAAGGAGTAAATGCCCTCGGTTTTATAATGTCAAGGAGTTTGTAACTCAAGATCCGCGATTGGCAAGCATTTTCTTGAGAAATAGATTGATAAACCTCGTCGATGCAGGTAGATAGGTATTGCTCAAACACCACACGACCCAAACCAACGAGGTGAAAGCGATAGTAAAACAAACGGTGCTGCCATTCAAGCTTGATGGCTTCGTAAAAAGTCCATATGCTGCGTTGCGCTGCATCCCCTGCCCGGTTGAATGCCGC
>PCSF01000254.1:0-4596 GCA_002771315.1 Desulfobacterales bacterium CG23_combo_of_CG06-09_8_20_14_all_52_9 | reverse complement strand
GGTAAATCATTGCGGCGTACCTATGAGTACGCCTCATTTTTCAGGATTTGCGCGCCTTGCATCTGAAGCTTTTTACTTTGCCATCCCAATTTTGAGTTTTTACGATTTCATCAAGTTTGAAGATACCAAGGATATGATCACGGCGCATGCGGTCCTTGCGCTTTTCAGGGAATTTGTGATTGGGTTGGGTCTTATGAAGGCGCTGGATAAAAGTATCCCGGTGCCGGGCGCCGACCGGTTGCATCGGTTCATCAGAAAATGATATATGGGATTGGGTCGGCGCTTCCGGAAAAAGTGATGATACCAGACTCCGACATCCAGAATGTAGAGCACGTGGAAAACGTCGCGGCTGCAAGACGATAGATCATGCCACTTGCCGAATGCCGCGAAATGGATCAAGCCAAGGAGATCGAAAAGGGCTTCACCCAGGAGATGGCAATTCAGGAAGCCCGGCGGTGCCTCCAGTGCGGTTTGATTTGTTATCAACACGTCCAGCCTGATCTAAACGACATTTCAGTCCGGGCATCCTGAGGCCGCGCCATACCGGTTCAGGGCTTGAGGAGAGGGGGTTGTGCTTGACCACGGAAGAAGGGATCGTCATTGACGTTAAAGGCGAAATCGCCCGCATCAAGACACAAAAGACCGGTGCCTGTGAATCATGCTCGGTTCAAAGCTCCTGTCATACCTTCGGCGGCGGCAAGGACATGGAAGTGGATGCCATTAATGTCGCAGGCGCCCGGATCGGTGACCGAGTCGTGATGGGATTCGAGACAGGTTCACTGGTCAAAGCTTCCTTTCTCTTGTACTTATTACCTATCCTGTCGATGATGGCGGGAGGTTTCCTGGGCCAGGAGGTTGCGCCGGTGTTGGGTTTTAACCCTGCCGGCCTCTCCGTCGGAGCCGCCTTTTTATTCCTGGGGCTTTCCTTTCTTTTTGTCAAGGCCAAGGGTCATCGCATGGGCCGAAAAGAATCCTACCAACCTAAAATCATTCGTATTTTAGAAAGAGCATGATGGCGGGAAAGGTGCATTGGGTAGATTTTGAACGGCTATCTTAGAGGGCGGAATCAAACGTTTTTAAGATCGATCATTCCTGACAAAAAATAGGAATTCACAGGTCTTTGGCCATTTTTTCATCCGCCTCGTTTTGGAAAGCCCAATCGTCTATTTTTCTGCTTTTTCTAGAAGGATCCTCCCATCACGCAATTTCTTCCCCCTTTCTTGGCTTCATATAAATAATGATCTGCCATGGAAATCATCTTTTCAGGTGAGATTTTATCATCAGGGGAATCCGCAGTGAAACCGGTAATTCCAAAGCTGATTGTTAACCCTACGCTTGTTTGGGTCAGATCGATGGCTCGAGCGGCGATTGTTTGCCGGAGCCTTTCGGCGGCTTGCAAGGCAAAACGGAACTCGGTTTCAGGGAGAACCAGGAGGAACTCCTCGCCGCCGAATCGAACCACCCAATCTATTCCCTTTCGAATAGATTCATTGAGACAATGGGCGACGGTTTTAAGGACTATGTCCCCGGCTGCATGTCCGTAGGTGTCGTTGACGCGTTTGAAATAATCGATATCACATAAGACAATGGAAAGGGAACGTCCGTATCTTCTGGATCTCGTGATTTCCTGGAGAAGATGTTCGTTGAGATATCTTCGGTTATAACATCCGGTCAAGGGGTCGGTCACGGAAAGAGCCTTGATTTCCTCGGCGGCGGCTTTGAGGGATTTTTCCAGCTCAAGGATACGGATGCCAGTGCGGATGCGCGCCGTCAGCTCGGCGTGGAGGACGGGCTTGGTGAGATAATCGTCGGCTCCGGCTTTAAGCCCCTCGATGATGTCGGCCTTGGAATCCTTTGCGGTGAGAAGAACGAAAAAGATGTATCCGGGCAGCTGCATTTTGCGGATGGCCCTGCACAACTCAATGCCGTCCATTCCGGGCATGAGCCAATCGCTGAGAATAATAGGGAAAAACCGATCCCGGAATACCTTCAGGGCTTCATGGCCGTTTTCGGTGGCAACGACATCATATCCGGCATTGGCCAAAATTTTATAAAGAATGTTTCGGGAGACCGGATTGTCTTCCACAATGAGTATGGGAAATGACATAGATGACTTCTTTTCCATCATCGGAACCCTTCTGGCATCCTCATTATATCATATGGTACGAGCACGCATTTCTGATTCGGGTTCCGGTTCACGGATGCAGCATCGCCGAGATATCCCGTATCTGATCTTTGAGCCGATGAATCGGCATCAAGATCTCCTCCCACCGGTTGGCCCGTGCGTCGGCTTCGAGCTTTCTGGCCGCTTCGTATATTTCCATGAAGCCCAAATTTCCGGAAGCACCCTTGATGGAATGGATAGCCCTTGCCACCGTTTCCGCATCTTTCGCATCCACGGCCGAAAGGGCCTTGTCCAGATCAGCCGTGGATGTATCGACGAAAAGCTCCAGCAGTTCTTTGAACTCTTCCAAATTCAATCCCAAGTCATCCGCCAGTCTCTGAAAGTCCATATCCCCTCCTCAACCGGGTGCAGTGCCGCCTGCCAACGATTCGTTAAGGCAGAGTGCAAACATGGATTTGAATAGATGTCCATGCAGCGACAACCTCCCAACACCTTTTTTATCTATTCTTTTAGCCTGATAGCGCGTGGTCACGGGAATTTCAATACCAAAGAGCGGCCATGCCAAAGACTCAAAACACCCCTGCGTAAAATAACGAAAGTGTATTCGCATGTATAAACAACAGGATCTTTCCTTTTGCCAGGGCTGCGCCGGTGTTCATCTGTGCCCCCTGGCCCAGGGGGATAAGACCTTTCTGACTCTCGGATCACAAACGGCGGCGAGAGTAGTCCCTTGGGGATGGCCGTCGGAGACAATAACCTCGAAGCGATTTGGTGGGTTTGGATCGACAAGGTGGGCGACAGTGTTGTTGATGAAGAAGGCTTCTTTCAGGACCGGAATAATGATGGCAATCGAAGGATCCCTCTTTTGATTATGGATCAGCAAAAGACACTTTTTCAAGAGTACTTTTCAGCGAAATCCATGTGGATTATAAAGCGGACTGGATTGTCTTATCTCATGTTGATTTTTCGCTTGACCTTTGAAAACGGTTTGCATAGTGTCGCTGGCGGTGGAGCGGCCCGATGGCAGGCTTGGGAAGGATTTTCAAAGCTGGCGGGCTGGGCGGTCCGGTACGATGAGGTCGATTTCGCTTGAAGGAACGGTTCCTTTGCCGGCGTAACGACCGAACGTCTGGTTCAACTTTGCAACGCTTGAAAGGAGGTCAGAGCTTTGGCAGTAGGAACGGTTAAATGGTTTAATGACAGAAAAGGGTACGGCTTCATTAACCAGGAAAACGGTCAGGATGTATTCGTGCATTACTCCTCCATCGATACCCCAGGCTTCAAAACCCTCGCGGAAGGAGACCAGGTAAGCTTTGACGTGGAGCAGAGTGAAAGAGGCCCCGAGGCCAAGAACGTAAAAAAGCTATAGCCTATCCCGACTTCTCAAAGGCATCTGTGTTTGAACCCGGATGCCTTTTTTATTTGAAAACAATATCCATCCTCTGTGCGTTATTTTCGGATAACTGAACATTGATTCATTTTCTAACCTGACCCATCAGGTGATCGACCATTCGATATTTCCCCCCGGCGTGTGTTGTCTTACTACAAAATCGGTTTGCATGGTTGGATACAAATCATTTTCCCCTTGACAGGATGATTGAGGGGCTGATAAATGAATGAATATTCATTCATAATCCTTGCCGTTTAAAGAGGGGTGTACCATTTACAGTCAGGAGAAAAGAAACGATAAATATCACCGCATCCTCGAAGCGGCGATCAAGGTGTTTGCCGAACAGGGTTTTTATCAATCCACCGTCTCCCAGATTGCCAGAGAGGCCGGTGTTGCCGACGGAACAATATATTTATATTTCAAAAATAAAGACGATATCCTGATCCAATTTTTCCAGCACAAAACCAAGCAGGTCTTCGAACGATTCAAGGAGGCGGTGAGCAAGGGGGATAGTGCCCTGGAAAAATTACGGAACCTGATCCGATTACACCTCAAGGCTTTTCAGGATGACCGGAACATGGCTGTTGTTTACCAGATGGAAACGCACCAGATCAACCGATCGGCGGAAGAGCAGATCAAGGCGATGTCCAAGATGTATCTGGATCTGCTCTCCGAGATCATCGACCAGGGTCAGGAAGAGGGAAGTGTTCGAAAGGATTTATATCTGGGCCTGGTGAAAAGGTTTATGGTGGGTGCCATCGACGAAGTGATTAATACGTGGCTGCATTCTAAAACCGGATACGATCTGGTTTCCATGGCGGACCCATTGGTGGAATTGTTGATCAACGGGGTCGGTACTTCCCGGGACAAACAATAAACCCTGCAGTTGCATAAAAAACATGACAAGGTATAGATAAAAAGAATGATAACAGGGCATTTGAATATGTTTAGGTATGGTTCGCGAATAAACTTTTGGTGACTTCTAAAACAAAGAAAAAATTTGTCACATTTTTTACCCGGAGGGAAAGCCGAAGATGCCCCATCTCCTTCGTTGCCAAGGGCTCGCAGTAAAATACTACGG
>PCSF01000113.1 GCA_002771315.1 Desulfobacterales bacterium CG23_combo_of_CG06-09_8_20_14_all_52_9 | reverse complement strand
GAACCCACTGGAAACATGGCGGTATTGTGGGGGTTTTCGGTTACGGCGGCGGCGTCATCGGCCGGTACTGCGACCAGCCCGAAATGTTTCCCGGAGTCGCCCATTTCCATACCATGCGGGTATCTCAGCCCGCTGGCAAGTTTTACACCACTAAATACTTAATGGAGCTCTGCGATCTCTGGGAGCGCCGCGGAAGCGGCCTCACCAACATGCACGGTTCCACCGGAGACATCGTTTTCTTGGGTACTACGACCCCTCAGTTGGAAGAGGTTTTTTTTGAACTAACCCATAACTTGAATCAGGACCTTGGAGGGTCGGGCTCGAACCTCAGGACCCCCTCGGACTGCGTCGGTCAAGCCCGGTGTGAATACGCGTGTTATGATACTCAGGCCCTGTGCCACGATTTGACCAACACCTACCAGGATGAGCTGCACCGGCCGGCGTTTCCGTATAAATTCAAGTTCAAGTTCGACGGCTGTCCGAACTGCTGTGTGGCTTCCATCGCCCGATCCGATCTCTCCTTCATCGGAACCTGGAGAGACAAAATCCGCATCGATCAGAAGGCTGTTGGGGCTTACATCGGCGGCGAATTGAAACCCAACGCCGGCGCCCACATGGGCCGGGACTGGGGCAAATTCAACATCCAGAAAGAGGTCATTGATCTGTGTCCCACCCAGTGCATGTGGATGGACGGAAAAGAATTGAAAATCGACAACAAGGAATGCACCCGGTGCATGCATTGCATCAATGTCATGCCCAGGGCCCTTCGGATCGGAAACGACCGGGGTCTGTCCATGCTGGCTGGCGCCAAGGCCCCGATTCTCGACGGCGCCCAGATGGCCACCATGCTCGTTCCCTTCATCAAGGCCGAAGAACCCTACGATGAGATCAAAGAACTCATCGAAAAGATCTGGGATTGGTGGATGGAGGAAGGGAAGAACCGGGAACGTCTCGGCGAACTGATGAAGCGGCAGGGTTTCCATAAGCTCCTTGAGGTCACCGGTTTAAAGCCGGATCCAAGAATGGTAAAGGAGCCGCGATCCAACCCCTACATCTTCTGGAAAGAAGAAGAAGTTCCAGGCGGATGGACCCGAGACATCAACGAGTTTAGAAAACTTCATAAGAGATAGGGGGCAAAGACCATGGCATTCATATCTTCAGGTTACGATCCAAACAATCCAATGAAGGATCGGATCACCGACATCGGTCCGAGGAAATACGATGAGTTTTACCCGCCGGTTGTTGCCAAGAACAAGGGCAAGTGGTTATATCACGAATATCTGCAACCCGGCGTATTCGTTCACGTTTCAGAGACAGGAGACGAGATCTATACGGTCAGATGCGGCGGCGCACGTCTCATGAGCGTGTCCCACATTCGGGAAATCTGCGAGATTGCGGATAAATATTGCGGCGGCTATCTGCGATTTACCACCCGGAACAACATCGAATTCTTGGTATCCAAGAAAGAAAATGTGAAACCACTGGTCGACGACCTGATGAAACGGAAGTTTTCCGGCGGTTCTTATAAGTTCCCGGTGGGCGGCACCGGCGCCGGGATCTCCAATATCGTCCACACCCAGGGGTGGATCCATTGCCACACCCCGGCCACGGATGCCTCTGGAACGGTGAAGGCCACCTTGGACGTCTTGTTCGATGATTTCCGCAACATGCGACTGCCGGCCCACCTCCGTGTTTCGATGGCCTGCTGCCTGAACATGTGCGGCGCAGTTCACTGCTCGGACATTGCGATTCTGGGCTATCATCGCAAGCCACCCATGCTGGACCATGAGTATCTGGACAAGATGTGCGAGATCCCATTAGCTATCGCCGCATGCCCCACCGCGGCCATCAAGCCGGCCAAAGTGGATTTACCCGGCGGACAAAAAGTTAACAGCGTCTCTGTTAACAGTGAACGGTGCATGTTCTGCGGAAACTGCTATACCATGTGTCCGGCAATGCCGCTGGCCGACGACGTAGGTGACGGCATCGTCCTCATGGCGGGAGGCAAGGTGTCCAACCGGATCAGTGCACCCAAGTTCTCCAAGGTCGTTGTAGCCTTTATCCCCAATGAAATGCCCCGTTGGCCCACGGTGACGAAGGCTGTCAAGAAGATCGTCGAAGCCTACGCTAAGGATGCTCACAAATACGAACGCCTGGGCGATTGGGCTGAGAGGATTGGGTGGGAACGGTTCTTTGAAAAATGTGAACTCGAGTTCACCCATCACCTCATCGACGATTTCCGGGATCCGGCCTATTTTACCTGGCGCCAGACCACGCAGTTCAAGTTCTAGTCAACCCCGGGCAGGGGCTTTTGCCCCTGCCCCTATACCTTCTATAAAGGAACACCTCCATGGAATACGCGGAAGCAAAAGAGAAAATCATTTCAGAGCTTTCAAAGAAGAAGGGTAAGAGCAAGTTCTATTTCAACGACTTGGCCAAGATCCTGGAAGCCAAGCCCAGGGATGCCAAAAAGATCGTCAACCAGTTGGTTCAGGAACAGGTTCTGGAGTTCTGGTCCAGCGGCAGTACATCCATGTACGGTCTTAAGGGAGCCGGCAAGCAGGGGACAACCGAAGAAGGCGAATAAATAGGCCCATTTTTTCTGCGCTTAAACGATCGATTGAGATGGCACCTCCCCGGATCATGATCGCGGCGTGCCGCGGCGGATCCGGCAAGACATTCCTTTCCATCGGGATCCTTGCCGCATGGCGTGCCCAGGGAAAGCGTGTCATCCCCTTTAAAAAAGGTCCGGATTATATTGATGCGGGCTGGCTCTCCCTGGCGGCGGGCCGGCCCTGCTATAATCTGGACGCCTTCCTGATTCCCTCCGAAGCAGTCCTCGATTCTTTCTTTCTTCACAGCCGGGAAGGCGATATCTCCCTCATCGAGGGGAATCGCGGGTTATATGACGGCCTTGATTATCTTGGGTCTACCAGCTCTGCGGAACTGGCCAAACTTTTAGCTGCCCCCGTAATACTGATCATCAACAGCACCAAAGCCACACGAACGATGGCTGCGGTGGTCATGGGCTGCATGCACCTGGACCCGGGCGTTTCGATTACCGGCGTCATCTTAAACCGTGTTGCCGGAGTGCGCCATGAAGCTGTTCAAAGGAAAAGCATCGAATACTACTGCGGGATTCCCGTGGTGGGCGCTGTTCCAAAGCTTACCCGACAGCGCTTTCCCGAGCGGCACATGGGGCTCGTCCCTACCCCTGAACACGACTGGGCCAAAGACGCTGTTGAAGAGGCCTCCCGTGTGGTCAACCGATATATCGATCTTGCCGCCTTAGAAAACATCGCTGCAAGTATTTCGATGCAACGGGAAGAACAATCCATAAAAGAAACCAATACAGAACCGGTTCAAAAATCACCGATTTCCATTCAGATTGCAGATCGCGTCGCCGGCCCGGTTCCTGAATCCCAGATCCCGAAGATCGGTGTGATTCGGGACAGCGCGTTTCAGTTTTATTATCCGGAAAATTTCGAGGCCCTTACGCGTACCGGAGCCGAGCTGGTGTTTTTCAGCCTCTTGTCGGAAAAGAATATTCCGGACATCGACGCTCTTTATATCGGCGGCGGTTTCCCGGAAACCCATGCTGCTATTCTTGCCGAGAATATCCGATTCAAAGAAGCGCTTAGATCCATGGTGGAAGCCGGGCTTCCCGTTTATGCGGAATGTGGCGGACTAATGTATCTGGGTCAGGCGCTGGTGTTGAAAGAAGGGACCTATGCGATGGCAGGGGTCTTGCCGGTAACCTTCGGATTTTCAAAACGGCCCCAGGGACACGGCTATACCGTTGTGGAAGTCATTGCCGACAATCCTTATTATCGAATCGGGGAACAGATTCGGGGTCATGAGTTCCACTATTCCAATGTGCTTCAGTGGAACGGAAAAAATGCGAATTTCGTCTTTGCTATGAAAAGGGGGATCGGGTTTCTCGATGGAAAAGACGGGGTCTGTTATAAAAATGTGCTGGCTACCTATACCCATATCCATGCCCTGGGAACCCCCTCCTGGGCTAAGGCCATAGTAAATCAAGCACGGGCCTTTTCATCCAAAAAAAAGGGCGACCGCCCCTGAAAGAGGCGATCGCCCTGCTAATTTTAACGAAGGGCGAATTCATGAACCGTATTATTCGTCCTTAGCTCCCTGATGGCACTTGGCGCAAGTCGTGGGGGCGGCTTTGGTCTTGAATTCCTTGTTGTAAGCCTTGTGGCACCCCCTGCAGTTTTCATGCAATGCCTCCACAAAGTATTCCATCTTTGCTTTCTTGTCCAGCTTCGGCGCGTCTTTTCCCTTGGGCGCTTCCCCGGGTTTCTTGTGGCACTCGATGCATCCTTTAACCGGGTCTACCTCCTTGAGGGCGCTTAAGGGCTTTCCTTTATCATCGTGATGGCATTCTCCGCAGGCATTTTTATACAGATCGGGCGCCTTTTTTGCATATTCTGCCATATGCTTAGTGTGGCTGAATTCCACGATACCCTTCTTGTGCTCAAAGGCCTTGTTCTGCATCTTGATCGTGTCAGGCGCTTTTCCGGCTGCCACGATGCTGCCGGCTGCAAACAGGACGGCAATACCTACAATCACTGCAACTGCGATCCATGACCGTTTTCCCATAGCCATTGTTCACCTCCTTTCCCATTGGTTTTCATGATCCATGAAAAACGGGGTTCATATATCAACTCGATTATGTGCTTGTCAATGGAAAACACGCTGCTACGCTCCATCGTCCTCCGGCTTTTTCCTTTCAAAAATCCGGGCGCCTAGAATGCCGAGTTCGTATAGAGCCATCATAGGTAAGGCCATCATGATCTGGCTGATCACATCCGGCGGTGTCAAGATGGCCGCCACGATGAAAATCAATAAGAGGGCATATTTCCGGTTTTTTTTTAAAAATGCGACGGAGACCAGACCCAACCGGGACATGAACGCGAGCAAGAGCGGCAGTTCGAAGACGAGTCCGAAGGCCAAAAGCATCATGGTGGCAAGACTCAAATACTCCTTCATGGAGGGGAGGGGTCGAATGATGTCGGTGGCAAAGCTTAAAAAGTATTGAAATCCAAAGGGAAAAACAACGAAATACCCGAACAAAGCACCTCCCACAAAGAAAAAAGAGGAAAGGAAGACGATAGGCAAAAGAAGCCGTTTTTCCTTTTGATACAGTCCGGGGGCGACGAACATCCAGAATTCGTACAAAATAACCGGCGCGGCGATCATCACTCCGGCCAGGAAAGCGACCTTAAGGTATGCAAAAAAAGCTTCGGGCAGGCTGGTGTAGATCAACTTGTCGCCCTCCCGCATCACCGCGATCAGGGGGCGGGTCAAGATATCAAAGAGTTTTTCCTTGAAACCGTATGAGAGGGCGAACCCCACGCCGATGGCAATGAAACAGATGATGAGCCGCTTCCTCAGTTCCTCCAGATGCGCGATGAATGGAAGCTTGTCCTCTTCATTTAATGCCTTGGCCATCTTTTGGGGCTTCCTCCGTTTCCGCTGTTGTATTTTCAGACCGGATCTCTGCTATGTCTTGGGGGGGCTTCGTTTTGGCTTTTTCGACGGGTGTCTCCGGGATGTTTCCGGCTTCCCGGATGTCTTTATTGATATCGTCAAAAGCCTTTTTAACCTCTTTGAGTTCTTTGAAATCATCGTTGACTTCCAGCGATTCCTTGAAATCGCGGGTGGCTTTTTTGAATTCGCCGAGGGCGCGGCCTAGGGATTTCGCCAGATCCGGAAGCTTTTTAGGCCCGATCACAACGAGAGCAATGGCCAGGATCATGATCATCTCCGACGCTCCGATGCCGAACATAAAAAAGCTCCTTATCCGTTGGGGCTGGGTTTGCCGTCTATTGTCGATGTGCGTTACAGAAGATTCGTATTCCTACAGATTTCAGTTGAAGGTGTCAAGGATGCTGTTGGATCGGACTGTTTCGATCGGTAAGGGTATTGCGGCAAAGGTCAGGCGTCGGGCTTCAGGATTAAAAAATAGAGAGTTCCTCTATGCTGCATGTGTCCTGCTGCAATTTCCGCATAGGGTCCGTTTCCCCAGAACAGGTCGGCGCGACCCGGTCCCTGGATCGCCCCACCGGTATCCTGATTTAATACGAAACGGCTGAATCGGTTCCATTTTTGAATCGTTCCGTCAGGGTCGATGAGCGGCTTGTGGGTTTCGATGAAGGCCAGTGCACCCGGCGGGAAGAGCTTGCGATCCAGCGCAACGGAGCGCCCGGGTGTCAGCACAACATCCAAAAACCCTTTTGGCCCTTCTTTTTCGATTTTGAAGAAGACGTAACAGGGATTGTAGTTGAGGATGTCCTGGAGTTCATCCGGATGAGACTCAAGATAGGCCCGGATGCTTTGCATGGACATTTTGGAAGGCTCGATCTTCTTTGTTTCAATGAGAAGCTTTCCGATGCTGCGATAAGGGCGGCCGTTGGAGATGTGATAATGAATGTTCAACGGTTCAGGGCCGTTAATATTGACTTTTCCGGAACCCTGGATCTGCAAAAAGAAAGCGTCAACCGGATCCTTCAGCCAAACCAGGGGGATTGCTTTACCTTCCAGGCATTTTTCGACATCGATACTCTTCCGGTCCGGGTAGGGTATGACCGTCTGGCCATCGTATCTGCCGATCAAGGTTTTGCCTTTCCATGCAGCGTCGAAAAGTCCCAGATCGATGGTAGTCAGGTCCAGGGGTCTGCCATATACCGGATAAATGAACGATCCGTTTTTTTCCAGACTCCCATCAAGAATCGGCTCATAGTAACCGGTAAAAAAGACTTCTCCGGGTTTTCCATCTGCTACGCTGCGGTAAATTCGGTAGTGGTTTTCAATAAAGCGGTTCATCTCTAAAGCGGAAGGCCGGGTATGAACGAATGTTAAAAAAAATTCCAGCGAGTGGATTACATGGGATACCGAATAGGCGTCTTTTCCCCAAAAAAAGTGTTTATCCGGATCCAAACGCCGAAGATATTCAAGGCTTTGTTTGAGGGCGCACTCCAATCCATCATACCACATATCGTCGGTAAAGCGAGGGTAGTCTTTCCAGGCAACGACTTTCAGATGGATGTCATCATGCCGTGTCAGGGGGCCGACGCAACCGGCCATGAGAAAAAAGAAACAAAGGAGGGAAGTTAGGCAGCGGATCATTGATGTTGGACTTCCGGATTTCGGGAAAAATCGCCGCTTTTGCCCCCCGATTTTTCCAAAAGGCAGATGTCGGAGATAGTCATTTTTTTATCGTAGGATTTACACATGTCGTAAATGGTCAGGGCGGCAACG
>PCSF01000006.1:4871-8034 GCA_002771315.1 Desulfobacterales bacterium CG23_combo_of_CG06-09_8_20_14_all_52_9 | reverse complement strand
TCAATCCCAGGATTCCTGAGGGCGTGGTTTCCCGGACAAGCCCCCAGAGTACAGTGATGAATCCGCCTATAGCCATTCCCATTACCATGAAAACCGCTGCCATGCCGAAGGCTCGAAGAGAAGCGCCGAAAAAAAGAATCCCCGCCCATGTCAGGGCATAAACGACCACGATTCCGATCAAGACCTTTGCCTTCTTTAGAGAAAAGCGATCGCAAAACCAACCGATTGCGGGAGCGCCGACGATGACGCCGATGGGGATCACCATGTTGAGGTTGCTGGCGTAGATCCGGTCCACCTTGAGGATCGTCATCAGAAACTGGGTGGCCCAAAGCCCCTGAAGGGTCACCAGCGTGCCGTAAATTCCGAAGAAAATCATGGCGATGATCCAGAAGTCGACGGATGCCAACACCTTGAGAAAGCCCGGCACCGGCTTTTCTTCAGGTACCGGAGGACACACCGCCGGATTCCCGGCTGATGGGCTTTTATAATCCCGGGTAAACAACAGCGTGATCAGGGCCAGCACCAGAGTCACTCCGCCGATGAGAAAAAAGGTTGGACGCCATCCAAAGGTGCCCGCTGCCCATGCCAGGGGTGTGGTGGCAATCACGGCACCCAAGTTGCCCACGGACATGAGAAGCCCGATCATGGTGGCAAAATCCTTCTTTTGAAACCACAGGGAAAAGGCCTTGATGGCCGGCACATAAACCCCCGCGACTCCGAAACCGATGAGGCCCCGGCCGACGGTCGCCCACCCGATGCTCGGCGCCAACCCGAAAAGGATACACCCTGCTGCGGCTGTGATGCTCCACCATCCGATCACCCGCCGTGGACCGATTCGGTCCGTCAGGTGGCCGACCAAGGGTTGGACCAGCGCGTAAAGGTAAAAATACATGGATGACATGAACCCCAACGCGGTGGCATCGATTTTAAATGTTTCCACTAGATCCGATACAATCACCGATGTGGAGACCCGGTGAAAATACACGAAGAAGTAAACCAGGCAGATGGTCAAAAATATCACCCACCGGTGTGGATCCCGGATTGTATTACAGGTATCCGTCCTCATGAGTTCCTTCGTCAAAACGGACCATTATTGGCAAGCATTACAAACTGATAACGTTCTTCCGAATTCCAAAGGCCTTCTTCAGGGGCATCGAAGCGACATCATCGCCAAGCGATGGGTATGGACAACCCGCCATCCTTCCGACCTGGCCTATTTCCAGGATGGGAAAGGTCGTCTTGGATAAACCCTTTGATATGCGCCAGGACAGGGAGCGCGCAGAATACCGGGAAATGGTTATCCGGGTTAAGATCTCAGTGTTGCCGTCAGGCGTAACGGATTGCGCAGAAGGTCCAGAGCTGCGACGATATCGACACACGCCACGTCTGCTAACTGAAGGGTTTCCACGGCCGCCCCTTCTCCGAGAATCACCGCGATACCAAGCGCAGATGTTTGGAGCATCAAACGGTCATTACGGCCGTTTCCGATGGCGACCGTTTTATCGGCACCCAATCGAATGACAAAAGCTTGCTTTGCAACAGCTTGATCCTTCGGAGGAAGGACATATACCTCGCAAGGAAGACCTTTCATGTCCAAACGCACTTTGCCGAAGGTATCCGCTGTCACCACATGGATCTTCAGCGCTTTGGACAGATCCGTCAGGCACTCCCCGACGCTTTTAAGCAGGTTTCCATCGACGGCGAGTGTGCCGTTGTAATCCAAAACCATGTGCTCAAGTGCGAGTCTGCCGAAGCCCGGAATGTCGATTCCGATCATGTTTTAACCTTTAACCACGTCTTCTTTGAAAAAGTTACGATTTAAAACACCTTGATTTTCTTCAAACTCTGCAATCCAGTGACTCATCCGATCTTCACCATAGGCTTTTTTCCAGGCGGAAACAATCTCTTCAACCGGAACATCGGCAAAGGTCCCATGATCCGCTACGTATTCCATGAATCGCTGGTTATTGCTATTATGAGGCTGAAAAATGGAATCCCGGGTGCCGTCGAATTCGAGGGGTTCCACGTGATGTCGCTGACAGAGCTGTTTGTTGAATGCCGGGGTTGCCTTGATCCATGCCCCGTTTAGATAAAACTCCACGTAACCGTGGTAGACGAACAGATCCGTTCCGATATACTCGATCAATTGGCGTGTGGCTAGATGATTGCGAACGGTGGCAAACCCGATCCGCGTGGGGATCCCGCAGGCCCTTCCCAGTGCACACAGAAGGGAGGCCTTGGGTACGCAAAATCCCCGCTTGCGCAAAAGGATGAAACTGGCGCGATAATGTTCCGGGCGATAAAAGGGGGTATATGGATCGTACCAGATTTCATCCCGCACGCGGTAATAAAGACGCACGGCTTTGGCCTTTGTGTCATCGCCGATTCCCTCTACGGTCTCATCCGCATATCGGCGGATGGTCGCATGGTCGCTATCGATGATGGCAGTAGGTTGTAAATAGCGGGAATCCATAGAGCTTTTAATCTCGATTCCAGGCATGACGATTGAAAAGAATCATGGATTCTTTTCCCTGTTTATGTCTATATGTTTCTTCTTTTGAAACGCTATCAAAGATTGCTAAGAGATCCTCTGATGCAAGTCAAGAAAAAATCCGAACATACTGAATCGAGCTTCGTCGAGGTCGCAATTCCTCTTCCGGTTCACCAGACCTTTACCTACCAGGTCCCCAAGGCTTTCATGGGGGCTGCTGAACCGGGAGTAAAGGTCCTGGTTCCCTTTGGCCGGCGGCGCTTGGGCGGATATATCCTGGGAAACTCTGAAAGCATCGAATCTTACGAGATCAAGCCGATTCTGGATGTGCTGGACCCGCTTCCCCTCTTCCCGCCGGATATGGTCCCGTTTTTCAAATGGATCTCCGAATATTACCTGCACCCTGTGGGAGAAGTCATCGCGTGCGCCCTTCCATCCGGCATCGCCGTGCATGATCTGGACATGGTTTCTCTGACTGAAAAAGGGCGCGGCATTCTGGAATCCGGAGATGCGAATCCGGAGGACCTGCACATTTTGGGCCTTTTAAAAACCGGTCCTGTGAAGCCCAGCACTTTAAAGCAGATCCTGAAAGATCGCTTTCGAGAAGCCCGGTTACACCGCCTGCAAAAGCTCGGCTGGATCCAAAAGGAAAGGGTGCTCAAAGGGCCCGTA
>PCSF01000006.1:1047-4830 GCA_002771315.1 Desulfobacterales bacterium CG23_combo_of_CG06-09_8_20_14_all_52_9 | reverse complement strand
CCCATCCATAACCAGGCTTTCCAAGGCTAAAAAGCAAATCCTTTCCGCCCTCGACGATCTCAAGGAGGCACCGGTTCGAGCGCTTTTTGATATTGTCCGGAATGCTTCACGCCTGATCCCATCTCTGGAAAGGGAAGGTTGTATCCGGGTCTATTTTAAAACAGCTTATCGGGACCCCTTCGGTGAACCTGTCGCACCGGATCGTAAGCTTCGTTTGACCGATTCCCAGGAGAGCGCAGTTGCAGCGGTCCTTTCGGCTATGGGAAAGGGGTATCAAGCCTTCCTGCTCGCAGGGGTGACCGGAAGCGGAAAAACCGAGGTGTATATGCATCTGGCGGCGGAAGCCTTGAACCGTGGCCAATCCGCCCTGATTCTGGTCCCCGAGATCGCCCTGATATCCCAGGTGGAAAGGCGCTTTCGGGCGCGCTTCGACAACCAGGTGGCAGTGCTGCACAGCGGCCTGTCGAGGGGTGAACGCCACGACCAGTGGATGCGCATCCTCAAAGGGGATGTGCATCTGGCCATCGGTGCCAGATCGGCTGTTTTTGCCCCTCTCAAACGCATCGGTCTGATCATCGTCGACGAGGAGCATGACACATCCTACAAACAGGAAACGGGCCTCCACTACCAAGCCAGGGATCTGGCGGTGGTTCGGGCCATGCTTGGGAAGAGCATCGCGCTTTTGGGATCCGCCACCCCGTCGATTCAATCCCACTTTAACGTCCGAGCCCGGAAGTTCGTTGGTTTGGAGTTACCCGGCCGAATCGAAGAGCGAAAGCTTCCGGAAGTGACGGTGGTGGATTTAAAGGAATCCCGACACAGACGCGGCGCCCGTCGCTATTTAACGGATGCGCTGGTCGGCGCCATGAAACAAGCCCTCGACAAGGGCGAGCAGGTCCTCCTTTTTCTCAATCGCCGGGGGTTCGCCGGTTTTCCGATTTGTATGGTTTGCGGGAAGCCGGTCACCTGCCGACACTGCGACATCTCTTTGACCTATCATAAAGGCGACAACCTCCATGTCTGCCATTATTGTGGATACACCCGGAAGGCCGACGATCCGTGCGATCTTTGCGGGTCTGAAAAGATTACAAACTTGGGAATGGGCACCGAAAAACTGGAAGCCGCCGTGAAGGCCCTGTTTCCTGAGGCGAATGTGGCTCGGATGGACCGGGACACCACGCGAAAGAAAGGATCACTTCTGGCCCTGCTGACGGGGTTGAAGACCGGGGCAATCGATATCCTGATCGGCACGCAGATCGTCGCCAAAGGACACGATTTCCCGAATATCACCCTGGTGGGGATCATCTGCGCGGATTTATCTTTGAATTTTCCCGATTTCAGGGCATCGGAACGGACCTTCCAGGTACTTGCCCAAGTCTCCGGCAGGGCCGGCCGCGGCGATCAACCCGGCCGGGTGATCCTTCAGACCTTCAACCCCAAACATTTCAGCATCATCTCGGCCAGAGACCAGGATTTTAAACGTTTTTATGACCAGGAGATTCGGTTCCGCAAGTCTTTAGACTATCCGCCGTTTTCCCATATCATCGCCTTCAAGATATCGGGGAAAGACATGGACAAGACCCGAAAGTGGGCCGTGGCGCTGGGATCGGCGTGCCGCGGCCTGAAAACCGGAACCAAAGCCCGCATGCAAGAACCAATGGTATTGGGTCCCATAGAGGCACCGCTTTCTAGAATCGCCGGCCGGTTCCGATGGCATATCCTTTTAAAAAGCCGGAAGGTCTCCACACTGAATCGGTTCGTTTCGGATTTGATGATCCACGGCAAGGGGATGCGTCCGCCTCCCGGCATCCAGGTGATCATCGATGTGGATCCCTATGACCTGATGTGATCCGGTCCCAGGACCATGCAGGACGGGGCAAGTTTCCAACCGGCGAGAGGTATCTGTCAAAGAAGAAAGATCAAAGACAGCCTTGTCAGAGCCGCCCTTTATTGGTAAAGATAGAACGAGAAGTGAGTTTTAAGCCGTAAAGCCCGTCTACGATAAATGTTTCACCGAATAAGGAGCCTGTTTAATGCAAGTTAAAAAAGCCTTGCTGATTTTGGTGGCATTATCAGCCATTTCGACGATTCAAACCGTTCTTGCAAAAGATCCCCCTGCATTGAAAGGACCCGATGCGATCGCACCTAACCCAAAGCATGTGTTCCGCACCATCCTTGAGGGCCTAGAGGTGAACCACCAATTCAAGATTCTCAACAAGGGAAACGAGGAACTGAAAATATTCAACGTCAGAACGGACTGAGGGTGTACGGCGGCCTCATATTCGAGGCAAATCCCTCCCGGAGGCGAGGGACAGATCACCGTAAAAATCAACACCCATGGCTACGGCGGCAGACGGATTACTAAGCAGGCCATTGTTTCCACCAACGACACCCATAAACCCTATATCACCTTCGTTATCGAAGGAACCGTGGAAAAGTTCGCTTCCATCACACCGGCCAGGATCATTTTGCGAGGACCGGCGGGCTTTCCCATCAAGGGTACAGTCCGCATCATTCCCGAGAAAAAATATCCATTCACCCTAGCGGAACTCGCCGATGCCAAGGGTCAAAACGTCACCTATTCCCTGGAGAAAATCCAAAGCGAAACGACCGAAGAATACCTGCTGACGGTTATCAATACCCGGGCTGCCAAAGGGACTTATCATGAAGTCATCGTTTTTCCCACCGACCTGGACATGCGCCCGGAGATAAAGATATGGGTCTATGGAGAGCTGTCCGATCCCTTGCCTGGAAAAGAAGAAACAACTCAATGAAAGACATCAAGGTCGTGGTCTTTGATTGTGACGGAGTCCTCTTCAACACCGACCGGGCCAACAGGGCCTATTATAATGCGGTCCTCCGGCGCCTTGGAAAGCCGGAAATAACAGCCGAACAATTCGCATTTGTGCACATGCATGCGGTGGCGGTATCCATGCGTTATCTGTTTCCCGACGATCTGGAACATCAAGCGGCGGAGCGCTTCCGCAGAGAGATGGATTACCGTCCGTTTGTCCAGGAAATGGAAATGGAACCGGGGCTGATCCCTCTTCTTTCCCGACTCAGGCCCCGTTATAAGACGGCCATCGCCACCAATCGCACCGATACCATGGATACAGTCATCAAAGCGCACGGTCTGACGGACTATTTCGACCTGGTCATCTGTGCCCGGGATGTCGTCAACCCCAAACCCCATCCCGAACCGCTGCAAAAGATTTTAACTTATTTTCATACCGATCCCCGACAGACCGTCTACGTCGGGGACTCGGATGTCGATGCGCGCACCGCTGAAGGTGCGGGTGTTTTCTTCGTCGCCTATAAAAATGCGGCACTATCCGCCGACTATCACCTCAACCGCATGGAAGACCTTGAAGCGATCCTCAACGGCACACCGATGCATGCCGATTGATATCGGATTACAGCCTGGGCAAAACCGGACGGCAAGGACGCTAAAAAGAAGTGCGCCTATGACAGCGTACGCCTTCGATGATTTGAGCATTGTTTTAAACCGCGAAGGGGCCCGAGAATTTTTGAAGCTCAGCGTTCCCATGCGCCACGGCCGATACCATGAAATCCGGACTTCTAAACACCTGGTCCAGTTCAACCTGAACGCAGAGATCAAATATATTCAGGGTCGCCATCGAGATTGGCCGCATCCCTCGGAATGGCTGAAACGCACCATGGGAAACGACTGGGTTTACTATTCCGTCGGCAGCTACAACGATATTTTCGATATCGCAGGAGAATATTATTTTCCTTGTCTGAGTTACGATGAGAATCCCTTTT
>PCSF01000006.1:0-951 GCA_002771315.1 Desulfobacterales bacterium CG23_combo_of_CG06-09_8_20_14_all_52_9 | reverse complement strand
GCCATGTCGATTATACGGTCATCCCGGTCGTCATTGCACGGGGCTGTCTTTATCATTGCGGATTTTGCCGCTTCAAGACTCGGGATACATTTACACCTCTGAGCAAAGATGCAATCTTGACCCAGATGCAACAGATGAAGGCGTTTCTGGACCGGGATCTTCCCAATTACAATGCGGTATTTCTAGGCCAACACGACGCCCTTTTGGCCGGAAAAGAGCTTTTGATATTTGCCGCCGAAAATGCCTGCGACATCTTCGAATTTCATCGATCGTACCTGAAGGATGCGTGGCTGTTTCTTTTCGGCAGCGTCGATGCCATGCTCAAGGCCGAGGAATCCCTGTTTGAAAGCCTGAACCGACTCCCTTATCGCACCTACATCAATCTCGGTCTAGAATCTTTCGACCCTGAAACCCTGGCATGGTTGAAAAAACCGGTTGATGTATCACGGGTCAAGGAGTCATTTTTACGCATGTTGGAGGTTAACCAACGGTATCCGAATATCGAAGTCACCGCCAACATCGTCCTGGGGAAACGCCTTCCTCCCGACCATTTGCCCTCGTTGCTGAATTTTACACAAAACACCATGAACCGGTCTTTCGGCAAGGGTGCCCTTTATTTTTCGCCCCTGGACCGCCGGGAATCCAAAACGGAGGCGCTGGCTTGTTTCAACAAACTGAAGCGTTCCGTTCGACTGCCGGCCTATATCTATCTATCCCAGAGGTTGTGAGCCACTCATGAAGCGATTGCGAATTCTTATTTTTTGTCTCTGCACCATTCTCCTGGCGGCGTCTGCGGGGGGCGGAACCGAACTGAAAACCGTCACACTTCCGCTCACCATTGATTATCCGCTTTTGAGGTCCCTGGTCGTTTACCACGCTTTTAAAAGCCCCGATAACAGCGCCGTGGTCCTGGATGAAGGGGACGGCTGCAATTTCATCCGTATTTCCGAC
>PCSF01000081.1 GCA_002771315.1 Desulfobacterales bacterium CG23_combo_of_CG06-09_8_20_14_all_52_9 | reverse complement strand
GAAAGATATCTACAAATTTCAAACCATACAAAAGGGAGCAGCTCATGATGAAACTTATAGAAAGGTTTTCCGGTCTGGTCAAGAGTACAATCAGCGGGTTCGACCGTATTGTCTTCAAAGGGTTTGTCCTTCCCTTGATGTCAGCTGATAGAGTAATGCATTTTTGTAGAGCTCAAGGCATTCTCAATAAAGATTACAAATCGTGGATGATGGCCCAGACAAAGAACATAACCGAACATGCCGATCAGTATGCGAAAGATACCTGTGGTCATGGTATTACCCATATTCCAACCTGGCGGACGAGAAAAGAGGCCTTGGCTCATGAACGGCAACGGCAGGAGCAACTTGCCAGCGGCCTGATCGGAGTCTGGTCCTGCCTGGAAGCAGGTTCATCCTATCGTGCCCGATACTGTTCAACAACAGGGTATCCGCAGTTACAGAATTACCAAACCCGCTGCAACCACCTGTACTATTACTTTGATGACCCTGAGCTTGGTTTCATGAACATCCGGCTGCAAACATGGTTTCCGTACCATATTCAGGTCTGTCTCAATGGTCGTGAGTGGTTGCGCCGCAGCCTTGAACAGGCGGGCATTGAATTCCTAGCCAAAGGCAACAAGTTCCTTCATATTGATGACTACGAGAAGGCGCAACAGTTTCTCGATCAGCAACTCGATGTTCGTTTTGCAGAACGACTCAACCGCTTTCTTCCCGTCGTTTTCCCAGCGATGCAGGATATCCTCGGGTCATATTTTTCCTACTATTGGACTTTATGGCAAAGCGAATGGGCCACCGATCTCATTTTCACCTCACCGACCGAACTCGCTGGTGTCATGGATTCCCTGTTACGCTATGCACACATGACAGGAACAAGCACTTCCGTACTCCGTTATCTTGACCGTCCATTGACCAAATCGGGCATTCCCCATAAACGTTCAACGGATGAAGTTATGAGCCGAATGACCGGTTTCAATGATGGTGTCCGCCTTCGCCATTGGGTCGACAAAAATTCCGTAAAAATATACAACGAACAGAATGTGCTCCGTGTGGAAACAACCATAAATGATCCCGGAAAATTTCGGGTATTCCGCCACAAGCAGGGGCAGGATGAGAGTGAACCCAAGGAGCGTCTCCCCATACGAAAGGGAGTAATGGACATTCCGTTACGGGCTGCTGTTTCGCAAGACGTCAATAACCGGTTTATGAATGACCTTGCCACGTTACAGGATGCCACCCCTGTTGGCAATTTTATCAACGAAATAACCCGGCCTGTCGTCAAATCAGGTCGTCGTTTCCGGGCGATCGATCCCACAGGTAAAGATCTCGAAATCCTTCAGGCAATCAGCCACCCTTCCTATAAAATTTCAGGGCTTACCAATAAGATGCTGCGCGAGCATTTCTCTGGTAAAGGCATGGGAGCACAGCGAACGGAAAAACAGTTGTCTGCAAAAATCAGCCGCCATTTGCGCTTGCTCAGAGCACACGGCCTTATCCGAAAACTC
>PCSF01000235.1:5978-7108 GCA_002771315.1 Desulfobacterales bacterium CG23_combo_of_CG06-09_8_20_14_all_52_9 | reverse complement strand
GGGGTTTATTTAGACTATATCCGCCCCTCGTTTCACGAGAAGTTCCCGCAGCAGGGAGCGGTGACAGCGGGATTCATCCTTGCAGTAGCAGCCGACGGAAAGATTCGTGTGATGCGAGAGCGCGGCAAGCAGGTCCAGGTCTTTGCTCGCTTCAGGGGATTTCATTTCGGCCAGAAACTTTCTCTTGAATGCCGACCAAGACTTTTCATCACCGGCGCCCAGAGCTTCCTTCAAGAGTCTTTCCGAAGGAGACAGGTTGGGAAACCAGACATCGTAAAAGTTCCGGGAGGCATACTCATTTTTCCGTACGCCTCTTGGTGGGCGTCTGACCGTCCCGATTCGAAGTCCTTCCCCGTCTTCCCTGGGGCTTCCCAATCTGATGATTCTGATGCTCATTTATCCCCCCGCGATCCGGGAGACCGTCTTTCTTTTCCTTTGGATGCGCTTAATCGATAAATCATGCAGGGCAGTCATGTCAAGGAAGATATCGGCAACTCCGTATTGACATCTATACCCACCGGTCGCTATATGCCAAGATTAATGGCTTCGTAAAAAGTTCAATTTCTGCGTTGCGCTTCATCCCATTGCGATTTCGACGTACGATAAGTACGCCTCATCATACGGGATTCGCAACGCCTTGAACTTGATCTTTTCGCTTTGCCATCCCAAATTTGATTTTTTTTCGATTTCATTAAGATTAAAGTTGCATCAAGGAGGGCGCATGAGCGGATCCACCTACGATGTGGTGATCATCGGAGGCGGAGTCATCGGGAGTGCCGTGGCATACAACCTGATGCGCCTCGAACCCAAACTTAAGCCGGCCGTCTTCGAACGGGATCCTACCTATACCCGGGCTTCCAGCACCCTGAGTGTCGCCAACATCCGGGTTCAGTTTTCCTTAGCCCAGAACATCAGGATCTCCCAATACGCCATGGAGTTTTTAGGCCGGTTCGCCGAAGAGATGACGGTTCGCGACATCCGGCCGAACGTCTATTTCCGGAAAGAGGGGAACCTTTTCCTGGTGGATGAGAGCGGTCGGAAACCCGCATCTCAGGCCCTGGCCCTGCAACAGGAGTTGGGATGCCGGGTGGACTGGTGGACTCCGGATAGGATCCGGGAGCGCTACCCCC
>PCSF01000235.1:5338-5856 GCA_002771315.1 Desulfobacterales bacterium CG23_combo_of_CG06-09_8_20_14_all_52_9 | reverse complement strand
GGGGAAGTCAAACGGATCCTCATTGCCGGGGGACGAGTGACCGGTATCGAAACGGACAGCGGAAGCCGCGTGGCTGCCGGGGTCCTGGTCAATTGCGCCGGCGCATGGGCTTCCGAAATCGCCGCAACCGTTGGAATCCGGCTGCCGGTCGTTCCGATCAAACGGCAGGTGTTCGTTTTGGATACGGCGGTCAAACCGGAATCGCCGTTGCCCCTGACCGTACTGCCGTCCGGGCTGTATTTCCGCTCCGAGGGAAAAGGCGCCATCGTTTTGGGCAAGTCCATGCCCGAGGATCCGGTGGGTTTCGACTTTTCCTGGGATGACAAGCGTTTTATGGATCTTTTATGGCCGGAACTGGCCGCTTTTGTTCCAAAATTCGACTGCCTCAAGTTAATGCGGGGGTGGGCCGGGTTGTATGCCGTCAACACGCTGGATGGAAACGCGATATTGGGGGAATGGCCGGAGATGAAAGGACTTTTCCTGGCCAACGGCTTTTCAGGTCATGGCCTGCAGCAGGC
>PCSF01000235.1:0-5325 GCA_002771315.1 Desulfobacterales bacterium CG23_combo_of_CG06-09_8_20_14_all_52_9 | reverse complement strand
CGCTACCTTGCTGAAAAGATCCTGGGAAAAACCCCGGCGTTGGATCTTTCCATCTTCGATCCTGTCCGGATCCTGGAAAACCGTCCCGTCGACGAGAAAGGGCTTGTCTGATCTTGACAATGCAAGTTCGATTTATTAAGAATAATAAATTGTTAACCGTCTTTTGGAGGAAGGAGGTGATGTTGTAAGGCATTGCGCCGTTTTTTGTTTCATCACCTGAGGCAGCTATCATCAACCAAAAAAAGGAGAACAACATGAAGCGTACATTTGCACTGGTCCTTGCTCTGACATTCGTTATCGGGATCGCCGTTTTTGCATCCAATGCCCAGGCGGCGGATCCCCTCGGAGATGTCAAGATTAAAAAAGACGAACCCATCCACATCGCCTACTGGTTTGTCGTAGCCGGTCCGGATGCCTCTTTGGGGGAAGATACCAAACGGGGTGTGGAAATCGCCGTCGATGACAAGGGCGGCAAGATTCTAGGCCATCCCATCAAACTGTCCGGCCAAGATACCGGCTGTAACGCAGAAGGCGGCCAGGCTGCCGCGACGAAGCTGGCCTCCGATCCGACCATTGTGGCTGCCATCGGGTCCAACTGCTCCAGCGAAGCCAAGCCCGGTGTGCCAATCCTGTGGAAGGCCGGCATCGCCACCGTTTCTCCTTCCAACACCGCGCCATATCTGACGGATCCCAAACGTGGTCCGGAATATGACGGCTATCTGCGCACCGCCCACAACGACAAGGTGCAAGGTGCCGTCGCGGCCCAGTTTGCCTTTAAGAAACTGGGTGTAAAGAAAGCCGCCACCATCCACGACGGCAGTGTCTATGCGGAACAACTGCAGGCCGTCTTTGCTGAAGAATTCAAGAAACTAGGCGGAACCATCACCTCCCAGGAGGCCGTTGCCCCCACCGACACCGACATGCGGCCGGTTTTGACCAAGATCGCCACCGGCAAACCCGAATTCATTTATTATCCGATTTTCATCGCAGCAGCCGGGCATATCACCCGCCAGGTCAAGGAAGTCACCGGTCTTGAAAAAACGAATCTAATGAGTGCGGACGGCGCCTTCTCTCCGGATTTCTACAAAGCCGCGGGTGAAACCGCTGTCGGGATGTTCCATTCCAGCCCGGATTTCTCTGCATTCGCCGGAGGTTACAAAGACTTTCTAGCCAAACACCAGAAAAAATACGGCGAAAAACCGATCGCCCCGTTCCATGCCCATGCCTATGACGCTGCCACGATGGTCTTTGCCGCTATCGAGAAAGTGGCCGTCAAGGGGAAGGACGGAAGCCTTACCATCGGCCGGAAAGCCCTTCGCGATGCCCTGTATGCCACCAAGGGTCTCAAGGGGTTGACGGGAACGCTGAACTGCGACAAGTTCGGCGACTGCGCCGATCCGCGTATCGCCGTTTATCAACAGACCGCAGAAAACATCAAAAAACTGGAAAACCCGCAAGTCCCCTTCTGGAAACCTTATTAATGCGTATAGGGTGAAATCGATATCCAGCCGGCTTTTCCAAACCAAGCAAGGAGGGCCCGGCGCCCAGAAAGCACCGGGCTCTCCTTTTGATATTATGCGATAGGGGTTTCGGATATTTCAGAAGATGTTTGAAAGCATAATGAGTTAAAATACTTCTTAAAGAGGACGGGTAACGCTCATGGGGCAACGATTTCATGGGAGGTTTTCTCCTACCGATATTGTCATGTGGCTGATCGGCGGGGGATTGATATTCCTGGCGATTTGGGGCGCCATCGCCACCCTGTCCGCCGGAGTTTACTCGGCCAGACACTGGATCGACTTCGTCATTTTCGGTCTGGCGCAGGGAAGTATTTACGCCCTGATCGCCACCGGATACACCATGGTTTACGGCGTCCTACGGATGATCAACTTCGCCCATAGCGAAGTATTCATGAGCGGTCCCTATACGGCTTACTTCGTTGCGGCGGCCTTTTATCGGAGCGGGTTCCTGGACGCTCACCCGATCGTGAGTCTTCTTTTCATTTTCATCGTGTCCATGGCCATATCCACCGGCATCGCCTTTGCCCTGGAACGTGTCGCCTATCGCCCGCTGCGAAACGCCCCGCGTCTGGTCCCTTTGATCACCGCCATCGGCGCCTCCTTTTTTCTTCAATATACATTTCGGGGGCTCTACGGCTCCGGTTTCCAGGCGTATCCCGTATTCAAAATGCTCGAAGGCCACTGGACGATCCTCGGTATCCGGATCTTGCGATTCCAGTTGGTGGTCATTCTCGCAGCCGTCCTGCTGATGCTGGCGCTCTATTCTTTCGTCATGCGCACCCGCATCGGAAAAGCCATCCGGGCCGTATCCGAGGACAAGGAAGCATCGGCCCTCATGGGAATCGATGTGGACAAGATGATCTCCATGACCTTTGTCATCGGCGGCGCGGCGGCCGGAGCCGCCGGCGTGCTTTATGCCGTCATGTTCAAACAGGTGCACTTCTTCATGGGATTCATCCCCGGCATCAAAGCATTCACTGCCGCCGTCCTCGGCGGGATCGGGAACATCCCGGGCGCCATGCTGGGCGGGATATTTCTCGGGCTGATGGAATCCATAGGGCCGAGCCTGTTCCTTGACGGACTGGGAATCGTCGCCCCCTATCAGCTTAAGGACGCTATTGCATTCACCATGCTCGTACTGGTTTTGATCTTCAGGCCCACCGGCATTTTAGGAGAACGGTTGGCAGTGAAAAAGGCTTAACTGAATCAGAGGAACCGATCCGAAATGAATGGCGGTCAATCCATCTGGAAAAGTGCCGTAAACATCGGTGCAATCGGTGCGCTGACCACTGTGTTGCTTTCCCTCATCGGCATGGTGGGAGCCTTCAGCAAGCGGGATATCATTTATGAGATTGTCACCATGGGCCACACGCTGCTGCTGACCGTGGGAGTCTTTCTGTCTTTCCTTTCCGCTAAACGCGCCTCCCAAAAGGGGCTCGGCCGAGTCTTTGGGGCGACTCTGATAACCGGAATCCTTACGTCAGGCGGCGTAGCCCTCCTGGTCATCGTCGGGAAAACGATCAATCTGAGAATGGTCTTTGTCAACGCCTCACCCGCTCTCTATCAGCTACTGATCTTTGGTTTCGATGCTTCTTTCGGTGTCCCATTGCTTCTTTTTTCCGGGCTTTTATGCGGATTGTTCGCCTTTCTTCTCTTCATCGCCCCGCCGATCTTAAGAAGAATCCTCATCACGGGCATAAGCAGCGTAGCCATCGCCGGGGTGCTCCAGGACCTGTTGCGGCCCATTATTTCCATCTGGGGTCCGCTGGCCGGCATCAACGATGTCCTGTTTGCGGTAAACGGCCTGACCCTAGGGGGCGGACTGGGAATGTTTTTAATCATCTCCGTGGTCATGTTTTTCTGGGCCCACAAGGGAAACAAGATCAAAACAAAAATATCGACACTCCCTCCGGGTCGGCAGCGCATGTTGAAAACAGGAACCTGGCTGATCCTCGCCGTCATCCTCATCGCCCTCCCCCAGATCCTGGGCCTTTTCTTAAGCGAGGTCATAACCATCGTCGGGTTATATGTTCTTCTCGGGCTGGGATTAAACATCGTTGTCGGTTTCGCCGGTCTGCTGGATCTGGGGTACGTGGCCTTTTTCGCCGTCGGCTCCTACATCGTGGCCATCCTGACCTCCCCCGAGTTGGGATTTTTCAACATGGGTTTCTGGTCGGCGCTCCCATTTGCCGTTATTGCAGGCATCCTTGCCGGGGTTCTCTTGGGCATCCCGGTCCTCAAGATGCGGGGAGATTATCTCGCCATCGCCACCCTGGGATTCGGCGAAATCATCCGCATCCTGGTCTTATCCGACTGGCTGCGGCCCTGGCTCGGCGGCGCCCAGGGAATCGGGAAAATTCCCAACGTCACGATATCCGGATATGTTTTTTCAACTCCCCAACAGATCTACTATTTGATTCTGGCCGGATGCCTCCTGGTCGGCTTCATCTCCTGGCGGCTCAGAGACTCGAGGCTCGGCAGAGCATGGATGGCGGTCCGGGAAGATGAAGACGTGGCCCAGGCCATGGGAATCAACCTGGTAGCTACCAAGCTGATGGCGTTTGCCACAGGAGCCGCTTTTTCGGCTCTGAGCGGCGCCATCTTTGCCACTAAAATCGGGTCGGTCTATCCTCACAGCTTCAACGTGATGATCTCCATCAACATCCTTTGTCTCATCATCGTGGGCGGTATGGGGAGCATCCCGGGCGTGATCGTGGGTTCAGCAGCCCTGGTGGGGCTCCCCGAACTCCTCCGGGAGTTTGCCGAATATCGCCTCCTGGTTTACGGTGCAGCCCTGGTTGCCATGATGCTTCTCAGGCCGGAAGGGCTTTGGCCGGAGGAAAAACGGCGCCGGGAACTCCATAAAGAAGAAGAGCCTGAGGCGGTTCCTGCCGACGCCCAGGGAAGCGCTTAGGAGAAGAGGATATGATTATTCTCACGACCCGGGGACTCACCAAGCAATTCGGCGGTCTGGTCGCCATCGCCGACCTTGATCTGTCGATTGAGGAAAACCGCATCCACAGCGTTATCGGGCC
Source organism: Desulfobacterales bacterium CG23_combo_of_CG06-09_8_20_14_all_52_9 (assembly GCA_002771315.1). Taxonomy (GTDB): domain Bacteria; phylum Desulfobacterota; class Desulfobacteria; order Desulfobacterales; family UBA2156. The sequence continues at coordinate 770 of PCSF01000235.1, read as the reverse complement.
CAACGGTGCCGGCAAGACCACCCTGTTCAACTGCATCACGGGGTTTTATAAGCCCGAGCAGGGCGAAATCCTTCTGGCCGAGCACTCCCTGGTTGGGCTTTCGCCCGATCAGATCGTCAGACGGGGCATCGCCCGGACCTATCAGAATATCCGGTTGTTTCCGAACCTGACGGCCATCGAAAATATTTTAGTCGGATTCCACACACATCTTAAATCCGGCTTTTTCGGGATCGTTTTGGGTACAAGACGGATGAAAAAAGAGGAGGAAAAGGCAACCGAAGAAGCCCTGCAATTGCTGAAATTCGTAAACCTGGGAGGAAAAGGAGATTTGTTGGCAAAAAATCTTCCTTACGGCGACCAGCGGCGGTTGGAAATCGCCCGAGCCCTGGCTACCCGGCCCAAATTGCTGCTTTTAGACGAACCCGCGGCCGGGATGAACCCAAAGGAAAGCCAGGAACTCATGGAATTCATACAAAATTTGCGGGATGAACTGGGGATCACCATTTTGCTCATCGAGCATCAAATGCGGGTCGTCATGGGGATCTCGGAAACCGTATCGGTCCTCGACTATGGCAGGAAGATCGCGGAGGGAACTCCCGCACAGATCCAGAAAGATCCGCAAGTCATCGAGGCCTACCTGGGCCGGGGAAGCAGCCGGGCAGCCACGGGAACCAACGGATAAGGAATCGACGCATTATGGCGATGCTGGAAATCGATAAGATTGACGCCTATTATGGAAATATCCATGCCCTCAAGGGCGTATCCCTGAA
>PCSF01000263.1:4833-11993 GCA_002771315.1 Desulfobacterales bacterium CG23_combo_of_CG06-09_8_20_14_all_52_9 | reverse complement strand
GAGATTCAAACCGGTTTGGGGCGCACCGGAAAGCTTCTGGCTGAGGAACACGAAGGGATCGAAGCGGACGTCACCCTGGTGGGGAAGGCCCTTTCGGGAGGCTTCTATCCGATTTCTGCGGTGCTATCCAACATGGAAGTTATGGGTGTTTTTTTGCCGGGGGATCACGGAAGTACCTTCGGAGGAAACCCCCTGGCCTGCGCCGTGGCCCGCACCGCCGTCCGGGTGCTGATGAAAGAAAAGATGATTGAAAACGCTCAAGAGATGGGCGAATATTTCATGGCAGGGCTTAAGGCGATCAAAAGCCCGTTTGTCAGGGAAGTCCGGGGAAGAGGACTCATGATCGGGGTGGAGTTGCATAAAACAGCAGGCGGAGCCCGTCGTTTCTGCGAGGCCCTGATGCAAAAAGGGCTTCTTTGCAAAGAAACCCACCAAGACGTGATCCGTTTGACGCCGCCCCTGGTCATCACCCGGTCGGAAATAGACTGGGCTTTAAGGCGCATCGCTTCGGTGTTGAAGGGGTGAGCCCTTCCGGAGTTTCTCTGTCGGTTTTTTCGATTTGCTGAGGCGCCTGAAATCAGGTTCAGTCCGGATATTGAGCCACTAAGCCCGTTGTTCCTTTCCGGGTTTCCATCCCCGAACGCCCCACCCCAAAATTCCCATGGATCCCAAAAGGAATAAGGCCGACACCCCGGTTGTTCCGGAAATACCCGAAAAAGCCCAGATCGGGATACCGATCATTGCACCCAGAACCCGTCCCAGGCTGGCCGCCGCAAAGAAGGCGGACATCATGGAGGCCCGGCTTTCCGGGAAAAACTCGGTGAAAAGAGACATGGAAGAGACGATAGCAAACTCCAGCGACAGAAAGAGAAAGAAGATGAGGACCAGTCCGAAAACCAGGTTGTTTCCGACAAAGGGGAATGACAGAAAGCACAGACTCGATACGATAATGCCCGAAAAGACGGATCGGAAAAGACCCACTCGATCCGCGAGTGTGGCGGTGAGTCCTTCTCCGAGAAGCTCGGCAACGCCGATGGTGATGGTAGCCACCCCGATGGCGGTAACTCCTAAATTAAAAGCATGCTCCAACCACAATCCATAGGCCACAAAAAAATTGTCGTAGGCCACACTCAATAAAAATGAGTAGGTCACGGCTCCCAGCGCACGTCTTTTCCGCAACAACATGACCCACGAACGAAGAAACCCCGATGGTCCATGAAAATAACCATCCGGTTTTTTATCTGCCGGAAGCAAGGCGATAAGGGCGAAAAAACCCACCACACCCAAAGCGCCCAGAACAAAAAATGGAGCCCTCCAGCCGGCGTGGTTGAGCAGAAAGCCGATGGCGGGGATTCCCAAAAGAGAACTCCCTGCCCAACTCATCTCGATGATCCCGATAGCCCATCCCCTCCGGGAGTAGGGAACCCGGAGGCCTACCAGAGCTTGAATAGCCGGGTCATAAACACTTTTCCCGAGTCCGGCCAGAAAGAATGACGCGATGGTGACCGTGTAGATCGGGATGAAGCCTCCGGCGAGCATCCCTATGGAAAGAGCTGCCAGGCCGACGAGCATCATGCGGCGATATCCTAAACGATCTCCAAAAGGGCCAAAGAAAAGCCCCAGGAGTCCGGTTCCCTGATTGATGGCGATGAGGGAAGTGACGGCGAATAAGGGAACCCCCAAACCCTGACTGATCGAAGGCGCGAAAGGATAGGCAAAACGGCGCGCCGTGTTCAGCGTCAACCTGCACAGGGTGGCGGCACCGATCTGTAACTTCAGACGGGGGTTCTGGTCCGAGGAGTTTGTCGGGTTATCGATTGAATGGATGTTTGAGGTTCTGAGGGTCACGGGGTCATCCCCATGCGTTGAAATCCAAAAATGATGAAATCGTAAAAACTCAAAATTGGGATGGCAAGGTAAAAAGCTTCAGATGCAAGGCGCGCAAATCCTGAGGAATGAGGCGTACTTATATGTACGCCGCAATGATTTACCCGGTTGAATCCTGCAAAGCAGGGCCGCAAAGCGGCATTCAACCGGGCAGGGGATGCAGCGCAACGCAGCAGATGGACTTTTTACGAAGCCATCAAAAATAAAGGCGGCCGTCAGGATCCACCATGCGGGTCGGATCTAATCGATCGCTTTGATCCCAGCGGAAGCCACCTTTGCACCGGTTTTTAACACATGAAAAAAAGATATTCAATCCGTCAGGAAGCCAGGATCACGCTTAAATTTTATGATCGGATTTGAGGGCTTCAGGATTACAAATCCTATTTAATATCCGTGGGGATCCCGGGGTGAGGCATTTTTGTTTGCCAGAAGCATAGAAACGCATTATTATTTACCACTGATTGCATCATGGAAAGGGGGGGCATGGCAGCCAAAATCATCGCCATTGAGGAGCAGGATGGGCCGTTTCAAGCCATTCTTCAGAGGACCATGAGGATGGTACCGGACCGACAGCGGAAGGATAAAAACCTCCAGAGACTCATTGCCTTCCGGCTGCGGCAGGATGGTGAAGCAGAAACCAACGCCTACCTCATCAAGAAAATCAGGGAAATCATCCAGTGCAGCTATACCGGCAGCTGGTACGATTATCTGAAAAGTGATGTCGAAGAGAAAGCCTGCAAGCCAAAAGATCGAAATGACTCTCCCCCTGATGTGGCCTGAGTCGTGGCATTAAAATCATCAGTCTAAAAGCTGCATGCACGGAAAGGAGCGTAAGGTGAAATTTTTCATTGCACCGCAAAATATCGGGAGCGATGCCACTCGAGAACAGACCGAAAAAGTCATTGAGCTGCTCTGCAAGAAGGGATGGAATGTAACATACGGAATCGGAAGAAACGTGGCCACCGAAGTCTCGGAATTTGGGAGGGAAGAACAGATCCAGGACGCCTTTTCTGAGGATTTCATGGCCTGTATCGCCGAGGTGGAAAGCGGAGAAACCTTCGGGAAAACAGAATAAAAAAAAGCAAGGACCGTCAATGGATCCGACAGTCAAAAAGGCTATTTTTCAAAAGGTGTCATCGGAACCTTTTGCCAGAACCCTAAATATCCGATTGGTTGAATTGGAGGAAGGGTTTTCCGCGGTCGAAATGGTCTTTGACCCGGACAAGATGAACAACATATACGAGCGTATGCACGGCGGCGCCATTTTTGCCCTCATCGATGAGGCGTTTCAGACCGTGGGTCAATGGGATGGGACCATCGGTGTGGCTCTCAATATCAATGTGACATACATTTCCAGCCCTCCTTCCGGAACCCGGTTGAGGGCAGAGGCACGCGAAGTCGGCCGGACCAAAAAGACCGCCAGTTATCAAATCAACGTGACGGATTCGGATAAGGCCCTTGTTGCAACCTGCCAGGCCTTGCTGTATCGAACCGGGAAGCCGATACCTTTTTTGTAACCGTTTCCCGTAAGCGATCGCATTTCAAAAATCCCGGGGTTGGAGCCGTGCAAAAAGGACAGATTGCCGCGGCAGAGTTTCCATAAGGCATCCCCGAAGCAGATACCCCGAGCAAAAGAGCATTACTTTTTATACTTGGCACATAATGGCCCGCAGATGGGGGTAAAGCCCTGCGGCAAAAAATCGATAAGGGAATTGAAAGACCATGACCCAAACGGAGACATTTCGGGTACCGGATAGCGAAGTCGAAAACCGGATCAAGACCATCCAAAAAGAGATGGCTTTATCCGAAATCGAGGGCATATTGATTATCCAGCGGGTCGATCTTTTCTACTTTTCGGGCACGGCGCAAAACGGGTTCCTTTACATCCCGCAGAAAGGGGAGCCCCTTTTGATGATCAAGCGCTATTTCCCCCGGGCAAAAAGAGAATCTTCCATACACCATATTTTTGAGATTCCTTCCGTAAGAGCGGTGCCTGAACTGATCCAGGATGCCTTCGGCCATCTCCCTGCGGTACTGGGTCTCGAGCTTGACGTGCTTCCGGTAAGAGATTTTGAATTTTATAAGGTCCTGCTTCCGGCAAAACGGATTTTGGATGCATCGCCTTTGATCCTGAAGGTCAGAACCATCAAATCCTCGTGGGAGATCGAGCAGATGGAAAATACGGCCGAGATGAGCCGGCGGACCTTTGAATACATGCGTTCCGTCATGCGGCCGGGGATTTCCGAGATGGAGTTTGCCGGTATGTATGAAACATTTGCCCGCAAGCTTGGACACGGCGGTATGCTGCGGGATCGAAATTTCCAAAGCGGCGGCGCCTACCCGTGGCATGTGCTCAGCGGAAAGAACGGCGGCATGCCGGGGGTCCTGGACGCTTCCACCAGCGGAGAAGGGACTTCGTCCGCTTTTCCATCCGGGGCGGGAAGCAAACTTTTGTCTCCGGGGGAACCAATCATGGTGGATCTGGGTTCGGTTTTAAACGGCTATCACATGGATGAGACGCGCATGTTCGCCATCGGTTCTATGCCCAAATCAGCAGAAAAAGCCTGCCGCGCCGTCATCGAGATTCACGACGCAGTTTTAGAAATGGCAAATCCGGGGGTAACCACCGGTGAGCTTTTTCAGCACTCGGTGAATCTGGCGAAAAAGATGGGATACGCAGATCAGTATCTGGGACCCCAGGGGTATCAGGTCCGTTTCATCGGGCACGGCATAGGCCTTGAACTCATTGAGCCGCACATCATTGCCAAGGATAGGGCTGATGTTCTGGAACCGGGGATGACCTTTGCTCTGGAGCCTAAAATCGTTTTTCAGGATGCCTATGCAGCCGGCCTGGAGAGCGTTTTTCACGTTACCAAAAACGGATCCCGGCTCATCAGCAAGGTGCCCATCGAAATCTTCATTTGCTGATCGGTCTTGCCGTTTCTATTTTTATATCAGGTGGAATCGTAAATATCTTATTTTGCTCACTCACTGATCCTTTTCGGGAATGGTATGGAAAACGACATGGAAAAAAATCGAAGGGAATTGAAATTCGAACAGGGACCCATCCGGCCCCCCAATGAGGCCAGAAGCCTGCTGTTGCGGGTCACCCGCAACTGTCCGTGGAACCAGTGCCTCTTTTGTCCGGTGTACAAAGGGCGGAAGTTTTCCCTTAGAAGCGTGGAGGAGATCCAAGCAGACATCCAAACCGCCAAGGATATCGCCGACGACATTAGTGCCCTTTCCTGGCGGATGGGATATAGTGGGGAAGTCAATGACGCCGTCGTCAGCGCCGTTCTCAATAACGGCGGATACAGCAGCAGCTACCGCAGTGTGGGCATCTGGTTATACTACAAAACCGGTGCGTGCTTTTTGCAGGACGCCGACAACCTGATCATGAAAACAGATGACCTGGTCAGTATCCTGAAATTCCTGCGGGATCGATTTCCCCAGATCACCCGGGTGACCACCTATTCCCGTTCCCGAACCGTGATCCGAAAGTCGGTGGAAGCTTTGGCAAGAATCCGGGAAGCCGGCCTGGACCGGGTACATATCGGTCTTGAGACAGGATATGACCCTTTATTGAGGTTGATCAAAAAAGGGGTGAGCGCAGCCCAGCATGTGGAAGCGGGAAGGAAGCTGATCGAAGCCGGAATGGAGCTTTCGGAATATATAATGCCCGGACTTGGCGGACAAAAATTGTGGCGGGATCACGCCGATGCCACGGCCGATGTCCTCAACCGGATCAACCCTCATTTCATCCGGCTGCGGAGTCTCAGGATTCCTCGGCATGTGCCCCTTTATGAGAAAGTGGCCGACGGCACGTTCACCATGCAGACCGACGACGGGGTGGCCGAAGAGATCAAACACTTCATTGAGGCATTGGAGGGCATCAGCTCCACGGTGACCAGCGATCACATCATGAACCTGCTGGAAGAAGTTTCCGGAAAGCTTACGGAAGACAAGGCTAAAATGCTGGAGGTCATCGCCAAATATCAAGCACTTCCGGCTGAAGACCGTTTGATTTACCGTATCGGAAGGAGGGGCGGCGCCTATCAATCCACGGACGATTTAAAGCAGGATCCGGATACCTATCGGAAGCTGCAAAATCTCGTCGCCGATCTCCGTGCCAAGGGAGGGGATGTCGGAGTAGAGGCCTTCATTACCGAAATGGTGGATCGCTATATTTAGACTCGGACCTCTTGTACTTGTTACGTTAGTCATAAGTCAGTTATTCACGGCTCCGGTGCGAACACTTTGAATTCTCCCAGTTGTAAATAACTTCCGCCAAAATTCTTGAACAGCATCCATTTGATGAATTTGGCTTGAAGCGGCTCGATCTTGAAACCCTGATCAGGAAGCGGTTTGTTGGGATCGACGTTTTTCCGGTATGGAACGGCGATCTTGTGTTTCTATTGCCTCAAGAGTAATCTTGCGACATGTTAACCATTACGTCCAAGCTTGTCATTGCCGAGAGCGAACTTGAAGAAAAATTCGTTTCTGCCTCTGGCCCAGGAGGCCAGAACATCAACAAAGTTGCCACGGCAGTTCAATTGCGTTTTGATCTCCAGCATTCCCCCTCCTTGTCAGATGCGGTCCGGGAGCGTCTGCGTTGCATTGCGGGCAAGCATGTGTCCGCGGAGGGTATTCTAGTGATCGAAGCCCGACGTTTTCGAACGCAAGCGCAGAATCGACAAGATGCACGTCAACGTTTGACCCGTCTGATTCGCAAGGCGCTTGAAATTCCAAAGGCACGGCGTGCTACGAAGCCAACACGCGCCTCGCTTGCGCGTCGTATAGAAAACAAACTTCATCGGGGACAAATCAAGCGATCGCGCCATACTAAACCCGAAATGGATGAATAATGGGACGCATCCTGTGATATTTCACCAATCAACCACGGGCGAGCAGCGCAGCCGACAGCTGATGCGAGTGTTCTGATTATAAGATAGGATGAACGTTGGATAGCGTGAACCAAAACTTACGGCTATGGGATGACACCATTCTATGATGGCCCTGTCACCCTCATGACCTGTCGCGCAATACCCACCTGATCCAGGTCATTGGTTCAGAAACGCGTCGCAGACGTTGGTCAGTTCCAGGTGGGATCGTTTGAGAGGATTTTTTTAAATGTCTGAAGGTGTGTGTCGCATAAGACTGGCTCAGGTATTCATCTCGATTATAACCAAAATTCTGCCATAATATCAGGGAATTATTATTTTTTGCCCATTGCGTATATTATCATTTGGCTTCATACCATTCATTTCTGCCAG
>PCSF01000263.1:3156-4805 GCA_002771315.1 Desulfobacterales bacterium CG23_combo_of_CG06-09_8_20_14_all_52_9 | reverse complement strand
TCAACGGTATTGAACTGATTATTGCTTTTCTGTATTGATGCCTCTGACTGGTTTATTCTGGCGTTGATTAATTTTATGGCGGCCTCTATCTCTTCGGCGGGTTTGAGGGCTGTTTGTGAAGTCTTATGGTCGTTCTCGATCCTGTTAAGGCGCTCCGTGAATGCTCCTGTGGAATGCAGAATAAATAAAAAAGCCGATAGAAGTATCAAAAATCCTCCGCTCATCCCGATCAGCCAATATTTATACCCGACCGCTCGCTGAGAGGCATTGAGATCTCCGCCACTTTTTCGGTGCTCAGGTTCCGAAATACTTTCCAAAGGAATTATATTTATTGAGTCCATGGGAATTTGATTTTTATACCCCATACCGATGAAGGAAGCTTCGGCCTCAATAAAAGCGATGAATTGTTTCCTGGAATTCGTCGTGATTTGAATAATCTCACAACCAATATCTATCCTTTCATTATCTTTATTTTTCCATCTGACGATGAGTTCTATCGGATTTTCAAATTTTACATTTCTTGTGCCGATGATTTCTATGAGAAATAGCTTTTCTCCAATTGAGATTGAGAAGTCGCTTTCCAAATATGCTTTAATCATGAACCTAAAACCTTTTTCGCTAAAATCCAATACGGCTAAGGTCATGGTCTTTTTCCGTACATCAGCCTTATAAATGACGCAGTATACACCTTCTTTCCTTGACAAGGGAAAGCGCGAAGCCTTTCTATTCTCTATGGGATCAAGATGTTCCATGGTATAACCTCATTGAACAGGTTGTTGAAAAACTCCTTATCACCCTAACTTATTGAATAGTTAGATATAATATTGATGGCTTCGTAAAAAGTCGAAAATGCTCTCTTTCCGTCATTCCGGAGAAAGCCGGAATCCAGTGTTTTCAAGCACTTATGAAACCCCTGGACCCCGTTTTTCAACGGGGTGACGACTTTTTACGAAGCCATCAATATTAATGATTAGTATCGTTCAAGAGTGTTGGCACGTTGTCTCATGCCAGGGGTTAAAGCCCGATCGGAATTCACGAAATGGGGTATTCACTTGACTCAGGTACCCCCAATCAGGGTATGGAAGACTACCCCCGAACGATTGCTAAGGTTAAGGCTCGCTTTTCCATGGAGGAAGCTTGTCGGAGCTGTCTTTTTCAATTGCGCTGGCCAGATGGCTTTCGTTGCCCTCGCTGTTAGGGAGGCAAAGGCCGGCCATTGCAGATGCTCCAAGCAGGCTGCACACGCATTGTTATTGGGAAACTGCTCCACAAAATCACGGTACGTGTGCTGAAAATTCTATATTTTTGTTATGTTTCCCTGCATTTCTCCTCCAGCCAGAGTAGCCATTAGGGACAGCATACCACAGCGGAAGCTAAACGACTATCCCCTTTCAATTAATTTCATTCTATCCCCCTTCGAAACCCCAATTCTTCGGCTTTGACCTTGGTTTTGGACGACGAATGATTCATATGGCTAAACACAGGGGGGATGGGGAGCCGCTTACCTTCCTCATGCTGAAATGGCTATCAACCCTGACCCTTCCATTCGTCACCAGTCACATACTATACTACTAGACAGGAACCTGTTTCCAGATTCGAGTGTATGACAACTACCTGATAATATGTCAAGAAATAATTTACTAAGCATG
>PCSF01000263.1:0-3082 GCA_002771315.1 Desulfobacterales bacterium CG23_combo_of_CG06-09_8_20_14_all_52_9 | reverse complement strand
GCGCGGGGTTTCCATTTACCTCAATAGTCTATTCGACTATTAAAGCCAGTAATCGATGGGGGGTGGATTTGTGAGTAGTCGTCATCGTAGGTGAATTCAGGGATATGGGAGGGATTCCGCACCGGCGGATCATGATTGTGGACGAGATTTCGCTTTTCATAATGGTCGGGATGACATTGTCGGTTTCACCTTTTTGCAGCATTCCTCTGGATTTATTGCTGTAGTATTCATGATATCTGGAGCATGCGGGCGGCGTCCCGGTAGCGTTCCACACCTTGGGGAGAATGATCCTCAACAATCCGACCGTTTCTGGCTTGACGATCAAACAGATTGCGGCGGCCTGAGAGGTCTTTAACAAGAACATTATCAGGCCCCTCGACAATTCTTATCACAAACAGGGCAGTCTGGCGATCCTGAAAGGGAACCTGGCTCCGGAAGGTTCGGTCGTCAAACAGACCGCGGTCTCGTCCAAAATAATGAAACATATCGGCCCGGCCAAGCTCTTCGATTCCGAAGATGCCGCCCAGCGGGCGATCAATGCCGGCCGGGTCAAACACCGTGACGTGGTCGTCATCCGCTACGAAGGACCGAAAGGCAGCCCGGGCATGAGGGAACTGCTTTATCCGACCTCGGCGATCGCCGGGATGGGATTGTCAGAATCGGTGGCATTAATAACCGACGGCCGCTTTTCCGGCGGCACCCGCGGGCCGTGCATCGGCCCACGTCTCTCCCGAAGCGGCAGAGGGTGGACCGCGGCGGTCAAGGATGGCGATATCATCGAGATCATATCCCGAACCGGAAGCTCCACGTCCGGGTAACGAACGCGGAATTGACCTAGCGCTTGGCGCACTGGAAAGAGCCGAAGATGAAATTCACCACCGGCTGGCTGGCAAGATATCAGCAAATGGTAACTTCGGCCAGCACCGGGCTGATCCTTAGACCTGTTCGATAAATTGGGCGGCGATCTCCTCCGAGGTTAATGAGGCCTTCCCGTAAGCGGTAAAGATCACGGCTGGATCGGCCGGGTCGGTCGTCCGGACAAAGATCTGCTGTTTTTGGGCCCAGGCGAAAGGCAGTATCCTGCCGGCAAAATTCCTCTTAACTTCGATCGCCGCAAAGTTGGCTACTTGCAGTTTAACGCCGTATTTTTCAAAATCGGGGATGATCACCCGTCCCTTTCTCGGCTGTTCAATGACCTCAACCTTCACGTCTTCACCGAGCCGGACCGAAATGTTGGGTGAGAATTTCAAGGTTTTACCGTAACGGAGCAGCTCCGGGCTATTGATCGCCAATCTAGTCTTCTCCTCCCGCCCAAAGACCGGCAGCATGAACCGGGCCGCGCATAGGGTCAGTGCGATACCGCCTAGGGTGATGCCGGCGAAGGCCGCGTAGGCCGGCAGGAAGGTTAAAAAGAGCGAGTAGAGGCCAAAGCCGCCCAGGAACGAAGCCTGGTTCAACATCAGGCCAAGATTATCCTGAAAAGCGTTGATCGTCCAAAAAGTCTTGTTGAATTCCGGATTTTGCCGCAGGCGGTTCTCCGCGATCTTGAAGGAGTTCTTGATCTCAAAGGCGTCAGTCATGACGACCAAGAATTCAGCGCCCAGGTAGGCGGCGACGAACAGGACAGAGGCGGCGACCGGGCTCAAAGATCCCCATAGGCTTTTAAAGACCGGCGGGAAAAGCTGAAAAAAAATCGTCGCCGCCGTCAGGTACGACGCCGAGATCGTCAGGTACCTTTTGATCAGCTCAGTCGTTGTCTTATAATGGGCCCCCATCTCCCAGAGCGGGTACTGCTTGTTCACCTCCTCGCCTAACCGTTCTTTGGCCTCCAGCCGCTCGACCTCGGCCGCGGCCCGGCTGTTAGCGATCAGATAAAAGGCCAGCGAAGCTTTCGCGGCAAAACCGAGCAGGGCGGCGACCTTCAACTCATTCTGGGCTAAATTCAACACCTGAAAAAGCAGCGCCCCTTCGGCCAGCCCCTTGCCGGCACTGTGTAAAATAGACCCGGCCGCGGCTAAACCGTAGATCGGATCACTACCGGCCGCTTTTTCAAAGAGCCGAAGCTTTTCCCTGACCGTGGCTGACGGCCTGTTCAGTTCGGTGATCCCGGTCTGGGGGAACCCAAATGGCCAGATCTCGGTCAGTTCACCCAGCGGTAAACGTTCGACCCTGATCTCGTGCCGCTGATAAATATCGCCATAGAGCTTACGGGACACTTTTACCTCGTCGCTGGCCACGACCAGGTGATCGGGCGGTTCTTCCAGGATCATTTCGATCGGCAATCTGGTCAGAGCGGTGCCGGGAAGTTTATGGGTATAGATCTGTTCGCCCCGATTGACCAGGACCAGGGCATCGGCCTTCAGGCGGATCCGGTCCGTTTCCACGTCGCGGTAATTATGATAGACCAGGCGGTAAGTGGCGTGCTTGCTCACCGGCGGCTCAGCCACGAACCGGGCAACTGTGGGATCATTGATCTCGATCTCTCTGACCGCGGCCGCGCTCTCGGGAGTAATATGAATCGCGTCATAGTAAAATTCACGCGGCGCTCCCCCACCCTGCTTAAAAAAAGCGGGAGGGAGAGATTCCGGAAGGACGTAAGCTTTGGCATCAGCCGCCTTGGCGCTCCCCGGCATGAAGATCAGGTGGTTCCCCCCTTTACCGGCCTTTTTCAAGACCAGCGTTGTCTCCTGGTCAAGCGGGACGACCAGGTTTTTCCTTATCCTTGCGCCCTGCAGCACGTCGAGCAATTTTCCCGCTTCGGCCGGGGTCGTGATCATGCTGGCCGGAGTAATGACCAGCCCGAACTGGGGATGATGGAATTGCGTTGCCAATTTGCCGCGATGGAAATCGGTAAACCGCTCCCGGCGGACCAGGGCGGTCATCTGGCTTTTAACTTTAATCTTCTCTACCATGATATCGGAAGTTCTCTTTAATAAAGTGATACGACTAGATAGTGCCTGACCAAAAACGCAAAGTTTCAATATAAACAGCTTATTGCGGCAGATTGACTAGACTAGACAGGAACTTGCTTTCTGGATCCGAGTTTATGTCAACTGCCTGATATTATGTCAAGAAATAATTT
>PCSF01000228.1:1471-1613 GCA_002771315.1 Desulfobacterales bacterium CG23_combo_of_CG06-09_8_20_14_all_52_9 | reverse complement strand
TCTTGATCATATTTTGTATCCTACGCCTACCGATATGCAGGTGGTCAGAATATTTTTTTGGATTTCAATTATTACATGCCTGCTTCTGCCAAGATATTACGAGGATTTGGCACAGAATCAGACTTGGACTTTGCTTTCTTAC
>PCSF01000228.1:0-1447 GCA_002771315.1 Desulfobacterales bacterium CG23_combo_of_CG06-09_8_20_14_all_52_9 | reverse complement strand
CTCCGGATTGTTGTTCAGGTGAGCGGAACTTGTCAATGAAAATGAGACACCTCCAGCGACAATTTACTGTAGCGCCGGTTCGCTACTTGTTAACGCCGGTTTGTTGATCCAGACGGCTGTGGGCAACTCCGCAGGCGTCGGCGTTTTTCCCTTGAATCGTTTTGGATTCTTTTCATAGGCAGCATCCAGAACTGCCTGCCGCTCTTTGACAACTTGTTCGGCTCTTCCGTAATGGAGATCTTCCGGAGTCATGAACCCGATTCCGGAATGGTAATGCTCGCTGTTGTACCAATTGAAGAAAGGTTGGCAGAATCCACGGGCATCCATAATGGCTCCAAAGTTGCCCGGAAACTCCGGTCGATATTTGAGGGTTTTGAAATGGGATTCAGAATAGGGGTTGTCATTGCTCACATAGGGTCGTGAATGACTCTTGGTGATACCCAGATCAGCCATCAAAAAAGCGACCGGTTTGGATTTCATGCTGGAGCCGCGATCAGCATGGATAGTCAGTTGTCCCGGCTGGATATTCTGTTTCTTGCAAGTTTCCTCAATCAGTTTCTGTGCCAGTGAAGCAAGTTCCCGGTGGGCCACCATCCATCCGACGACGTACCGGCTGAAGACATCGATAATCACGTAGAGGTAATAGTACGTCCACTTTGCCGGTCCCTTGAGTTTCGTTATGTCCCACGACCAGAGCTGGTTGGGCGCACAGGCAAGCAGCTCTGGTTTTTGGTAATGGGGATGGGTAAGCTGATTGCGCCGTTCTTTGACTTCTCCGTGTTTTTCAAGAATCCGATACATAGTCCTCACGGAGCACAGATACTTGCCTTCATCCAAAAGAGTGTTATAGATTTCTTGGGGTGGCTGATCCACAAAGCTATCTGAGTGGAGAATATCCAGTATGGTCTTTTCCTCTTCATCAGATAAGGCAAGGGGGGGCGCAGGCCTCAATTTCTTTGTTGAAGCTTCTCCCATATCCTGCCGACCCTGCCAGCGGTAGAAACTGGCACGGGGAACTGCTAAAGCAGTACAAGCCTGTCGGACATTCACTTCTTTTGCCAGAGATGCTGTCATATTCATTATCTCGCCTCTTCCCGGGGATCGAGCGGCATCTGCAATATCTCGGCAATTTTTTTTTGAGCCGCAATGATGAATTCTGCCTGCCGGAGCTTGTTTTCCAACTTTTTGGTTGTCTTCTCCAGCTCGGCTATGCGCAGCAGGGAAGGATCGGGTTTCTTTTCCTTTGGTCCCCGCTTTTTTGGGGAAAGCGCTTCCAAGCTTCCCTTTTGTGCTTGTCGCCGCCATGTGATCAAATTGGAAGAGTACAGGCCTTCCCGGCGCAACAGGGCGCCCAGACAACCCTGCTCTTTACATGACTCGGCCTCCCGGAGAATACGACTTTTGTATTCCGCATTAAAACGGCGCCGAGCCGCTTTATCGGAAACCT
>PCSF01000302.1 GCA_002771315.1 Desulfobacterales bacterium CG23_combo_of_CG06-09_8_20_14_all_52_9 | reverse complement strand
TCCACGGAAACACAGGCCGGCAGCATGAAGACTTCTGTCTTTATGTTGGCCGGATCCATGCCGGGGCCGCGCCAGAAGGAGCCGGTTTCGTTGTCGAAGAGATTGACGTTGACCATCCAGTCCAGTTTGGCCATGGCCTTGCGGGTCTTGTTGGAATTGACACCCGAGCAGGCCGGATTCTGGCCCCAAGCAAAAAACCCCTTGATCTTGCCGTTGTACATGGCATCGAAGATATCTAGCCAGGAGTAGGGCTTGCCGTCATCGATCTTGGGCAGCCAGTTGTAGCCGAAATCGTTTTCGGCCGTAGCCTTGTCTCCGAAAAAGGACTTGAGCAGGCTGGCGGTGTACTTAGGCCGGTTCTGCCACCAGTTGGCCGAGCGCGGGTCGTTGCTCTTGGGTGTATATTTCTCATTGTAAGTAGCCAAAGAGCCGATGGATGCCGACGGCATGGGCAAATAGCCGGGCAGCAGGTGAAACAGCAGGGCATGGTCGGTGGATCCCTGGACGTTGGATTCGCCGCGAAGGGCGTTGACCCCGCCGCCGGCGATGCCCATGTTGCCCAGCAGCAATTGAATCATGCACATGGCACGGATGTTCTGCACCCCTACGGTATGCTGGGTCCATCCCATGGCGTACATGATGGTGGCGGCCTTGTCCGGTTTTCCGGTGGCGCTGTAAGCTTTGTACACCTCCAAAAGATTGGCTTCCGGGGTCCCGGTCACCTCTGAAACCTTCTTGAGAGTATAGCGATCGTAGTGCTTTTTAAGAAGATTGAGTACGCAGCGGGGATTTTTCAGGCTGGGGTCGCGCTTGGGAACGCCTTTTTCATCCACTGCAAAACCCCATTTGCTCTTGTCGTAGCTGCGCTTTTTCTCGTCATAACCGGCAAAGAGGCCGTCGGAAAATCCAAACGCATCGTTCACAATAAAAGAGGCGTTCGTGTAATTGAGCACATACTCTTCATGGAAAAGCTTGTTGTCCAGGATGTACTTGATCATCCCGCCCAAAAAGGGGATGTCCGTCCCCGAGCGTAGCGGGGCATAGATGTCCGCCTTGGAGGAACTGCGGGTGAAGCGCGGGTCCACGCTGATCAGGGTGGATCCGTTTTTCTGGGCCTCGGTGATCCATCTGAAGGAAATCGGATGGTTTTCTGCGGCGTTGCTTCCCATGATGAGAATCACATCCGCATTTTTCACATCGATCCAGTGGTTCGTCATGGCGCCGCGTCCGAACGACTCTGCCAGAGCCGCAACCGTGGAACTGTGGCAGAGTCGGGCCTGATGTTCGATATATACCAGCCCCATGGCGCGCAGCAGGGTCTGGTAGATCCAGCACTCTTCATTGTCCATGGCGGCGCTGCCCACCGAGGCGATGGCGGTGGTGCGGTTGACCGCCTGCCCTTTGTCGTTTTTGGCCTCGAAAGTGGCGTCCCGTGTGGCCTTGACGCGTTTGGCAATCTCTTCAATGGCCCAGTCCCATGACACCGGCTTCCATTCTTTTGAATTCGGAGCCCGGTACATGGGCTCCAGCAGCCGGTTTTCGTT
>PCSF01000158.1 GCA_002771315.1 Desulfobacterales bacterium CG23_combo_of_CG06-09_8_20_14_all_52_9 | reverse complement strand
TCTCTTGAATCATGCGATGTTCAACCATGCTGCTATAATACACCGGCATGGTTGATTGTTCAAGTTATTTTTGCGCAAACCCTAAGTCCTGAGTGAATGAATTCGTTATCGAATTTATGAATCGAAAGACTTAGCGGCCCGATTCATAAATACGGCGGCATTCGAGTGCCGCAGGGCTGCCTTCTCTCCGTTGTCTTTTCCCCACCGAAGGCAGGCCTTCGCCGGGCCATCCTCCCGCTTCACTTTGATTCATGCCGAAAGCTACGGCTTATACATTAAGGTATCTTGGGATCCGCTTCTTGTCACGTACCACAGGGGGTACGCGCTGAGTCGCGCGCCTTGATGAGACCGCCTTTCGACCCTCTCGGTGCGTCACTATATTTACGAACAGGAGCACTTAGATCTTAACGACATTCACAGCCTGAGGCCCCTTTGGTCCTTCGGCAAGATCAAAGGCCACCCGGTCTCCCTCATCAAGGCTTTTAAACCCGTCTCCCTGGATTGCTGAAAAGTGGACAAAGACGTCCTTGCCTTCACTCTGTGAAATGAACCCATACCCTTTTTCAGCATTAAACCATTTGACTTGTCCTTCTGCCATACCCATTAACATCCCCCTTTCTAAAATGAACACCCAGCCCTTCCCCTGCCGTTATTGTTGCAACGGGCAAGAATAAGGTTCCCTTTAGAATATTATTGATACCCGCTGTAAGAGGTAAAGTCAAGATTTTTTAACACCTCCACAAAAAAACAGAAAGTAACCTTGCTCACACGGTTCCTGACCAATTGACAAGGGCTTGAAACATCCTCGGATTTTTCTTTTCCCTTGAGAAACACCTGGGTCTATGTTAGATTCAAACTATCCCGCAAATGGAAGGAGAATCTCTCTTGAGCATTGCTTACCTGGATTGTTTCTCGGGCATCAGCGGAGATATGACCCTCGGGGCCCTTGTCCATGCGGGTCTAAAAGAAGATTTACTCTGCTTGGAATTGAAAAAGCTGAATCTTTCCGGTTATCGGATTGAGATTCAATCTTCAAAACGCGGTTCCATCTCCGGGAACCTCGTCCATGTGATCATAGACAAGGCACAGCCGGCCCGGAACCTTCAGGATATCCTTTGCCTCATTGATGGAAGCAGTCTTTCCCCTGGGGTAAAGGAAAAAAGCAAACGGATCTTTCAACTGTTGGGAACGGCGGAATCCGAGGTTCATCATGTGGATATTTCTTCGATCCATTTTCATGAGATCGGAGCGGTTGATTCGATCATTGATATCGTGGGAACCGTGGCAGGGATGGAAAGCCTGGGAATCCGCCGTGTCACCGCCTCTCCTGTCAATGTAGGAAGCGGAACCGTGAAGACCGAGCATGGTATTCTCCCGGTCCCGGCCCCGGCAACCCTCTCTCTTCTGAAAGGGAAACCCACCTATGCCGGCGGAATTTCCATGGAGCTGACCACTCCCACCGGCGCCGCCATCCTCGCCGGGCTGGCTCAGGACTTTTCAGTCCAGCCCCTCATGAAGATCGAACGCATCGGCTATGGCCTGGGCAAGGCGGACCTGCCCGGCTGGCCCAACTGTCTTCGCATCCTGATCGGGGAAGAAGACATTCCGGCCCGTCGCCAGGACCG
>PCSF01000008.1:16934-21469 GCA_002771315.1 Desulfobacterales bacterium CG23_combo_of_CG06-09_8_20_14_all_52_9 | reverse complement strand
TCTTGCCCAAGCGAGCAGCGCGCCCGGTAATCCGCGTTTAATGGCAGACATCGCGAAAGGGGTGGCTGTGGTCGGCTCTACTCGTTCGTAAAGGCGGCGATGGTAGCTATGGAACTGTTCGAAGTGGGAACGGTCACGGCTCTTGGATGGATTGTAGATCATCAGAATAAGACCGGGGCGTTCCCACCAACGGCGACCCACGCGGCCGGTGACCTGGATATAAGTGGCGGTTGTCTTGGGCTGGCCGACTACCCCCATAAGCGAAAGACGGTCAATATCCACGCCGACCTCAATGATGTTGGAGGCGAGACAGGCGTCGATCGGCTTGCTGTCGACCGCCGCCACATAGGGTGAGGACAACCGATCCATCATGCGCACGATCTCGGCATGCGAAAGGCGGCTGGTGAGTTCCTCAACGATCCGGAGGGTACGCCGATTGTCGTGGGCGAAGCCCTCGCGGTTAAACATGAACTTGAGCCGCGAGCGGATGTCAGAATCGAAAAGGGTCCTGGCACCTCCAAGTTCGCGAATGCTGTTGTAAAACGCGAGCAGGGTCCACCAAGGATCTCGGCAGTCATGGGCAAACGAAAACGGCCGGAACAGCGCGGAGGAGAAAGCGCGGACTTGAGTCGTGAGTACGGAACCGTAATCGCTTGCGTGAATGCCGAGGTAGAGGTGACCGTCGAGAAGTTTTCCCGTCGCGTCGCGGGCGTATTTGCCGAAGAAGGAATCAGCCATCATGAGCCCCGGACTGGGGAACAACTGGGTCCGCGCTCGCGAATAAAGAGACTTCACCTGGTCGGGGGCACCACGAATGGTAGCGGTGGAAGCAATGAGTTTGGGCTTTATCAAAGTGCCATTCCGATCATACGAACACAAGCGCTCGAATACACCCTCATACAGGGCATACATGGTCCCCAGCGGGCCTGAAATCAGATGCAGTTCATCCTGTACGATCAGGCCCGGTGGGATGGATTCCTGGTACAGTTGACCATTAACAAAGCGTCGACCAAAAAGCGCGCCGGCCGCCGGCCGATAGGCGATAATGGCGAATTTGTCCGCTGTGGCTATAACCAGTGAAGGCGGATGCTGGTAAATCCGCTCGTCTACTACTTCGATGGGCAACCAGCTCTCTGGATATTCCTGGCCAAAGGAACAATTATTATCAGGGCAGTGCAGGAGCGGGCCGTTATTGCCATCCTCGATAATCCCCCTCGTTCGCAACGAGTTCCACTGATTCTGGCGGACGACATTGGGCCGCCGGCCCTCGTATCGTCCTATCTCGGAACGGCACCATGGGCATTCGGTAAGAACGAGTGGGTTTCCTTCATTTTCGCCGCGACGAAACGTGGCGAGTTCAGTTCTGGCATCGCGGATCGTATTGGGTGATCCCTCACCGCCGATCCACAAACCGAGGGAAAAGCGCCTTCCAGGAATATCACCCATCCCGTGGCACTGAGGATTGCGTCGCATATATTCCATTGCGCAAATCATACTGGCCGCGCGCTGAAACTGCTGTGTCGTCAGCATTCTCAGCGCGTAGCGCATAAGGACATTGGTACCATCACGCCTGGGCTCGGAACCGGCGCCATCCATCAACAGTCGCTCGTGGAACATGTAGAAGGCCATTACCGCGAGATAGGCCTCGGTCTTGCCGCCGCCGGTCGGGAACCAGATGAGATCCACGATTTCCCGTTCCTCAGAGCAACCGTCACTCACGCCGCCAATTGACATCAGAAGGAACGCGATCTGGAACGCGCGCCATGTGCCGATTTGTCTTGCCTCTTCCAAGCCGTTTTCGTAGATGCTCCATGGCGACCTGTGGTCCCCCTGTGGTGTTACACGCTGCAGAGTCGCAATCCAACCCAGTGGACGCCTAGTCAACTGCTTGGTCGCGATCTGCTGGAGAAGCATGGATAGGTTGGCGAAACGAAAGGCACGCCGAACCCGTTCATTACTCCTCAGCAGAGCGATGCCTGCGTTTATTCGGCTTAGACAGGCGTTACACCCCTCCAGATGACGGTAAGCGACGGCTGCGAGGTGCTGCTGGGGGAACTTGGCCACCTCCTCGCGCCTGAGTTGAATCCAAACAGCGTATCCGGCAGCAAGGTCCTCGAGAGATTGCCAAGCAGGGCCAGCGCCGTCGTCGGAGAGGGCTGCCAGAGCGCGCATATAGAGCTGGACTGGCCTGCCGTCTGCTTCAATGTAGGGGGTCATGCTCGGTAACTGAACGGCAGGCATGACGTCGGTGTAAAGTGTTAAAGGTGTCCCGCCTGGTTCGGCATCCCACCCGGCAGCGCAGCCGTGACCGATACCCCAGGTGGCGTACTCGCGATAGAGCAGTACTAGGGACTGTTCCTCTGGGTCAAACTGGGCAAAGGGGCGCCGGCTTTCTGGATATTTTTCGAATTGGCCTCCTGCGACCTTCACTTCAAAGAACGTTTGGTAAAGAATAGACTCTCGGGGTTCCTGCGTTGGAGACTGTGATGTAGAATTCCGAAGAACTATAGTCAGCAACCAAGCATCTTCATGGTCCGGAAGCTGACGCGGAAAGACCTCGAAGCGGAGGGCCATCGGAGAACCTTCCGGCATCGTCACTTCCTTGCGGATCACCTGTCCAGACACGAGCTCAGACCGCCCAACGGTAACTCCTGCATCGGGGAGAACAGCTTGGAGCCGGCGCCAGACCGGCGCTTCCTTCCAGCAGCCTTCTTGGTTCATCCAGCGGCGCACGCACGATTCATAGCGGCCGTTTAACGGAAACGGCGGAGCGTCTTCGGCCTGCCAGGAAAAACGCCGACTTTGGGGCAGCCGCACAACGACCTGACCTTTTAAGTTCAGCCGAACGCAGAACGAGATTCCAATAGTCGAAGGATGTCGGATGTCCGGACTCGTGACCTCAAAGTCATCCGAGGCATTGGAGCCGGCGCCGCCCTCACCGACACCAAGTTCTTCCGCATTGTCTTGGCTATCCTCGGGCATCCCATCAGGATTGTCATCAGGTTCCTCGTCCGCCTCCGGTTCGGCGCCGATAGTGTCAGTGGCCTGCAATGCCGCTTGATCGGGCAGCGGGGTGGTTGTCGAGGCCCCTGTGGGGTGAAGAAGTCCCGCACCGTATTTCCGGTGTGGAGTTTCTCGCTCGAAATACAGTACTTCCTGAAGATCCACGTCAGGATCAGGTCGCCATGCGAGTGGACCACGGCGCAACGGGACGGGATCTGCGAACTCACGGTTATTGAACTCAACCAAAGCCGGCTCCGCAAGCGGCCGCGATGGACCGACGAGTTCACCGCGAATCCATTCTATCATCTTGGATCTTTCGCTCATGAATCAGCCCTCCGGGCAAGCCACGTCAAGATAGTCCCTTGGGAATTCTTGTCACACAAAACGCGAACGGACTCGGTGGCCCGAGTCATCCCTGTGTAAAACAAGTCCCTTCGACAGTCCAGACCGTCAAGAACCACGTCGGTAAGAATGATGACCTTGTTCTCCAAGCCCTTGAAAGCATGGACGCTTGCGTAAGCCGTAAGGTCGCTTGCCTGCCATGCCGGACGCAATTTGTATCCTGCGTTTTTCAGGCGCAGTGCGGCGCTCAAATGATCAGCCCGAAACGACAGCAGTGTGATCTCTGGCGGTTTGTAACCATGCGCATTGAACTCACTGAGCCATTGATAGAGCTTGTCCAACTGTGCATTCTCATGGTCGTAAAAGAAAATGTCGTAGTTATGCACATCGCCCCCGGAGCGCAGATAACCTGAATAGACGGGACCGCTCAGGCCGGCGAGCCGGACCGCAGTGTCCCCCACGATGCGGTAGTTACGGCAGTTCTCGGACAGCTTCCAGCGCACCGGGCGGTCGGATGTGCCCAGCGCTGCGAGGGCTTTATGCATCGGTTCTCGATCGGCGAGAACCTGGTGGTCGAAATCGCCGAAAAGCGCAAAGGCACCTTTGTCTACACCACCGGAGAGAAACTGGGTGAGGCATTGCCAGAGTCGTGGCCTCGCCAGAAGATCCTGCGCCTCGTCGAGGACAAGGTAATCGAACTTGGCAGCGGCTTCAAAATCCGGGTCGGTGAGACACTCTTCCAGCTCTTGCGGCAACTCGGTTTCCCAAAAATCGCGCGAGGGATTGCCGGGGATTTCAACGGAAATCCTGTTTGGTGTCCAAGGGGCCTACCCACCCTTCGAGGGCTGCTATTTCTCCGTAAATAGGCAAAGAGAATTGTTGGAGAAACAATAATTCTCCAAGAAATCTTTTTTGAAATGATTCAAGGTGTCAAAAGACTCTCGCGAGGCCACACTCTGTAAAGGTTTCCTCTGTCCAAACCAGTCTTGTTTTTCAGAATGCAATAATACGGTTAGAAATGTGATCCGGAGGAGTAAATGACTGTATATAACTGAAAGGAATCCCCTTATCCACCACGTCTGTTTTCCTCGAACATGTCTACGGGCATTGGGTGGCGCAGACGCCATACCATTTTGATGGGCCTTTCACTTTCAAAACTGACACGTTCGGCAGGGCCAAGGTAGGTGAAT
>PCSF01000008.1:0-16913 GCA_002771315.1 Desulfobacterales bacterium CG23_combo_of_CG06-09_8_20_14_all_52_9 | reverse complement strand
CTTTTCTGATCGCGGGCAAATATCAGGATTGTATAGCCGCGATCTTTATGGCAGACAAAGTTCTGTCCGGTCTCTGAATTCTGGATCGTGTTGGATTGTGATTCCCAGTGCAGGAGTTCTCTGCTGATGGGGTAGTCGGCATACATGGTGCTTGGCGAGAACTCCCGTTCAGTTTTCTGATAGGTGACCAAAAGGGTGTACGCTCTTATTGGAGGGAAGTGAATCACTCCAACCCCTCTCTGTCCCGCCGTTTCAAGTGTCGCCTGATGCAGGCCAGCCTGGATTTCTTTGATGCCGTAATTTGCGTGGAGTTCAAAAGGACACAAAAATGGAAGTTCCACCGGCTGCCCACTCACGGTTGTCTCTGATTCAGCCCATTCAAGTATCTCGTTCAGGTCACTAAGGATAGACAGATTACGTGCGAAGCGTCCGAAAGACTCTTGAAGGTTGGTCATGCCGAGTGCCTTACCGGAGTCTCCCCAAAGACGATAATGAATGAATATGGCGGAGTCGCCCGCTGTCACGAGGGCATTGGACACATCCCCCAGAATCAGTTTCTCTACGATCCGGCGAAAGGTTCTGATTTCCTTTGGTCCGGAGATGGACACCGCTCGCACCAAGGAATGTCTGAGGCGTGTCAGGTCAGGGTCAATCGGGGTCGAGGCAAGTCTGGCCTTTGCCTTCCAGCCCGTCCAGGTTTCCCGTGCAAGTAGAACCTCAGGTTCATAGTCGTGGTAGGTTACGAAGTTCCTGAACGTCAGTGGCAGGCCGTCCGTGTCAGTTGCAAAACTCTGTAACCTGTCAGGCACTTGTACGGCCAGATTGCGCAGATTTTCCCTGATATTTCCAAGGACGTATTGACGGGATAGCCGGTCTAACTGGATTGAACACCCTGCAGGCAAATGAGGAAAATTAAGCTCAACTTCCCTGTCAATGGCGTAGCGGTGTTTTGGTAAAAGAGCTTTCAACTTGCTGTCAATGCGATATCGGTGATGAGCCTGGCCCACGAAATCGAGCACCGTGAGACAGTCTTTCCCTGGCGAATGGCGTAGACCACGCCCCAGCTGCTGGAGAAATACGGTAAGACTCTCCGTGGGCCGTAAAAAGAGCACGGTGTTCAACTCAGGCACATCGACCCCTTCGCTCAGCTTGTCCACAGTGAAAAGAAAGATAAGTCGTCCGGCCCGAAAATCCTCGAGGAGCACGCTGCAACGGGCATCGTCAACCCCGGACACAAAAGCCGCCGAAGGGATGCCACTTCGGGTGAACATCTCAGCCATAAAGGTGGCATGGTTGATGGTCACGCAAAAACCGATTCCTTTGACTGACTGCAGGTACTCCGGCTCGTAGCGTTCCAGCGCCTGAGTGACCGCATCTACCCGTTGTCGGGCAAGTATATGGGTGCCTGTGTAGACCTTTTCCAGTTCTGCTGCATCGTACTTGCCATTCCTCCAGAATCGGTCCTGATCGAGGGCTACGGGATCGGCAACGCCGAAATAATGGAAAGGACAAAGCATCTTTTCCTCAAGGGCATCTGGCAGACGAATCTCGGCAGCAAAACGATTACCGAAATCTGCGGCCACATTATCACCGTCCATTCGTTCAGGAGTAGCCGTCAGACCGAGGAGAACCGTTGGCGCGAAGTGATCGAATATCGGGCGGTAGCTGTCGGCGGTGCCATGATGCACTTCATCGACTATGATATAGTCATAGAACTGCCTGCCAACCCGCTCCCACAATCGGCGGCTTGTCAGCATCCCGACTGAACAAAAAAGGTGCTCCAACCGGTCTGCCTCGTGTGAGCCAACCAGCAACTCCCCGAAGTTATGGTTTCGAAGGATGTTTCTGAAGGTTGTCAATGCCTGATGCAGTATCTCCTGACGGTGGGCAACAAAAAGCAGCCTGGCTTGCCTCTTTTGCGCGTTAAAGAACCGCCGGAAATCGAAGGCGGCTATTACCGTTTTACCTGTGCCTGTTGCCGCAATAATGAGATTTCGAAAGCGGTTATGGGCTACCCGTTCACGCTCCAGCGCTTCCAGTATACGCTCCTGAAAGGGGTGGGGGGTAATGTCGAAGAAAACATCCGACGTTATTGTCTGTGAGTTCCGGGCGCGAGTGATAGCAGACCGTAAACGTTGCGGTTCTTCGGGATCGAAAGGGATGAATTCACGGCTGTTCCAGTAGGTCTCGAATTCTGCCGTAAATTTTTCAAGTATGTGTCCCATATCCTGGGCTGTCACCTTAAGGTTCAACTCCAGTCCGCTGGTAATCGCCGCATGAGACATGTTTGCCGAACCGATATAGGCCGTTGAGAATCCGGATAATCTTCCGAATTGATAGGCTTTTGCATGGAGGCGCGTCCGCTCCGTGTCGTACGATACCCGTACCCGAACATTGGGCAATCTGGCAAGCCACTCGATAGCGGGAGCGTCTGAAGCCCCCATGTAAGATGTAGTGACGATCCGAACAGGAACTTCCCGGATATTGAGATCTTCAAAGGCAGACATCAGGAGACGCAGGCCGGACCACTTTATGAAGGAGACCAGGATATCTACGGAATCGGCAGAACGCATCTCCTCTTGCAACTCATGGACAAGCTGCGGCTCTTGCGGGGAACCGGTGAAGAGAGTGCTTACCGTTACCGGGGTCTGGGGCCTTGGCACTCCCTGTATGCCATAGCTTGGAGGAGTGATCTCAAGGAGAACCTGCTTTTGCGTTTGGATGAGGCGCCTCCTTACAAGATGATTCCCCTCGGTCTCCCGGGAGATAATCTCAATTAGCCGGTTACAGAGGGCAAGTCTCCGAAGAGAATCTGATTCCTCCCGCATGGTCTGTTCCACGATTCTGGCCAGGAAAGCGGCATAACGGGATGGCTGTTCTTCAGCATCGAGTTTTCCCAAAACTGCACGTAACTCCGGATGTCGTGCGAGCACCTCGCGTAGTTCTTCGTCCAGGAGAGCGTCATATAAACCGTAAGGAAGTTCGGGATTCACGTGACTGTCCTTTCCGGAGATCGTCGGCCACAGACTCTTTTTACACCGCCCGCACTCTGGGGCATATAAAGGTCATTATGGATTTTCCCGAAGATGCCCTCACCGTTTGCCTGTGATGACATAAGGCCCGGCATATTTTCCATTACAAATACCGGAGGTCGATGTGTAGCCAGAATCCGGAGATACTCCTGATAGAGATAGTGGCGGGGATCTTTTTCATATTTTTCCGGGTCCTGCCCAGACATTCTTACGCGTCCGATGAAGGAATGGGCTTGGCAGGGAGGACCTCCCAGGAGAACAAAGTCGTTATATTTCTCAAGAGCTTTTCTGATGCAATCCCGAATGGCTCGGGGGTCGTCCACGCCAAGCTCCGCACGCAAAGCGGAATTTACCACCTGAAATGCCTGTTCGGGATGTGCGTTAAAAAGACAATTTCGCAGCTCTGGCTCCGGTTCATCTGCTCTGCGAAGATGTTCGTAGTACTCTTCTGGGGGTCCCCTCAGCTCAAATTGCCGGAAGAAGGAGCGAAGCGCCAGCATTTGATGGGCGTCCCGGTCTTTCCCGATAGACAAAGCGATTTTGAAGGGTTGCTGGCCATCAGGTGTCTGAAATACCGAAAAACCTTCGCCAAGTCCACCGAGGCCCGCGAACAGATCGATTATTGGTACAGTCCTGCCGATTGCTTTCTCCATCCATTATTCCATAGTTCTGGGGTCAAAAAAATCTAAAACAAGATCTAAGGGTCAAATCTTAAATGTACACAAAATTCCACCCTTCCTTCATCATCCGCTGTTGACTAAGTTGCCCTAAAAAGAAACCCATAATTAAAAGGCCCCGTCATCCTCCCTAGGTTCGATAAACTCACCGAGAATAATTCACTGTTGATGTCGATGACCATCTTTTCCCGTCAATCGTTCGGCCGTTTCTCGTACTAAGCGGAAGGCTCGATCCAAGTCAAAGGCCTGATAATCGCCCTCACGCAGAACCGGCCTTAGATGCGTTTCCTTTTGTTGTTGCAACAACGATCGGCGCTTCTCAGAAACATCAATGGGTTCATTGCCCGGGACCTCGATCTTGGATTGAATAAGCCGTTCCAAGGGTCTATCACGAGAGTCGATTCCAAGTCTTCGAAAAGCATAATCAATATCAAAGAAATCCCTAATGGCCACTTCTCGACGGGTTAATGCCGCCCTGAATTTTTCCGCGTAGGCTTCTATTTTGGAAATACAGGTCAGGGTCACCGGGTTAACTATCGGTCTGTTTAATAGGGGATCAAGAAGAATCGTTTGGACCTTCTGCTTGACAGCCGGTGTCTGCAAAGGTTCCCGCAGTCCGATCTCAATCTTGATCGTTTCCTCTTGTTTCAAAAAAAGGGACCTGTAACCCAATACACCGATGTATTGAGTAGACTCGTTCGCACCTGTCATGGGCACAACCTCCTTGAAAACAGGAAGCCTTTCAGGTAAATCATTCATCATTTGCCTAACGGGGTCCATTCGACGACGGCGTTCGGACCGTTTTGATTTGAATGAAATGGAGATCATAAAATCCAAATCTTCACTGAGACGATAAAACGCAGCATGGACTTTTGCCAGGCATGTCCCGCCCTTGAAAACAAGCAAATCCCCTAAATTTAAGGCTATATGTTCCAGGAGGACACTGCTGAAATAATCCTTTTCTATCAACCTCGCTGAAAACCTTGTTTCGGCCGCTGTGAATCTGACCATTTCTCTAAAAAATTCAACATCTTCATGGTGCCTGATGCGCGGCAACTCACGTTTCTTCATTATTCACCACCGCCCATCGAGAGTTTACCGTTCCCCGCTTCGGGCGTCCGGGGATAAAAGGAATCAGCCCCTTGGAGGGTTTCAGCACCTGTTCGAGTTTCCGTAACAGTTTTGTTTCTATCCCTTCCCTTTCCAAAAGCAGGCCCATCCGACGGATGGTTCCCTTGTCTCCATATTGCAAAGTTGTTTTGACCAGTTCACCGGCAGTGATCCGCCCTGTCGTCAAGTCATTTCTGATCCACTGATAGGCTCGGGGCAAACTGTTAAATCGTGACCAATCATACACGGCATCCACCAGGCTCCTCACCCTGGATGAATAAACAGCAATCAGGCCGTCGGTCGTTCGTATTTCTTCCGTGGCGCCGAGACGGTTCTCGGCCACTTTAATAAGCGTCAACTCCACCACGCCGATAGTCCGTTCTCCGGATATCCGATCGGTATAAGCATAAACCCGGTTCGGCACCTGGTTATCAAAACCATAGCGATTGAAGGCATTCGGCCCGCAGATCTGATAACGCCCTTGTCGGTCCTCCATCAGGGTATTGATGGCCAGGGTTTCATCCGGACTCCATGACCCGCCCAGCGGCAATTGAGCCGGGACGAGATACAAACCGGGCCGCACCCGGGCGATCAATCCTCCGCGGAACATCCTGCGGAATAGCTCGCGCTCCTGGTTGGGAGTCAGATGCAATGGTCCGGTCAACTCACCGGTCCTGACTATTCGCTTTTTACGCATCTGAAGATAGGCCAAAAACTGGGTTTCCTGCTTTCCCAATCTCGTTTTCATGAATACATTGTATTTTTTCTAAATGGTTTGTCAAGACATTTATAAGAAATAGATTACAGCTTGCCTTTTACTGAAAATTCCCCAATCTCATTCTCCTCCCTCTTCCCCGTTTTCTGGCTTTAACGTATCAGGGCCTGGTAGATTTACAAAAACCACCTCGATTTTATTCTGCACAACCATCTCTGGGGTCATCGGATTCCCTTCCTTATCCAGGTGGTTGTGATAACCGAAAATTGACCACCCGGAGCCGTTGTCTTCCTGCTAGAATGGTTTAGGATTTACCAACCATTTATGGAGGAGGAGAAGGAGTGCTCAAGATGGATCAATATGAAATGAAAAGGACGGGTTATCAGATTCAGGCTTTTCACCTTCTTTTTGGGTTATTTTTTCTGTTCTTTGACAACCGATTTTAGAGCTTTTCTGGGCTAGTTTTGTTGACCGGGGGCTTTTGCCATCCAAGACGATTTTACAGGCACCATGTAATGTTTGAAAGGCCAACCGTTCTGACAGAAAGGGACTTTGATAAATGGAGACAAGCGCCCTGCTTATAATCAGGTCTTGTTTAACCTGGGTATCGGTAACTCAGAGTGCAAACTGACGCCAGAAGGCTTCAACAGTAAATTGAAGGGTCTGGATGGCCTCTTCGCGAGTAAAGAAATAGAGGCCATGCTCTTGCCGAGAATCAACCCGGGATGGCAGATCGGTGAGTGATGATGCTTTCGCTTTTAAGAGCATATCATCGTCCTGGTTATAATTTTCATAAATAAGACCATACCTGCCTGTGCGTCGCACCTGTCTGCGTCGCGAACGCGACAGGCAGACGCAGACAGGCGACGAACCCCTCGCACCTTCCGCCAATGATTATATCATCGATCCGGTTTATCCCCTGGATTCCTATTTGTAAAAACTACGAAAGATGAAACGACGATCTATGCCCAAATCTGCCAAATTAACGGCCATTTCCTGATTAAATTCCGTTTGAAGGCGCATTCTCTTTCCGATAATTAAAACCCGTCCGTTATAAGAAATGCATGCCCCCAGATCTTGGGTCACAGATGATGCCGATATACAATTTATTTTTCCGCTTAATTCTACTCCGACATTTTTCTTGCAAAGTTGTTAATGATGTGATTGCGGCTCTCTTGGGAAGGTGGACAACTGTCAGATCGGGGTCAGTTTGACCTACGTGGGTCAAGGGTTTGCCTGGCCTTATGCGATGGAGCTTTTTGTTCCCCGGTCCTGGGACAATCCGGATGATCCTGTATGTGTAGAGAAGCGCAAGAAGACCTACATGCTGTAGGATGTCTATTACCAGGAGAAGTGGCAGATGGCACTGGATCTGATTGATCAGGACGGAGCGGATGGGGCGCCCTACCGGGCGGTTGTGGCCGACGGTTGGTATGGAAACATAACGGAGTTTCGCCAGGAGCCGGATGACCGGGAAGAGAGCTATGTCGTCGGCGTTTACTCGGATACGCAGGTCTTTCTGGAATCTCCGGTTTTCGTTCAACCCGATCCCCAAGAGAAGAAAAGAAGAAGAAAGAGGAAATATCCGAAACTGATAGAGATTAATCCCTTGCCGGTAAAGGTATCTAAACTGGGAAAATGTGTCGTCGAAGGAGACTGGGAGCATCTGGAGATCCGGAGAGATTGTCTGGATAAACCTCTGGTGGTTGAGGCGATATCCAGAAGGGTATTTCCTGCTCAAGGCCACAGGAAAGGAACCACTCATGAGGAAGTCTGGCTGATCATCGAAAGAAGAAAAAAGGATGAAAAAGAATATGAGCTCCGGTATTTCTTCAGCAATATGCCCCAGGACATGCCGACTTTGGAGATGGTTCGTCTCTTTCATGAACGGTTCTGGATCGAACAGGGATACCAGCAACTGAAAGAGAAGTTGGGCCTGGATCACCATGAAGGCAGAAGCTGGACCGGCTGGCGTCGGCATGTACTGCTGGTCATTCTTGCTTTCGGTTATCTGACGCTCCAGCGCATACAGGAAAAAAAACGCATACGGCAAAGCCTTTGGTACCAAAGAATGGGAATGATTCCAATAAAACTTTCCCAATGAATCCGGATTTTTTGGAAGCACGGAAGGAATGTCAGTGTCCCGTTCGTTCCACAGGGCGATGGCGGAGCAGGCAAAGAGAACTGAAATAAATGCCATCTCTGCCCGATGTCCGGCATTGGATCGCGTTATACCTGATGAAGATGTTGATCTGAGCATAATCATTTAAGTTTCGGAGTAGAACTAAATATTTCTTGAAATCATTCCGGCCCTTATTGTAGGCCGCCAAGTACTCGCTGATGGCCTTTTTCCCTTCTTCGGGGAGCCAGGAAGATTATTCCAGAAGAGTGTTGACCATCCACTCGGGCTGCTCCTGTAGTATCACCATGGCATTGAAGGTGTTGTCATAGGTTGTTTTTTGAAACTCGATCATTTGTTTTGCAATCTGAAATTGATCCGTGTTACCTTTTTCATTGTGGCGGCTTAGGCCTTTTTCCCCGGCCTCCTGTTTTCCGCTCCCTGAAATTCAAAGCAGCATAGACACTATATGTTGGGGGTACCTATTAAAATGTCGGGTGCGGCTTTTATATTATCGGTGATGTTCGGATTGGCAATTTGTATCCTGTTGCCCAGTGGGGACTCAACCTGCCCAATTTGATCGATTGAGGATGACTCCATGAAAGAATTTACAAGCGCCCAGATCAAGTCCCTAACAGCCCTTGTGGAACCGGATCGCTTTTCCATCGGACAGTCCAACCGGGAGCTTCACATCCGAGATATTTCTGCACATATTGGAATGCTTCCTGCCGGGATCGTCTGGCCGATCACCACGGAAGAGATCTCCCGAATCCTCAACTGGACCTATGCGGAAGGGATCCCGGTTACCCCTTGGGGAGCGGGAACCAGTACCGAAGGAAATCCCGTTCCGACGGTTGGGGGGTTGGTGATGGATCTGACCCGGATGGATAAGATCATCGAAATCCGGCCGAAAGATCTGCAGGCCGATGTACAGCCGGGAGTGTTGCGAAAGGAGCTGAACCGCCGGACCGGGAGATTTGGTCTCTTCTTTCCCCCGGATCCCGGTGCCGATGCCACCATCGGCGGAATGATCGCCAACAACGCCTCCGGCGTCCAGACAGTCAAATACGGCGCCACTAAAGACTATGTGATGCGGCTGAACATCGTTCTGCCCCAAGGACAGGTGATCCATACGGGCTGCCGTGCCCGCAAGTCCTCTTCCGGCTTTGACTTGACGCGCCTCTTTGTCGGATCCGAAGGAACGCTAGGAGTGGTTACCGAGGCGACTTTGCGGCTTGCCGGTATCCCGGAACACCATCTGGCGACAACGGTGGTGTTTGATACCTTGCAGAATGCCTCGGAGGCCGTAGAGGTCCTGATCGGATCCGGGCTGGAGCCCGCCGCCCTGGAGCTTCTGACCCCCGGATTGATCCGTCTCATGAATCGGGAACAAGGGCTGGGACTGCCCGAAAAACCCTCCTTATTCTGTGAGTTTCACGGGATCAGCGAGACGGCTTTGAATGAAGCCGTGGGCGTGGCCCGCGATTTGTGTAAAACCTGCGGAGCAACCGATTTTCGTTACGCCATTGAAGAACAAAAGCGGAAAGATCTTTGGAGGGCACGACACGAGGCATGGGAGACCATCCACCGGGCGCATCCGGGAAAAGAAACTCTGATCGTGGATGCGGCGGTTCCCATCTCAAGCTATCCGGAAATGATCCTTTTTTCCCAGGATCTGTTGGATAAAAAGGGCGCCGTCGGCTATGTATTCGGCCATGCCGGGGACGGCAACCTGCATGTGGTTCTTGTGGGAAATTTGAAGGACCGTCGGGAGTGGGATGTTCTTGAAGAAGTCAACCGGGAGATCGTCATTCAGGCCATCCGCTTTGGGGGTACCTGCACCGGCGAGCATGGTGTCGGCATCGGTAAGCGTCAGTTTATGGATCTGGAGCACGGGGAAAGCTATGCCCTCATGAAGCAGATCAAGCAGCTTCTCGATCCCAAGGGATTAATGAACCCTGGAAAAATTTTTTAGAAACGGATAAAAAATCCGATCCTTGCAGGAAAAATCTAAGTATCGGAGGAGCAGGATGGCGGCTAAAGTAAAAGTGTCTTTTATCGGAATGGGAACCATGGGGGTGTCCATGGCCCAAAATATATTGAAGGCGGGATTTCCTATCACCGTGCACAACCGCACCCGTTCCAGGGAGAAGCCTCTGGCAGAGGCAGGTGCCCTTCGGGCATCCTCACCTCAGGAAGCCGCTTCGGGTGCCGATGTGATCGTCACCTGCCTGAGTGACACCCCGGATGTAGAGGAAGTGATTCTTGGCGAAAGAGGCGTGATGCATGGGGCCGCTGAAGGCGCCATCGTGGTGGATATGTCCACCATCAGCCCTTCCGCCACCCGGCGCATCGGAAAAGCACTTTCACAAAAAGGGATACGGATGATGGATGCACCGGTTTCCGGCGGCTCTGAAGGCGCTCAAAAAGGGACTCTCTCCATCATGGTCGGGGGGGATGAAGCCGATTTTCAGACCGGCTTGCCGGTTCTCAAGGCCATGGGAAAAACCATCAGCCTCATAGGTCCTTTGGGATCCGGACAGATAACCAAAGCCATCAATCAGGTGATCATCGCCGGTACCTACCTGGGGGTGGCCGAGGGGGTCGCCCTGGGCCTTCGGGCCGGACTCGATTTGGAAAAGGCGCTTCAGGCCCTGGGCGGGGGCGCAGCCGCCTCCTGGGTCCTGGCTAACCGAGCTAAAAACATGATCGAAAATGCCTATCCGCTGGGTTTTAGGGTTCGGCTTCACCGAAAGGATCTTCGCATCGCCCTGGAGGTCGCCCGTGAGCTTGGTGCGGTGTTGCCGGTTAGTGCTTATACGGAACAGTTGGAAACCAGCCTGTTGAATCGGGGCCACGGTGACGAAGACTTGTCTGCCCTTGCCCGAATCGTCAGGGAACAGTCGGGCCTGGAGTAAGCCTTTCAGGTTGCAGACGATTTCAGGCTTTGCGCGCAAAGTTCAGCAAGATGCTTGACTTCTATACCCCTGCCCCGCTTGTCCATCCCGCCCCGCAATTGCAGGACACAGCCCGGGCAGTCGGTGACCAGAATTTCCGCACCGGACGCCTCCACGTTGTCCAATTTCTTCTTTAAGATTTCCGAGGAGATTTCCGGAAAATCCACTGAGTAGGATCCGCCGAACCCACAGCAGACGTCTTCATCTTTTGATGGCACATAAGAAGCCCCGCAGACGGTGATGAGTTCCCTGGGTTCCCGATGAACTCCCAATCCCCGGCACAAATGACAGGGTGCATGGTAAGCAACCTTTTTCCCGGAGGGGAGAAACTGTTCGGGTATGACTTTCAGGATGTTTATCATATAGGAACTGAAATCAATGATCTTGTCGGTAAAAGCCTTGACTTCCGGTGAATCTCCCAAAATCTTTGGGTAGTTGTGTTTAAGGTGGGAAGCGCAGGAAGCGCACAGCGTCAGGATATGCTCCGCTTTTACATCGGCAAAGGCTTCAATATTTTGACGCGCCAGTTCTTTGGAGGTCTCTTCTTCGGCCGCCATCATGGCCGGAAGCCCGCAGCAGGTTTGATCCAGGGGAAATTCCAGCCCGACGTTTTGCTTCTGAAGGATCTCGAACAGAGATTCTCCTTGCTCCGGGTAGATAAAATCCACGGCACACCCGGCAAAAAGGGCGACAGTTTTTCCGGAAGCCTCTGCTTTGGGCGCAATTCTCTTCCACCGGTCTCGAAAGGGTGTTTTGGCAATCACCGGAAGACTCCTGAAGCCGTGGGCCTTCTCAAAAAAATGGGGCAAATGCCGGATGACGGTATCCCCTGCGGCAAACGGCTTCTGCGCCAGATATGCCCTTCGCAGAAGAAAATGAAATAACTTCCGGTTCTTCAGGATCCGCGAAAGAAGGAGGTTTTTTACCGGCTTCCGGTTCTCTTGATCGAGAACCAGCCGATACGTTTTCTTGATCAGATAGGGAAGATCGATGTCCACCGGACAGACGCTTTTACACGCCTGGCAGTTGAGGCAATTTTGAACAATGACTCGATCGCTCTCCTTCCCATGATAAAAAAGGGTCAGGATCAGCCCGATGGCGCCGATGTAAACGTGGCCATAACGATGCTCCCCCACTTTGCTGTAGATAGGGCAGACATTGGCGCAGGCCCCGCACCGGATGCATCGGAGCGCTTCGGAAAAGATCGGATCCTTGGCCATGGCCAGGCGGCCGTTGTCGAGAAACACGATGTGCAGGATTTTTCGATGGGAGAAAGAGGAAAGGGATTCGTTTGCCCCTTTGATCCATGTTACATAAGAAGTGATGGCCTGGCCGGTGGCGTTTCTGGGAAGCACTTTTAGGATTCGAAGGGCCGACTTAAGGTTCGGCACCAGCTTTTCAATGCCCACCAGCGCCACATGAACGGAAGGGAGGGTTGTGACCAGTCGCATGTTCCCTTCATTGGTGACCATTCCGAGGGCTCCGGAGTCGGCCAATGCAAAATTGGCGCCTGAAATCCCCATGCCGGCCGTTAAAAAGGCCGGCCGAAGCCTCTCCCGGGCCACTTTCACCAGTTTGTCGATGTTTTCCGAATCCTGCTTCTTTCCGGTAACCTTGCCGAAAAGATCCCCCACTTGATATCGGGAGAGATGAATGGCCGGCATGACCATATGGGACGGGCCTTCATGCCGAAGCTGAATGATCCACTCCCCCAGGTCGGTTTCAATGACTTCATATCCGGCTTCGATCAGATGATCATTTAAAAAGATTTCTTCAGCGGTCATGGATTTGGATTTGGCGATTTTTTTTACCCCGTTTTCCCGTGCGATCTCAGAAATGGTCCGGTTGGCTTCTTCGGCATCCCTGACCAGATGCACCTTGGCCCCGGATGCTTCCGCATGCTTTTTAAATGACTCGTAAAGATCCATCAGGGCGGGAAGGGCGTCATCCTTTGCCGCTGCGATTTCGTCCCGGATCCCCTCGAAATCGACCCCTGCATAAATCCTGGGGCGGTTTTCCCGGTACTGGGTGTTGAATTTATCGAGGGCGGATCGAAGAAACGGGTCGGTCAAGGCCTTTCTGATCCGCTCTTTATAGGATTTCATATCCGATGGGGTTTTAATCATGGGAGGCTCCTTGGCTTGAGAACTCCGGCAAACAGGTTCCCTTAACCGGTAATGAGAATGTGCAGCTCCTTGGGTCCGTGGACGCCAATGGCCAACACCCGTTCGATATCCGCGGTTCGGCTGGCACCGGTGATAAACGCCAGATAGGCGGGTGCGTCTTTTTTTAGAATCCCGTCGATTTCTCGTTCTAAGGCTTCGGCATCGGGTTTGATTCGAGAGGCCGGTAAAACCGCCACGTGGATCTCCGCCAGCATCGTGGCGATCCGGATGTCTTCTTTTGTCGAGTCGATCACCAGGGTGCCGGTTTCGGCGATCCCCCAATCGGCTAGCGTTAAAGAAGTGTGAATTTTATTTGCATGAGGCCTCAAGGGGAAAGGGAGAAGCGTCAGGTGCGCTTGGGCGCAAGCCTCCCGCAGGGCATCTTCCTGATCTTTGCTCAACCCACCTGCCGCAATGTTTCGGCCATTTTGTCTTTTTGTCAAGTCGATCGTATAGGTGACGGCTTCCTTAAAATCGCCGATCTGAAAAACGACAGCCTGAACCGCTTCGGCCTTTTCCTTCATCAATTGAATCATCGGGCTGGGTGTCATGGGTTTTCCTTCAGGAATGGATCGAGTTGGGGCTATATCTGCCTAATGATTATAGAACAGCTATCGGCTTATCAAATCAAAAGGGATGGCAGGAAAAGCTTGTGATTTGAAGATTCCTTGGATAAATTGTCACCCCATATAGCTGCCGGCAAAAGCCATTCCGCTTTGATGAGATCACCCTGAAATTGATTCCAAAGCCGTCTCATCAGCGGGCGATGATGGCGACTTTTAACGAGATGGACAAGACCTCCCGGACGGTGTCGGCTATTGTGGCTGCAAAAGTCAAGGCGGCCCTGGACCCCAATAACATCCTGAATCCCGGCAAGATCCCGAGAGTCAGATAAGGATCCTTTTATGACCGATATGAAAGCCCTTGCCCGGCTCATGAAAGAGCTGGAGGACCAGCTCGTGGTCTGCATGCGCTGCGGCATGTGCCAGGCGGTATGTCCTCTCTTTGAGCAGACCGGTCGTGAGGCGGATGTGGCCAGAGGAAAACTGGCCCTCCTGGACGGCCTCATGCAGGAGATGTTCAGGGACGCCGAAGGCACCTATGAGCGGCTCAACCGCTGCCTTCTATGCGGCTCCTGTGCTGCCAACTGCCCCAGCGGTGTCAGCGTCCTGGAAATCTTTCTCAAAGCAAGGGCTATCCTGACGGGATACGTGGGCCTTTCACCGGCAAAAAGGATCCTTTTCAGGGGTATGCTTGCCCGGCCGAAGCTCTTTGACCGGATAGCGGAATGGGGAGCAAAGCTCCAGAAGCTTTTCACGAAACCGGTCAACGATGTCATGGGAACCTCCTGTGCCCGGGTGATGTCGCCCTTGCTTTCAGACCGGCATTTTGTCCCGCTGGCCGAAAAGCCATTCCATAAAATCCTTCCACAGCTCAATGAGGATCCGAAAGCAGGTCGTCCGAAGGTCCTTTTCTTTGTGGGGTGCCTGATCGACAAGATTTTCCCGAATGTTGCCGAAGCGTCGATCCGGGCGCTTCGCCATCACGAAGTCGGCATCGTTATTCCCCGGAATATGGGGTGCTGCGGCATTCCGGCCCTTTCCTCAGGGGACCTGGAGGCTTTCAAGCGTCTCGTCATCCACAACCTGTCTTGTTTCGAAAGCGTCTCGTTCGATTACCTGATCACCGCCTGCGCCACTTGCACGGCGACTATCAAGAAAATCTGGCCGGTCATGATGCGACAGGTCAGCGGCATGTCCCCTGAAATCCTTTCCAAGGTGGCGGCGCTTTCAGACAAGACGATGGATATCAGCTGGTTTCTGGTGAGGGTGGCCGGCGCCTCCCCCCGGCCTCTTTCGAACAGCGACAAGGGGAAAGGCTTTAAGGAGGAATGCGTTACCTACCACGATCCTTGCCATTTGAAAAAATCGCTGGGCATCTCCGAAGAGCCCAGAATCCTCCTTCGCACCAATCCGGATTATCGCTTCAAGGAGATGCCCGCCTCTGACTGGTGTTGCGGCATGGGAGGCAGCTTCAACCTTTCTTATTACGAGATATCCGATCGAATCGGGAAAAGGAAGCGGGACGCCGTTCTATCCACCGGATGCAAAACAGTGGCAACCTCATGCCCGGCCTGTATGCTCCAGATTTCGGACATGCTCTCCAAGTCAAACCAACGGATTCGGGTGCGTCATGCCATTGAAATCTATGCCCGCACCCTGGATGACCGGAAAACCTCTTTTCCTCATATACCGGAGTAAAATTGGATTCCCGCCCGCCCGTCCAAAAAATGGTTTTTTCAACAAACCCCCGGAGGGGAAATTCATAACCCTATGATACCTGACGATACCTCCAACTTAAAGCTCCCGCCGACCGCCGCATTCTATACAGCGTTCATCTGCCTGCTGTTCGGGGCCAACGCCGTCGCCATCAAAATCAGCGTCGTGGGCGTCGGTCCCTTCACGACCGCGGCAATCCGGTTCACTGTCGCCACTTTCGCCCTATGGCTCTGGGCCCGGGCCACGCAACAGAAGATTTCCTTTCAAAAAGGGCAATGGATACCCTTATCGATCCTTTCCGTGGTTTTTACGGTCCAGCTCTCCCTGTTTCATCTGGGGATCAGCAAGACCTACGCATCCCGGGGAACGCTCTTGTCGAATTTTCAACCCTTTTTCCTGCTGTTTCTGGCTCACTACTTCATTCCCGGCGATCAGATCACCGCCAGGAAATTTTTTGGTATTCTTCTGGGTTTCCTGGGAGTGGTGCTGGTATTTCTGGAAAGCAAGGGAATCAGCTCCGGTTTTCGAATCGGGGACCTGATGGTGCTGTCCGCCGCATTCCTATGGGCCCTTAACGGGGTCTATACGAAACGGATCGTTTCCGGGTTTGATCCCTTTCAACTGGTATTTTTCCCCATGGTTTTCTCTGTGCCCTTCTTTTTCCTGGAAGCCTGGCTTTGGGACTTAGCTATGTTCACGCGCATCGATGCCCGAATCATCGGATCCCTGTTCTATCAGAGTATCATCTGCGCCGCTTTCGGTTTTGTCGCGTGGACTCACCTTTTAAAACGATACGGTGCCGTCGCCCTTCACTCTTTTATTTTCCTCATGCCCATGGCGGGTGTTTTATTGGGGGGGATTCTTTTAAACGAACCGATCACTTTAAAGATTCTTCTGGCCCTGGTCTTAGTGGTCGCCGGGATCATCATCGTACAGCTTGGGAAAGAAGTCCCGGCCCCCCTCATTGACCCCGGAGGAAACATTTAGTCGCAAGACCTGTCGTCAAAGGAGGATATCCCTTGCCCAAAGAGATCACCCACTGGACACTGGCAGAGACCGCATTTCGGTGTATGCGGGATGCCTCACCTTTAAAACGCATCATCGAATCGCATAAGCACCTCTATCTTTGCGGTGCCGTGATCTTCGATTCCCCGTTTTATGTTCAATGGGGCAAAGGAGCGGCAGGGATACGATATCGGGCCGAACGGATCCACGATACTGCGCAAAACGCCTTCGAGTGCTTTTTACCGATGCTGAAAAACCCGGGTTCCCTTTCGATGGGATCGGCTGTGTCTCTCCTTGCCGGCATCGCGACACACATTTTTTCAGATGCCGCATTCCACCCTTTCGTATGTCACTTCAGCGGCAACACGGACACTCCCGATAAAAAGATGCGGCGTAAAGCTCAAACCCGGCATCACACCCTGGAGACGTATCTGGATCTATTCTTTGCAGCCAGGGGCATTTTTTCGACGAACACCACCTTTTTACGCATTTTCAATGCCGTCGAAATCCCCCGGCCCGCTTTCATGGAAGTGCTCTCCAGGATTTACGGCACCGGCAGCTCCGGAGACAGGGTCCTGGCGAAAAAATCCGTTTTCATGCATGCCATCCTACAGGCTCTCTTTGACCAGAAAACCCTCAAGGGGATGCTGCACACCTTGAACCTGCTCCCCGGAATAAACCTCGATACGATCCTTGCCAGCTTCTACCCTTCTCGAAAGCCGCGGTCGGAGGCTCTGTTCTCACGGCCCCTATTCTATCGGCACCCTGTCACCGGCGAGGCCCGTTATGTTCCTGTCCAGGTCCTCGAAAGAGAGGCCTTGGCGTCTATTCAAACTGTTTTTAGCGCCATCGAA
>PCSF01000117.1 GCA_002771315.1 Desulfobacterales bacterium CG23_combo_of_CG06-09_8_20_14_all_52_9 | reverse complement strand
AACCCGTTGAGGAAGTTCGTGCACGGGCTGCGTAGGCGCATCCTGGATAGGGATGGGTATGTTCCTCGAAATCAAGACTTGCCGAATCGCTTCAAATGCGTCGTCAGACCATTCCTGTCGGTCATTCTTCCTCCAGATCGCAAGGATCTCGGTAGCGTCCCTATAATGGTGGAAAAATTACGAGGCACACTCTAATCTGGTGGTTGCGAAAAACAAAGACTGGCTAGGGCCGGTCTGCCACCAAAAAGGAGGTGCCTCGTGCCTAAAAGGTATCCTAAACAGCCATCTGTCGCAATAGAGGATTTTGGGTTGTCCCTGGATATGGTGTGGGATGATCCACTGGAAGATCTCGCTCGATATGGAGCGAGGGTGGTGTTGATGAGTATGTTGGAAGCGGAGGTGACGGATTTTCTCGGAGCCAGTCCTTATGAGAGAAGCCTGGAGCGTTCTGGAAGTCGGAATGGCCGCCGCCCTCGAAAAGTCTCCTGCGGGGTCGGGGCGCTGGAACTCGATTATCCCAAGGTGCGGGGTGCGGGGCAACCTTTCCGGTCCCGGATCATCGATGCCTGGCAGAGAAAGAGCCAGACTCTTCTTTCGACCTTGCCTTCGCTCTATACGGAGGGGCTTTCTACCAGGGACTTTGACCGAGCGCTTTCTCCCCTTTGGAAAGAGACTTCCTTGTCTCGATCCACCGTTAGCCGGGCGAACAGCGAGATCAGGGAAGCTTTTCAGAAGTGGCGTAAGCAAAGTCTGGCGGATGAAGACATAATCTTCCTCTTCCTGGACGGACATTACGAGGGAGTGCGCTTCGGGACCAAGGAGAAGGAGGCTATTTTGGTGGCTCACGGGGTCACCAGGAAGGGGCAAAGAAAGCTTCTGGGGGTATATCTGGGCAGTCGGGAGAGTACGGAAAGCTGGAAGATGGTGATACACGATCTCAACGATCGCGGCCTTCACCGGCCGCTGTTGGTCATCAGTGACGGCAACCCGGGGTTGATCCGGGCGGTTAAGGAAGTCTGGCCCGGAGTGCCGCGGCAGCGGTGTGTGGTGCATCGGATTCGGAATATCCTGGGCCGGATCCCGAAAAAAGAGCAGTCGAGGATTCGTCGGGAGCTCAATCTGATTTTTTATGCGCCCTCCCTGGAAGATGCCCAGAAGGCGGCCCGGCAATTCTCGGCCAAATGGCAAAATATCTATCCCAACGCGGTCGAGACCCTGGGCCGGGATCTGGCTGATTGCCTGACTTTCTTCCGGCTGCCCCAGCGCTACTGGAAGCGGATTCGCACCTCGAACTCCCTGGAGAGGACGTTCAGGGAAGTAAGACGCCGGACCAGGGTTATCGGGAGGTTCCCCACGGAGATGTCCGCTCTCAGCCTTATCTGGGCGGTGATGGAACAAAACTCCCGGCAGTGGAGAGGCTTCGTTATCAACGACGGCCACCTCTCGATGATCGAAACCGCCATCGAGTCTCTGGCCGAAGACCCAATCGCCATCCAGGGCTTTGAGGAGATCCTGGCTGCCTGAAAAAGAAGTAACCGTGATCACCA
>PCSF01000253.1 GCA_002771315.1 Desulfobacterales bacterium CG23_combo_of_CG06-09_8_20_14_all_52_9 | reverse complement strand
AACAATTCCTGTTTCGGTCATTTTCTATGATCGGTTTAAACCGTTTTGCAATTGGCTCCATTAATAGAAGAATCCTATATTGTCAAATCGTGTACCTGAAGGACCGAGGACGGGGATTGACATGGAAGGCCCAAAAACAGTCATGGATATTTTTAAACATCTCGACAAGTCCAACTGTCGGCGGTGTGGAGAAAAGACCTGCCTGGCCTTTGCCGGTGAAGTCTTTCTGAGACGACAATCGATCCGAGCATGCCCAAAGCTTAACGAAAAAACCATCCAAAGCCTCGATCCGGGCTCTGCAAATCGGGTTTCTCCAAGGCCTGAGGGTGAAGAATATTTATTGCGTTTAAAAGGGGCCGTGGCAAACTTGGATCTTTCAGAGGCCGCGCAGCGGAGCGGGGGCCGCTTTTCGAACGGCCGGTTAACCCTCAAGGTCATGGGAAAGCCTTTCAGCATCGATGGAAACGGGAATTTCCACGGAGACATCCATGTCAATCCCTGGATTGCGGTCCCTTTTCTCAATTATGTGCTTTACGGAGCAGGGTTACCGGTTTCCGGTAATTGGATCTCTTTCAGGGAACTCGACGGGGGACGGGAACGATATGCGCTTTTTCAGAAGCGGTGTGAAAGCGCCATGAAACGGATCGCCGACACCTTCACCGGCTTCTTTGACGATTTGGTCCACCTTTTCGATGGAAAGGCCGTGGCACCCCAGTTTCAATCCGACATTTCCGTGGTCTTATATCCGCTGCCGAAAATCCCGCTGATGATCTGTTACTGGATCTCTGAAGAAAACCTGGAGTCCAGCCTCAATCTCTATTTCGATGGAACCGCCGGTAAAAATTTAGATATCGGATCTTTATTCACCCTGGGCGTCGGATTGGCCAGGATGTTCAAAAAGCTTGCCCTCCGACACGGATTTAAGCAGGAAATGTCGGACCGGGTTGATAAATAAGGAGGGAATCCGGGCGATGCTCATGAAGCCCTTCGAAATAGCGAAATTGTCCGCGGTCGTCCACTCCGTGTTGAACCAAAAGCCGATGTAACGCCATGTTTGGTTTGAGTCGCTCCGCCGCTTGTTTCTCTGTGGGTATCCTGATATAAATACATTTTTAAAAATCATCGGTTGCATCGGGAAGAGTCTATGCGCGTGGGAATGGGGTATGACGTCCACCGGCTGGTGGAAGGGAGGCGTCTGATCATCGGAGGGGTTCCTATCCCGTTTGAAAAAGGGCTTTTGGGGCATTCCGATGCGGATGTCCTTTTGCATGCCCTCTGCGACGCCCTTCTGGGGGGTGCATGCCTTGGAGATATCGGGTTGCATTTTCCCGACACCGACCCCAGATTCAAAGACGTTTCGAGCCTAACTCTTCTGGCCCGGGTCAGGGATCGGGTCCGGGATGCCGGTTTTCAGATTGCCAATGTAGATGCCGTGGTCGCCGCTGAAGCCCCCAGGCTTTCCTCTTTCCGGGAAAAGATGACGCTTGCCATCGGCGAGGTTCTCGGTTTAGAAGCCTCCCGAATCAACATTAAATTTACCACGACAGAAAAACTGGGTTTCATCGGAAAAGGAGAGGGAATCAGCGCCATGTGCGTGGCTCTTCTGGAAAAAAGCCGCTGATCTAAAATGACCATGAGCATATACCTGTATAATACCCTAAAGAGGGAAAA
>PCSF01000148.1 GCA_002771315.1 Desulfobacterales bacterium CG23_combo_of_CG06-09_8_20_14_all_52_9 | reverse complement strand
ATCGATGAGGTCAACTCCCTGCTGGGTGAATTTTCCAGAGACCGGAATGATATGGCCCGGAAGGGAAGATATGACCGGGGAGTCTTTCTATCAGAAATGAAAAGGCAGGTTACGGGCCTGTGCAAAGATACGGTGGACGACCTGATGGGGGCACGACTTGCCTGGCGCGGCCGGAGTCCCGGAAAATCCCGGCCCGTTCGGATGAAGAAGGAACCGGTGGTCGTAAAACCCATATCGCCTCCGGTGGAAGCATCACCGAAGAAGACAGTGGAGGCGCAGGAGTTCAAGACAGAAAAGCCCCCGGCCAAATTCAAGGATAAGGAACCGCTGAAAAAGGAAGAGAAAAAGAAGACAGCCGCGGCGCCTGTCGTTGACTATATGCCGTTTCAGAAGAGCAAAGAGAAGAGCTGGCTGGATGAAAAACCCGTCAAAGCGATGACCAGGGCGAAACGGGGCAGGAAATAGCGAAATACAATCCAGTGTTTTCTGGATTCCCCGATCGCCCCTATCTGTCATTCCGGCGGAGGCCGGAATCCAGAATTGGACTGGATGCCGGATCAAGTCCGGCATGACAATTGATATGTTTAATTGCCGGAGTAATAATTGAGGGGTTGACATGAAGAAAGCGCGTTTAAGCAGGGATACGGTGGTATTTGAGGAGCTGACTTGCGCCTTTTGCGGTGGCCGGGGCAGAGACCCCTTCGATATCATGTCTTCCCTTTCCACCTGTTGTGTCTGCGGGGGAAGCGGTAAAGTACTGGTCCGGGCGCCGGCCGTTGCCTGCGCCCATTGCCGGGGAACGTGGGCCGTTAAAACCCTTACCTGTACCACCTGCGGCGGCAGGGGTTTCATCCCCCACCCCGTGTCGCCAACTGTCTCATGTTCGCTATGTAAAGGTTCGGGCGATGACGCCTCGGCCCCGGCAATGGCTTGTCTGAAGTGCCGGGGAACAGGATGGATGATGGAACAGTTCAGGAAGGAGAAAGGAGTTTATGAATAAGAATGCCGTAAGAATAGTCAGCACATCAACCGTGCGCGAATCGGCCGGGGAAGACAGCGTTCAGCCCGAGCCCAGCGATAGCTTTATTTCTTCTCCCCATGTGGAGCAGGTCACGGAGCGGGCTCTGGCTTACCTGGTGGCCGGTTATCCCGTCCATTTTTCCGGCGTGGCAGGAACGGGAAAGACGACCATGGCCTTTCACGTGGCGTCCAAACTGGGACGGCCCGTCACCCTGGTCCACGGGGACGATGAATTCGGCAGTTCCGATCTCGTCGGCAAGGACTCCGGCTACCGGAAAAACAAACTGATCGACAATTATATCCACTCGGTCCTGAAGACGGAGGAAGAGATGAAAAGCCTCTGGGTGGACAACCGGTTGACTACGGCCTGTGAGCTCGGGGAGATCCTCATTTATGACGAGTTCAACCGCTCCCGACCGGAGGCCAACAACGCCCTTTTGAGCGTCCTATCCGAGGGGATTCTGAACCTGCCGAAACTGCGCCGCTCCGGAGAGGGATACATGGCCGTGCATCCCGAGTTCCGGGCGATCTTTACCTCCAACCCGGAAGAATACGCGGGGGTCCATAAGACCCAGGACGCCCTGATGGACCGCCTGATTACCATCCACCTGGAACACTATGACCGGGATACGGAAATCATGATCGTCATGAAGAAATCGGGACTCCCCCGGATAGATTCCGAGCGGATCGTGGATATCGTG
>PCSF01000255.1:1201-1672 GCA_002771315.1 Desulfobacterales bacterium CG23_combo_of_CG06-09_8_20_14_all_52_9 | reverse complement strand
GCTTCGCCTGAAGGCGAGGGGTTTCAACCATCCCCTAAAGGGACACTAATCGCCATAAATGCGCATACCCCATCGGGTATCAAGAAAATCGGCCAGATTGACCGATTCCTGTTTTACAAATCCTGTGCCCAGCGCTTGCCGGCTGAAAAGTTCAAGGATCGCTACCAGGCTTGCCGCAGTAGATAGCTGGATGGCGGAAAATCGCTTCCCATCGATAAAATCCCCATAAATTTTCTTGACGAAGTTGCGCTGAAGGATTCCCTTTTCATCCTCACCCACCAAGTTGATATAAAGAATGACGACGTCGTTTTCCGTGGTAGGGACTTCCTGATCAAAAATTTGGGTGAGCAATTGTTTATTGTCGATGAGGTTTAAATCATATAGCAAAAATTTCATGAGATCCCGGTGGCCGGGATACCGGATGGTCTTATAGTTCAGATCACGGATCCTCCCCGCATAGGTCTCACACAG
>PCSF01000255.1:638-1168 GCA_002771315.1 Desulfobacterales bacterium CG23_combo_of_CG06-09_8_20_14_all_52_9 | reverse complement strand
ATACTCGGTGCCGTCGAGTGTGAGACGTTCGATCCCCTCCAATGGTTTGGCTTTAAGGGGTTGTCCGTCGAACAACTGATCGCAAAGACGGCAATACTC
Organism: Desulfobacterales bacterium CG23_combo_of_CG06-09_8_20_14_all_52_9; assembly: GCA_002771315.1. Classification (GTDB taxonomy): domain Bacteria; phylum Desulfobacterota; class Desulfobacteria; order Desulfobacterales; family UBA2156. The sequence goes on along the minus strand of PCSF01000255.1, from coordinate 1,069 downwards.
ATTGATCAACCCTGCGGTGTTCCAGCTTAAATAATATTTCATGGCATTGCTGGCATACAGTGGAAGCGCTCCAACCCTCAATTCGAGACTTCGAACCGAGTGGAGCTCCTGGGCAAGGCTTGCGCCGATAATATTGATCGCCCCGGGCGCAAGACCGCATTGAGGCATGAAGGGAATTTTTGCCCCTTTCGCAAGGCTGCGGATCGCCTCTGTAGTCTGCACATCTTCGGTCAGGTCAAAATAGGCCACCTCCTTTTTTGCGCACAACGCTGCAATTTCTTTGTTCAGATAAAACGGGGCGGCACTTACTATAGCGTCTTTGCCGTTGATAAATGAATCCAGTTTTACAGCATCGGTGAAATCAAAAGATGAAAAGTGATGCCGATCTTGGAATGCGTCCGGAAGATGGCTTCTGCTGTCCGCCAGGACCA
>PCSF01000255.1:0-504 GCA_002771315.1 Desulfobacterales bacterium CG23_combo_of_CG06-09_8_20_14_all_52_9 | reverse complement strand
ACAAAAAGGATCGTTTAAAAAATCCATCAAACCCTCTGTTGCTCATTGAAAATGGCGGGGTCCAAGCGGCTATAGGAAAATCTTTCCCGGATTCAAAATACCGTTGGGATCAAAAAGGGTCTTGATGCCCTGCATCCACTTCAGGCTTACGCCGTGTTCGATTTTCATAAATGCGCGTTTCCCGATCCCTACTCCGTGCTCCCCGGTGGCGGTACCGCCACAGTTCAGAGCCTTTTCCACCATCCGACCGGCTATCCCCTCGATCCGCTTCCAGGCCTCCGTATCCTCCTTTTTCCCCACCAGGTTCAGATGCAGGTTCCCGTCTCCGGCATGGCTGAAGATGTACCCCTTCAAGCCGCTTTGGTCCATCTCCTTTTGGGCATGGGTGATTATTTCCGGATACGCCGATGCCGGCACCGCGACATCCACCACCAAAACTCGGCATCCGGGGTGTTTCCTTTGGATCATCTCTCCCAACTCATGCCGGGCTTGGAAAATCCGGTC
>PCSF01000304.1:7394-7657 GCA_002771315.1 Desulfobacterales bacterium CG23_combo_of_CG06-09_8_20_14_all_52_9 | reverse complement strand
GGGTGAAAAGTGAAGGGTGAAAAGTGAAGGGTGAAAAGTGAAGGGGGAAAAGTGAAGGGTGAAAAGTGAAGGGTGAAAAGTGAAGGGAGAAAAGTGAAAAGCAAATGGTGAAGGAGGAAGGCGAAAGGGAGAATCTTGAATGTCTCAAAGCGTTGACAGACCAGATCACCAGGTCTTCCGGACCTTGATCCCGCGGTCACCCAGGTATTCCTTGATCTGGGGGAGGGTATAAGTGCCGTAATGCACCATGGAGGCGATAAGTG
>PCSF01000304.1:82-7385 GCA_002771315.1 Desulfobacterales bacterium CG23_combo_of_CG06-09_8_20_14_all_52_9 | reverse complement strand
CCTTTCCCTTTGTGAGGACGTCGTACAGGTGCTCGGGCTTTCCCGCACCACCTGACGCAATGACGGGGATCCCCACATTATCGGAGATCATGGCCGTCAAGTTCAGTTCGTAACCCTCCCGGGTCCCATCCGCGTCGATGGCATTCAAACAGATCTCTCCGGCCCCAAGCGCTTCCGCCTCCTTGGCCCATTGAAGGGCATCGATTCCCATATAACTCCTCCCGCCGTTGATAACAATCTCGTACCCAGACGGGATCCCCGCTTTCACGCCGACATGCTTGACATCCATCCCCAGGACAATGCACTGGTTTCCGAAGGCCTTCGCCCCCTTTGAGATAATTGACGGATCGCGGACCGCCGCCGAGTTCACGCTTACCTTCTCAGCACCTGCTAGGAGCACGGCCCGCATGTCCTCCACGCTTCGGAGCCCCCCGCCCACCGAAAAGGGGATAAAGATGGTTTTCGCCACACGTCGGACCACCTCGATCATGATACCCCGTTTCTCGTGGGAAGCGGTGATATCGTAAAACACGATCTCGTCCGCTCCGGCCTCATAGTACAGGCGCGCCATCTCCACAGGGTCTCCGATGTCGACATTTTCCTTGAACCGGATCCCCTTGGTCGTCTTTCCATCCCGAACATCCAGGCAAGGAATGATCCTTTTACTCAGCATGGCTTCTTCTCCACATCCGACATCAGGCCTTGTGGTTTCCATCCCATCGGCAAAACCGTCTCAAGATGGAAAGCCCGGGCCTTCCGCTCTTTTCCGGGTGAAACTGGGTGGCAAAAAGGTTTCGCCTCCCCATCACCGAAGCAAACGTCAAACCATAATCGGTTAATCCTACCACCCAATCCGGATCCCGGGGGTTGGGGAAATATCCGTGTACGAAATAAAACTCATCGGTCTCCCGGATATCTGTCAATAAAGGATGTGCCCTCACGATACGGACGCGATTCCATCCCATATGGGGAATCTTAAGGCGCTCTCCGTTGCAGGATCGAAGGTCCCCCGGAAAGGCGCGCACCGTTCCCGGGATGAACCCCAGACAGGTCGTGTTGTTTTCCTCACTGTGTTCCAGGATCACCTGGGTTCCCACGCAAATCCCTAAAACCGGCTTTCCTTCTTCAAAGGCATCTTTCAGACATCGGTCCAGATCCAGGCGTCTCAAGGAGGCCATAGCCGAACCGGCAGCCCCAACTCCCGGGAAGATGATCCTTTCAGACCGTTGAATGGCCTTCAGATCGTTGGTAACGGTGCACGAAAAGCCCAGGTGGGATACGGCCCTGGCCACACTGGTCAGGTTTCCGGCGTCATAGTCGATGATGGCAATCATTGTTCGCTCGGCTGTGATTTGGCCTCCTCCCAGAGGACCTCTTTTTCGGCCTGCGGAACCGACCGGATGTTCCTTCCACTTTCAGCGATCCGCTTTTCCATAAACCGAAAGCGCCTTTCAAACTTCTTCGTAGCGGCATGCAGGGCGCTCTCCGGATCCAGCCGGGCAAACCGGGCCACATTGACCAGGGTAAACAGAAGGTCCCCGAATTCCAGGGCCAACCGATCGTCTTTTTTTTTGGGATCGGGCAAGCTCTCTCCCATTTCTGCATTGAACTCCCGCCACTCTTCTTCAACTTTTTCCATGACCCCGGAAATATCATCCCAATCAAACTTCGCCCCGGCAGCGCGCTCCGACACCCGCAATGCCCGCATCAGGGCGGGCAGGTGCCTGGGCACGGATCCCAGGATGGAATCCTTGGAATCTTCTTTCTCTTCAGCCTTGATCCGCTGCCATTGATCCTTGACGGCATCGGAAGTTTCAAGGGGCTTTTCCCCAAACACATGGGGGTGTCTTCGGATCATCTTTTCCATGATTCCTTCGATCACCCGATCCAGGTCGAAAAGACCCTTTTCCTCAAAGCAATCGATGATGAACATCAGGTGAAAAAGGACGTCCCCCAGCTCTTCACAGACACTCCGGCTATCATCGGCCTCCACGGCGTCCGATAGTTCATAGGTCTCTTCCAAAAGATATCCGGCCATGGTCCGGGGCGTCTGTTCCCGATCCCAGGGACACCCCTGATCCCCCCTCAAGGAACGGATTAATCCCTTCAGCCGCTTCACGTTTGAGCCTTTCTTTCCGCCACACCCTTACGGATGCACGGCAAGTCCCTTTTTCACGGCCTTGAGATTGGCGGTAAACTGGAGGCGCATTTCCTTGGGGAGGACGAAAGCCATCTTTTCGGTAGTGGAAATCAGGTGGGGTGCCAGGCGCGATCGCGTGATGAAAGGGGAGCCGGCCGGAAGGAACGCCACCAGGGCGAGCAACAATACCGTGGTGATCAGTACCCCCTTAAAGGTTCCCGATATGGCTCCGAAAGCGCGATCCACCAAACCCAACATGGTGATTTTCAGAAGGTACTTGATTATGACACCGAGAACGCTTATTATAAAATATACGAATATGAAAAGTATCAAAAAGCCGACGATGGACAAGTATGCCGGATTGAGAATATCCCCCGGAATTAAGGATGCAGCCGCTCCGTAATAGCGAGTTGCAACGAAAAAGCCTGCAAAAACGCCTAGAATCGAAAAAAACTCCTTAATAAACCCTCTGAACAGCCCCCGAATAATGAAAAATCCGGTGATAACTGTAATAAGAATGTCAAAAGCGTTCATGGCTTTTTGTCTTTTTTCAGAAAGGCAATTATTTCAGGGTTTTTCAGGGAGTATCTCGGGTTTAAATACTGGTGTCAAACAATTGAAATAGACTATCAGAGCGCCAATCTTTGTCAAGGACATTTTGCATAGAGGCAACCCGCTGGTTACCTGAAGGCACCCTATCGGTCGCCTTCACCAAAAATGGAATCCGCTTTGGACACTAAAACCGCCACCCTGACCTTTGAAAACAATGACCTGGCCCGGCAGCTTTACGGCCAGCAGAACAGCCACCTCCAACGCATCTCCGAAGTGCTCAAGGTTGATGTGGATGCCCGGGGAAACTCGGTCTTCATCCAGGGAAACAGCTTTGCCGTGGACCTGGCGGAAAACCTATTAGGCCAGCTTTACGGCCTTTTGGAAAACAAGTACCCCATCTTCCCGGACGATGTGGATTACGCCATCAATGCCTTGAGCGCCGACCACCGCACCCGGCTTAAAGACATCTTCTTGGATACCATCTTCATCACCGCCAAAAAAAGGCTCATCACCCCCAAAAGTTCCAATCAAAAAGCCTACATCGAGGCCATCCGAAACTTCGATATCGTCTTCGGCATCGGCCCGGCGGGAACGGGAAAAACCTACCTGGCCATGGCGATGGCCGTACTCACTTTATCCAAAGGCCGGGTCAACCGAATCATCCTGACCCGGCCGGCGGTGGAAGCCGGGGAAGCGCTGGGGTTCCTTCCCGGGGATATTGCGGAAAAGGTTGACCCGTATTTGAGACCGTTGTATGATGCCCTCCATGACATGATGCGCTTCGAGAAAGCCTCCGGTCTCATTGAAAAGGGGGTCATCGAAGTGGCCCCTCTGGCATTCATGCGCGGGAGGACCTTAAATGATGCCTTCGTCATCCTGGACGAAGCGCAAAACACTACCTCGGAGCAGATGAAGATGTTTCTAACCCGAATCGGGTATAATTCGAAGGCAGTGATCACGGGGGATATCACCCAGATCGATTTGCCCTCCGGAAAAGCCTCCGGGCTCATCGAGTCCAAGGCGATTCTCCAGGGGATTGAAGGAATCCGATTCGTATTCTTCTCCAAAATGGATGTGGTTCGACACAAACTCGTCCAGGAAATCATCCGGGCCTATGAAGACCTGGATCTTCGTAAGAGCGAAAAAGAACGGAAATGAGAATCCGAATTCCATTAGAGCCGTTCGGCATTAGGCTGGGCGGCGCCAATTTTATCCCCTGGGCCATCCTGGCGGGGCTGATCATCCTTTACCCTATCATCCTTTATCCCAGCCTAGTGGTCACAGACGACCTGAATTATCAGATGGGGGATGTGGCCAGACGGGACATCAAATCCGACGGCGATTTTTTCTTGGAAGACCCCCAGGCTACCGAATCGGCCCGTCAGAAGGCCATCCATCAGGTCTTGACGGTCTATGATCATGACGTTGAAATGATTTCCCGGTTGAAGCAGCAGGTCCTTTCGGCCTTCGCTGTCATGCGTCGATCGATCATGGAAAATCCGCCCGCCTTGGGTACCCATCCCAATCCAAAAGCCCCCCGCGGCGGGAGCGCGGAATCTTCGCCGCTCAAGGAAGCTTCTTCCGATGTGATCCGGAAGATGAAATCCGAGTTTGAATCCAAAATCGGTATCCTGGCCTCCGAAAGCCAGTTCCAGCTTCTCGTTAAAGAAGAATTTTCTGAGGACATCGCCACCCGCATCGCCACCATCTTGAACCAGATCCTTGAAAACGGTGTCGTCGCGAATAAAGATCTTCTTTTAAGAGAATCAGAAAAAGAGATTATCCTTAGAACGTTGGGGTCCGGCACCGAGAAAACGATCAGCCAACTGAAGTCCTTCTACGGTCATGACCAGGCCAAGACCATGGTGACCGTTTTTGGGGAAACGATCCTCAAGGACGCCAACCACGCTTTGAAGGCCCTGATTGTGGATTTTGCCCAAAAGCTCATCAAACCCAACATTACCCTGAACCGCCGCGAGACCGAGGAACGCCGCCAAAAGGCCGCCGATGCCGTTGAGCCGGTGGTGCACCGGATCAAAGCGGGTGAGATGCTTTTACGGGAAGGGGAACGGGTTACGGAATTTCAGATGATGAAGCTCAAAGCATTCCAGGACCGTTTCAGGAAGGAACGACTGCTCGCCACCAGCTTTGGGGCTGCCATGATGATGCTGTGTTTTCTCATGGTCCTTTATTTCCCTATCATATCCTCCCGGGAAGATTTCCAGCGTTACCTGAACCGGAACCTGCTTTTTACCGCCGCCATGCTCGTTCTCTTTCTCTTCATCGCCAAGGTCTCCGCTTCCCTCATCGACTCCTTCACTAAAAACAACCCCTTTGATCTGTCCCACACGACCCTTTACTTCGGCATGCCCCTGGCGGCCGGGTCCATGGCGGTATGTCTATTTCTGGGCATGGAAGTCGCCTTCCCTTTCGCCATGGTCCTTTCCGTCTCGGTGGCCGTCATGCTCCAGAACCGCATCGATCTCTTCATCTATTATTTTTTGAGCTCCGTCCTGGGCGCCCACTGGATCCGATACTGCCGGGAACGGAAGGTCTTTATTAAGGCCGGCTTGAAATTGGGACTTCTCAACATCCTCCTCGTTACAGCCATCGATATCTACCTGGGAACCTTTACGGGGGTCCACACTTTATGGGATTGGGGATTTGCCTTCCAGGCCGGACTCGTGGCCGGGATAATCACCACCGGAATCGCCCCCTTAATCGAACTCGCTTTCGGGTATACCACGGACATCACTTTGCTGGAGCTGGCCAACTTCGATCAGCCCCTCCTCAGGCGATTGATGATCGAAGCGCCGGGGACTTACCACCATTCGGTCATCGTAGGATCTCTGGTGGAAGCCGCTGCCGTCGATATCGGCGCCAACCCGCTTCTGGCCAAGGTGTGCGGCTACTACCACGACATCGGCAAGCTTAAACAGCCCCTCTATTTCATAGAAAACCAGATCGATGGAAAGAACCGGCATGACAAGCTGGCACCTTCCATGTCGAGCCTGATCCTGATCTCTCACGTCAAGGCCGGTGTGGAGCTGGCTCGGCAGAACAAGTTGGGACAGGCCATCATCGACACCATCCTGCAGCACCACGGAACCAGCATCATCAGCTATTTTTACGAAAAATCCAAACAGCAAAAGGGAGAAGACGCCGTCAAGATCAACGATTTCCGGTACCCGTGCCCAAAACCCCAGACCCGGGAAGCCGGGCTGGTCATGCTGGCCGATGTGGTGGAAGCGGCGTCGCGAACTTTACAGAACCCCACCCCGTCCCGGATCCAGGGATTGGTCCAGAACCTGATCAACAAGGTCTTTTCCGACGGGCAACTCGATAATTGTGAGCTCACCCTCCGCGACCTGCACAGCATCGCCAAAAGCTTCAACAAAATCCTCACCGGCATCCATCATCACCGGGTGGAGTATCCGGAAAGCCCGTCGGGTACAAACGGAAAAGAAAGAGATGGCAGTCCTGATCGACAACCGCTGCACGAGGTCGGCAATCCCCAGGGCCCGGATAAAAACGGCGGCACAGGCCGCCTTAGACGCCTTGGGCTCCCCTGACGGGGAACTCTCCGTCGTCATCCTCGACGATGTCGGGATCGCCGCCCTGAATCAAGCCTATCTGAACCGACCCGGGTCCACCAATGTCATCGCCTTTCCCATGCGCGAAGGTCCCTTTGCCGATATCGCCCCCGAACTTTTAGGAGATGTAGTGATCTCCATGGATACTGCCGAAAGAGAGGCCGAACAGGCCGGGATATCCTTAGAAACCCGTTTCATGGAACTCCTGGTCCATGGCATCCTGCATCTCTTAGGCTTTGACCACGAAACCGATCCGGAGAAAGCCAGGCGGATGGAACAAAAAAGCATGGAAATCCTGGTGCGCATTCGGGGAAAAGCTTAAAAAAATCCTTGACATTTTTTTTTAACTTATTTATCTATTAGATGCCCATTGCTAAATACCTATTAATTCTCTTTATATTTACAGCAGCACTAGGGAAAATGGGGGGACTCAATGAAATATTTAAGCAGAAATAAACGTTTTTTCCAGGCCGTTTCCATTTTATGTGCGGTTTTGTTTGCCGGTTCCGGCTTTGCCGCCGCCATGGGGAGTGCGCGCATCATCCCCAACGGAAAGGTCGCGGTGTATGAGGGTCAAGTAAAGGTCGGCGTACTGACTGCCGAATCCCCCTTGCCGGAAGGAAAGATCCTCAAGACCGAAGGCAAATGCGGGGTCAAGATGGATTCCCTCTATCTGGTGGCCACCGACAAAAGCGAGATGATGGTCAATACCCCGGAATCCGGCAGGCAGCTTCTTGTCCGTGAGGGTCAGGTCTATTTCGGCATCACCGCTATGCCGCGCCCCATGACCCTGGCGACGCCCAGGGGCGCCGTTGGGATCCAGCAAGTCCTGCTCAATGCCTCAGCGGACAATGCCCTGCTGAAAGGGTATGTCTCGGTGACCGAGGAGACGGCTGAAATCGGGGTGATCGAAGGGGGCGCCATGATCCTTGCCACCGCCGAAGGGGAAAAGAGGATCGATTCCGGGCAGCGCTTCATTCTGGCTCAGGGCAATGTGCCGATTGATAAAATATCCTGT
>PCSF01000153.1:1415-1580 GCA_002771315.1 Desulfobacterales bacterium CG23_combo_of_CG06-09_8_20_14_all_52_9 | reverse complement strand
CTCCAACGGAGTCACCGCCCAGGTCACGGTGTACGTCGGCGGCACCGGGGTGTCGCTCGTATTGACAGCACCAGCCACCGTCGCGGAAGGAGCGGATGCGACCATCACCGCCACGGTCACCGACTACAACGGCGATCCGGTGATCCCCGGAACGCAAGTCTTATT
>PCSF01000153.1:0-1396 GCA_002771315.1 Desulfobacterales bacterium CG23_combo_of_CG06-09_8_20_14_all_52_9 | reverse complement strand
TTCTCCAACGGCGAATTGAGTGTTTCTGCCCAGACCGACCCGGCTGGTGAAGCATCCGTGGATTGGACCGCCCAATGCGACCCAGGGGTTTACCGCATTCGGGCATCTTCGGGTGAAGCCTCGGCTCAAATCTCTATAACGGTAACTCCCTGATAACTACGCGGGTCATCATCCCGAAAGCATTTCACACACGGCCTTAAAAACGAGCGCCGGCAGATTCTAAAAACATCGGGATCTGCCGGCGCTCTTGTTTTGAATATTCAATGGAGTTGTAAAAGTCTTTTGCGAGCGAGATTCGAGCCTTTTCGGATAAAGAGAGGCGCGGGGCTATCGCGTTAAGAATCTCAAGCTGTCTGAGCCCCGCCCTGGCGGGGCGAGTTCTTGAGATTCAGCGAAGCCCTGAGCATCTCCCGAAAAGGGTCGCGGAGCGAGCAAAACGGCTTTTGACGCACCCTCCACTTTTGTTCAAACAGGCCTTCTTCCTTTTATTTCAAACCTGCCGCCGCTTTCTTGGCCGCGGCCCCGCTTTCTCCTGCCGGATCCAGTTCCATCACCTTTTCATATGCCGCACGGGCCTTTTTGAAATCCTTTACGGCACTGTAAGCGTCTCCCAGCTCCAGGTGCAGCTCCGCAGCCTCCGGGGCTAACTTGACCGTCTTCTCAAAAGCCTCCACGGCCTTGATATTTTGCCCCACGGCCCGATGGGTCAGCCCCAGGCCCCTCCAGGCGATGATGTATTCCGGGTCTTTCTTCAAGGCCTCTATGTAGTATTTCTCCGCTTCGGCATAGGATTTCCGGTTGTAATAGGCACGCCCCAGGTTGGAAAGGGGGATCTGGGGTGTGGCATACAGGTCGTCTTCGAGGACTTCCTTGAAGAGGACAATGGCGGCATCCCAATCCTGGCGCATCAGATGGACCACGCCGAGGCTGTTCTTGGCCGCCGAATAGCCGGATTTGAGGACGATGGCCTTCTTGAAGTGCGCTTCTGCGAGTTCGAGCTTTTCCTTGGCCATGTAGACCAACCCCATATCATACTGGAGATAGGGGTCTTCGGGATTGAGTTCTTCGGCCTTGATGAACTCGGTCAGGGCGGCCGTGTGCTTTCCCTGCATCATGTAGGATTCCCCGAGGTTGCGGGTGGCCGCGGACTGTCGTCTGCGGGCTTCCCGATTTCCCGCGCAGGAAACGACTCCAAGGCAAAAAACAAGAACCAAAGTGATTGCCGGCAGTTTTTTCATCGTGGTTTCCCCATTATCTGGTTTCTTGAAGGTTACGGTCGTATGTGAAATCTGATGGCTTCATAAAAAGTCCATCTGCTGCGTTGCACTGCATCCCCTGCCCGGTTGAATGCCGCTTTGCGGCCCTGCTTCGCAGGATTCAACCGGGTAAATCATTG
>PCSF01000105.1:13016-20084 GCA_002771315.1 Desulfobacterales bacterium CG23_combo_of_CG06-09_8_20_14_all_52_9 | reverse complement strand
TGGATATGGCCCACATCGCCGGCCTGGTGGCAGCCGGGCTACATCCATCCCCTATTCAAACGGCTGATGCGGTCACTTCTACCACGCATAAAACCCTCCGAGGTCCACGGGGCGGACTGATCCTTTCCCGTGCGATACACAAAGAAAAATTCGACCGGGAGATCTTTCCCGGGATTCAAGGCGGACCCCTCATGCATGTCATCGCCGCCAAGGCTTTGGCATTCAAGGAAGCCCTCGGGGACACATTCAAGGCTTATCAACGACGGGTCGTCGAAAATGCCAAAGCCCTGGCTTCCGGCCTTCTGGGTGAAGGGGTGGATTTGGTGTCCGGAGGAACAGACAACCATATGCTGCTGCTCGATCTGAGAAGCCTGAACCTCACCGGCAAGACGGCCCAGGAAATGCTGGAGAGGGCGGGGATCACCACCAACAAAAACGCCATTCCCTTCGATCCTGCCGGGCCGGCGGTCACCAGCGGGATCCGCATCGGCACCCCGGTGGTAACCACTCGGGGAATGGGCCTATCTGAGATGGCCCATATCGCGGATCTGATCGTTCGGGTCTTGAAAAAACCGGGAGACGACAAGACGATTCAAGAGATCCGAAAAAAGTCTCTGGATCTTTGCAGGGCGTTTCCCATTTATCCGGAATTATACCCGGGAGAGCCCAACTGAATGGAAAACAGCGACGGCCGCCCTTCTTGGGAAACCTATTTCATGGATATCGCAACCCTGGTGGCCAGGCGCTCCACTTGCCTCAGACGGTCCGTGGGAGCAATCATCGTCAAGGATAAGCGGATTCTAACTACCGGATATAACGGCGCCCCCTCGGGAATCCGGCATTGCCTGGAAACAGGATGCATTCGGGAACAGATGGGGCTTGCTTCCGGCGAAAGGCACGAGCTTTGCCGGGGGATCCATGCGGAGCAAAATGCCATCATCCAGGCAGCTCTTCACGGCGTCTCCATCAAGGGTGCCGACCTGTTTTGCACCAATTTACCCTGTGCCATCTGTGCCAAGATGCTCATCAATGCCGGCATCCGAAAGATCTACTATAAATCCGGTTATGCGGACCACATGTCCACTCAGATGTTCGAGGAGGGGGGAGTCGCTGTCATCCATCTGGAAAATCCTAAACAAGGAAGCCAAGCATGAAATGTCCATTCTGCTCCGAACTCGACAACAAGGTGATCGATTCCAGACTCGGCAAAGACGGTGAAGTCATACGGCGGAGACGGGAATGCATCGCTTGCGGCAGGCGGTTCACCACGTACGAACACGTCGAGGAGATCCCCTTGACGATCATCAAGAAAGACGGGCGCCGGGAGGTTTTTTCGCGGGGAAAAGTCCTTTCCGGAATGAAGAAAGCCTGCGAGAAGCGAAACATCAGTACCAACGAAATCGAATCGTTTGTTGACGACCTGGAACGGGATTTAAGGGAGATCGGAGAAAAGGAAATCTCTTCCCATGTTGTGGGTGAAAAAATAATGGCCAAGCTTCACACCATCGATGACGTAGCCTACGTCCGGTTTGCCTCAGTCTACCGGGAATTCAAGGATGTTAACGACTTTTTCGATGAACTCAAAACCCTCTTAAATAAGCAATAGTCTCATCTCAAGTTCCCCAAAATACCCATGGATGATCGATTCTTTATGAAAATGGCCCTCACCCTTGCACGGAAAGGGATGGGGTTCACCTCCCCCAACCCCATGGTAGGAGCCGTCGTGGTAAAAGATGAGAAGGTCGTGGGAAAAGGGTTCCATCGAAAGGCGGGCGGGCCCCATGCCGAGGTCGAGGCCATCCAGGATGCGGGACCGTTTTCCAAGGGGGCGACCCTTTTCGTAACTCTGGAGCCGTGCAACCATTTCGGCCGGACACCCCCGTGCACCCGGGCTATCCTTAAAGCCGGAATCCGGCGCGTCGTGGCCGCCATGAAAGACCCCAATCCGAATGTGGCCGGCGGCGGTATCGATTTTCTCCATGAAAAAGGTGTTATGACTACCCTGGGAATCCTCGAGACCGAAGCCGGAACCCTCAACGAAGCTTATGTGAAGTACGTCTTGACGAAGCGGCCCTTTGTCATTGCCAAATGCGCGGCCACGCTGGATGGATGGATCGCTACCCGGACCGGCGACTCCCGTTGGGTCACCGGGGAACGCTCCAGAGCCCATGTCCATCAGATGCGACATGCCGTAGATGCCATTCTGGTCGGTGTCGGTACGATTAAGCGGGATGACCCTCAATTGATCACCCGGATTCCCGGGAAAAAAGTTTCCCATCCGATCAGAATCATCCTGGACACCCGGCTTTGCCTTCCCGAGGAAGCAAAGGTATTGCAGCGCAATACCGACTCTGATACATTCATTATTATCGGTGAAGCCTATCAAAACGCCCCCGATGTCGTCGCCAAGAAAAACCGGATCGAAACATCCGGGGTCAAGATCATTGCAACTCCGACCCGAGACGACCGGATCGACCTTTACATGCTCATGGATCGTTTGGGCGCCCTGGGTATCACTAGCCTGCTCATCGAAGGCGGAAGCCGCACGCTGGGATCCGCCTTTTTGTCAGGCGTGGTGGATAAAATTGCCTTTTTCTTCGCACCAAAGATCCTGGGGGGAGACGACGGATACCCCATCTGCCGGGGGCCGGGCCCTGAATGGATGGCTGCAAGTATACCGATGGAGCGGATCCGCCTGCGACGATTTAAAGATGATATCATGATCGAAGGGTACATAACCTCCCAAAAAAAAGGCGGAAAATAGTCCGCGATCCGAAACGACAAAATCATGTTTACCGGAATCATCGAAGGACAGGGGACCATTGCAGCGATTCAGGCTGCAGAACAGGGCCGGCGATTTGTCTTTGCTGTCGAACTCCCCTTAACCGAAACCCGAATCGGGGACAGCATTGCGGTCAATGGTGTCTGTCTGACGGCAGTGACTTTTTCCGGAAACCGCTTCGCCGCAGATGTATCGCCGGAAACCTTAGAAAAAACGACGTTCGGAAAAGCCCGGATCGGAGATCGGGTCAACATCGAGCGCGCCATGCGATTTTCCGACCGGGTCGGCGGGCACCTGGTCTCAGGCCATATCGATGGCGTCGGACGGATCCGGGAAAGGACCCGCACGGCAAATGCTTTTCGGGTGATCATCCAAGCGCCCGAGCATATCCTTGAATTCATGGTTCCGAAAGGATCCGTGGCAGTGGACGGGGTGAGCCTCACCCTCAATGAATGCCATCCGGATGCCTTCGAGGTCAGCATCATTCCTCATACGGCGCAAATGACTACCGTAGGGACTAAAAAACCAAAGGATCCCGTTAACATCGAAGCGGACATGATCGGAAAGTATATCGCCCATTTCTTGTCCCGGCAAAAATTATCATCCGGAAAACGGGCCGGAGAGGGTTCACTTCTAGACCGTGCTTATCTGGAAAAGACCGGCTTCCTTTAAAAGGCTTTTCCTTTAATTATTCAGATCAAACAAGGAGTTAAAAGATCCGATGCCGAAAATTTCCATTGAAAAGGCCATTGAAGAGATTCGACAAGGCAAAATGGTGATCTTAGTCGATGACGAAGACCGGGAAAACGAAGGGGATCTCACCATGGCCGCCGAAAAAGTGACCCCTGAAGCCATCAATTTCATGGCCAAATACGCCAGGGGGTTGATTTGTCTTTCCATGACGGAGAAAAAGATTGATTCCCTTGATCTTCCTCCCATGGTCAACAACAACACTTCGCGGTTTCAGACCGGATTCACCGTTTCCATTGAAGCTCGGTGCGGCGTGACCACCGGGATCTCCGCATTCGATCGCGCCACCACCATCCTCACCGCCACTGCAGATAACGCCAAACCCGGCGACCTGGTCCGGCCGGGGCACATCTTCCCCCTGAGGGCAAGAAACGGCGGCGTCATGGTCCGGGCCGGTCAAACAGAAGGATCCGTGGATCTTGCCCGCCTGGCCGGGCTTAAGCATTCCGGAGTGATTTGCGAAATCATGGACGAAGACGGGACGATGGCCAGGATGCCCGCCCTCGTGGAATTCAGCAAGCAGCGCGATATCGGTATTTGTACCATCGCCGACCTCATCGAGTATCGGATGCGGACCGAATCATTCGTATCCCGGGCTGCGGAAACCGTTATCCCCACCTCCATCGCCGGCACCTTCAAGGCCATCGTCTTTGAAAACAAAATCGACGACCTGCTGCACATTGCTATGATCAAAGGGGAGATCGATCCGAACGATCCGATTCTGGTCCGTGTTCATTCCGAATGTCTGACCGGAGACATCTTCGGTTCCCTTCGCTGTGATTGCGGAGAACAGCTCCACCAGGCTATGAAGATGATGGACAAGGAGGGAAAAGGCGTTTTACTATACATCCGGCAGGAAGGTCGGGGGATCGGCCTTGTCAACAAGCTGAAGGCCTATGCTCTCCAGGACCAGGGACTCGACACGGTGGAAGCCAACCAGGCACTGGGATTCAAGCCGGATTTGAGAAACTACGGGATTGGTGCCCAAATCCTAGCCAATCTCGGCGTCCGAAAGATGCGGCTTCTGACCAACAATCCCAAGAAAATCGTGGGCCTGGAAGGTTATGGGATGAGCGTTGTGGAACAGGTTCCCATCGCTGTTGAACCCAACGAATATAACCGTTGCTACCTGAAATGCAAGGAACTGAAGATGGGACATCTGCTCAATATCGACGCCAATCCGTGATTCCAAAAAGGGTTCTTTCGATATTCTGTCTGATGAAAAAACCCATAAAAGGGGGGCGCACATGCCGAAAATAGTAGAAGGGAAACTGAATGCTCAGGGGAAGCGGTTCGCATTGGTGGTCAGCCGCTTCAACGACTTCATCACGGAAAAACTCCTGTCAGGGGCCCTCGATGCGCTGATCCGTTGCGGCGCCCGGGAAGAGGATCTTGAAATCGTCAAGGTTCCGGGATCCTTTGAAATCCCGCTGGCAGCTAAAAAATTGGCCGAGAAAAGGAGCCATCACGCGGTGATTTGCCTGGGAGCGGTCATTCGAGGTGCCACCCCCCATTTCGATTATGTCAGCGCAGAGGTCTCCAAGGGGATCGCCATGGTGGGTCTGGAGTGCGGGGTTCCGGTGATCTTCGGCGTCCTCACTACCGATACCATCGAACAGGCCATCGAGCGGGCCGGGACCAAGGCCGGGAACAAAGGGTGGAGCGCTGCCATCACTGCTATAGAAATGGCCGATCTGATGGAGGAGTTGGACCGGAAATAACCCATGGGGAGCCGCCGCCGATCCAGGGAACTCGCCATGCAAGCCTTATTCTTCATGGACATGGCCCATGGTGTGAACGAAGAAGCACTGAAGCGCTACCTGGATCATTTTCCCCCTCCTGAACACGCAAGCGCCTTTTTCCTGGATCTGGTCAAAGGGGTGATGCAGACCATGCCCGAAATCGACGCCTTGATCGAATCGGCCTCAGACAACTGGAAATTGAGCCGGATGTCCTGCGTCGACCGAAATGTCATGCGGATTGCGGTTTATGAACTCAAGTACCGTAACGATATTCCCCCTAAAGTGGCAATGAACGAGGCCATCGACGTGGGGAAAAAATATGGCACCGAGGAGTCCGGCGCCTTCATCAACGGAATCCTGGACACCATACATATGAAACTCATTAAAAAACAGGGGGATCAAGACAACAACGGATGAAAGCACACACTACCCAAAAGGGCGGGGAATTGATCATTCACAAACTGGCGTTGGGTCCCCTCATGGCTAATTGTTTCATTGTCGGGTGCCAAAAGACAAAGATAGCCGCAGTCATCGATCCCGGGGATGAGACAGACAGGATTCTGCTTACCCTGGCTCGGTCCAGACTGACCTTGAAAAATATTATCAACACCCATGGCCATTTCGATCACGTCGGCGGTAATAAGAAGCTCAAAGACGCCACCGGGGCCGAAATTCTCATCCATCCCCTCGATGCCCCCATGTTGAGACATATTTCCGCAAGCGCCGCGTACTTGGGTCTTTCCTCCGATGATTCACCCGCTCCTGACCGGACTGTAAATGAGGGGGATACCATCGCCTTCGGGGAGGTGATCCTGGAGGTCATCCACACACCCGGCCACACACCCGGCGGAATTTCCCTTTCCACGGACGGCGTCGTCTTTGTGGGTGATACCCTATTTGCCGGATCCATCGGCCGGACCGATCTTCCGGGGGGGGATTACGACACGCTTATTTCCAGCATCCGAAAAAAGCTGTTTCAGCTCCCGGACACCGTGCGGGTCCTTTGCGGGCACGGGCCGGAAACGACCATCGGTATCGAGAAACGCACCAACCCCTTCGCCGCAATCCGATAGCGCATTTCGATCCTACAAAACGAAAGGATGCGCTGAAGCGGACGTGCAGGGGTTTCGGTTTTACATGGCGAAAAAAACGGTGCCAAAAAAATATTGGAAAACCCCCCCCCATCACCCTACCCTTTTTCCTCACCGGGTCTTTAATGATAGGGATATTCTATCGAGTCTTTAAAACGCTCCGAGTTGGCATGCGGTGATCTTGATCTTCATAGTATCACACGCGGCACTGACTGTCATCTTAGAGATCTCCAAGGCCTCGGCGATGCTCCAGGCCGCCTCGCAAGGAAGCCTTCCGTCTCTCAAAGCACCTAAAATGGCCTCTCGGAGGGCCCCATCGACATGTCCCGCCGGAGCGACGATCTTCTTTTCGGGCAAGTAGCCGAAAAGTCCCAGCTGGCATTTTGACAAATGGATGCCGAGCAGATCGGCTGTGTTTCCCACCTCTTTGGGCAGCCGCCTGATATCCTTTGCGATCGCAAATGCCACAGCGCACGGCAGTTTGTCTTTTCCTTTGAGGCGTTTTTCGATTTCAGCCCGAATCGTGGCATCTGGGACAGCTTCTTTTGGGTGTTTTTTGCTGAAATCGGATTTCTTTTCGGCCTGCATTTTTCCCTCCATTCGACATCTTGATTTGACATCCGCGCTTTTTCAGTGCCGGAAACTTTTTTTAAGTTTTTTCGCTTCAGCCGTTGCATTATCTCTCTTTCATGGGGATTTGCCG
>PCSF01000105.1:7886-13001 GCA_002771315.1 Desulfobacterales bacterium CG23_combo_of_CG06-09_8_20_14_all_52_9 | reverse complement strand
AGTACGCCTCATTCCTCAGGATTTGCGCGCCTTGCATCTGAAGCTTTTTACTTTGCCATCCCAATTTTGAGTTTTTACGATTTCATCAAATTTATAACCGTCAAGGATTCCCTATTACCAAAACAGGGATACTCAATTTTTATCAGATCCGATCTTTGTGTTCAAGAAAAAGGGTGTTGGGCCTATTCGCCGGATTTGCATGTTGTTTTTCTAGCCAAAGTGCACTATGAATAACTTGAAAGAAAAAAGCTTTTTAGCCGTAACCTCACTGTTAACCGCAGAAAAAGCCTCTGGTAGATTCATGGCATTTGAAATTCTCCGGAGACCGACCCGACAGATCTCGGTGGGTCATGTAAAAATCGGTGGGAATGCGCCGATTTCGGTGCAATCCATGACCAACACGCCTACCCAGAACATCCGAGCCACCGTATCCCAGATCCGGCGCCTGGAAAAAGCAGGATGTGAAATCGTCCGTGTAGCCGTGCCCGACATGGATGCGGCAAAAGCCATTACCGCCATTAAGAAAAAAATTACGATCCCCCTGATTGCGGATATCCATTTCGATTTCCGGCTCGCGCTGGCCGCTGCCGAAGCCGGAGCCGACGGGTTGCGAATCAATCCCGGAAATATCGGGGGTAAAAAGAAAGTCAAGTCCGTCGTCGAATGCGCAAAAGACAGGGGAACTCCTATCCGTATCGGCATCAATTCGGGATCCCTCGAAAAGGACATCATCCGGAAATACCAGGGAGTCACCCCGGAAGGGATGGTAGAAAGTGCCCTACGGCACATCCAGATGTTCAAAGAGTTTGACTTTGAGAACATGAAGGTCTCCTTGAAAGCCTCCGATGTGCCCAGAACCATTGCTGCGTATCGCCTCCTTTCTGCCAAGAGCGACCTGCCGCTTCATGTCGGCATCACGGAAGCGGGCTCTCTGTATCCTGGAATTGTTAAATCGGCCATCGGCATCGGGATGCTCTTGGCCGAGGGCATCGGCGATACCCTTCGAGTCTCTTTAACCCGGGATCCGGTGGAAGAAGTGCGGGTGGGTTATGAGATTTTAAAGGCCTTGAATCTTAGGCGACATGGGCCTGAAATCATCTCCTGTCCCACCTGCGGTCGCTGTGACATCGACCTGTTGCACATCGTCGAGCAAGTGGAAAAGGCCCTGATCCGGAGTTCCGTTCCTGTCAAGCTGGCCATCATGGGATGCGTCGTCAACGGCCCTGGAGAAGCCCGGGAAGCCGACATCGGCATAGCCGGTGGCAAGGGCACAGGTGTGCTCTTCAGAAAAGGAAAAGTGATCAAGAAAATTCCGAAAGAACATCTGGTCACGATCTTGCTGGAAGAGGTCCGGCGGTTTGAAAGGGGAAGAGAGGATAATACAGCATGACAAAGCGTGGAGAGACGGCGATTTCCCCCACTCGAGAAGAAGATTATTCGGAGTGGTACCAACAGGTGATCAAGGCCTCCGACCTTGCCGAAAGATCGGCCGTTCGGGGGTGCATGGTCATCAAACCCTGGGGATACGCCTTGTGGGAAAACATCGTAGATGCCCTGGATGCCATGTTCAAGGCCACCGGAGTCCAAAATGCCTATTTCCCCCTGTTTATCCCCCTGTCCTTTTTAAAAAAAGAGGCCGAGCACGTGGAAGGGTTTGCTAAGGAATGCGCCGTGGTAACCCATCATCGCCTGGAAAAAGCACCGGACGGAGGCTTAGTTCCTGCAGGTCTGTTGCAGGAACCCCTGGTAATCCGGCCCACATCGGAGACGATCATCGGAGATTCTTTTTCACGATGGGTTTCCAGTTATCGCGATCTTCCCATCCTCATCAACCAGTGGGCCAACGTGGTTCGCTGGGAGCTGAGACCCCGCATCTTTTTAAGGACCAGTGAATTCTTATGGCAGGAAGGACATACCGTTCACGCCGCGCCGGAAGAAGCCGTAGAGAGGGCCCTTTTAATGCTCGATATCTACGCCCGGCTGGCTGAAGAATACCTGGCCATGCCGGTGATCAAAGGCCGCAAGACAGCCTCGGAACGGTTTCCCGGTGCAGTGGACACCTTTTCCATCGAATCGATCATGCAGGATCGGAAGGCTTTGCAGGCCGGGACCTCCCACTTTTTAGGACAAAATTTTGCAAAAGCATCCGGAATCAAGTTCCAGAACACCGACGAGAAAGAAGAATTCGCATGGACAACATCCTGGGGATCGTCTACCCGGATGATCGGCGGCCTCATCATGACGCACGGGGATGACGACGGGATCATCCTTCCGCCCCGGGTGGCTTCGGCCCACGCGGTGCTGCTCCCTATTTATCGGTCTCTCGAAGAAAAAACCGATGTCATGATTTATGCCGAGAGCCTTGCAAAGGAACTCAGAGGCATCCGCTACCACGATGCTCCGCTTCGCGTCGTAATCGACGATCGGGAGACCGGGGGGGTTCGGAATTGGATATGGATCAAAAAGGGGATCCCCTTGAGGGTCGAAATCGGGCCCAGGGATATCGCCCAAAATGCCGTCTACTTGGGAAGACGCGACAAGAAGAGCAGCGATAAATTTTCCATCAAGCGGGAGGCCTTTGTGGGGAGCATCACCCAGCTGCTCGATGAAATCCAGAAGAATCTTTTTGAACGGGCCCTGAGCTACCGTAACGCCCACACCATCACCCTGGATGATCGAGACGGTTTTTATGCGTTTTTCACACCGAAAAACGCTGATCAGCCGGAGATACACGGTGGGTTCGCTCTTTCCCATTGGTGCGGTTCTCAGGATTGTGAATCCAAAATCAAGGAAGATTTGGGTGTGACTATTCGATGCGTTCCCTTCGAAAACGCACCTCAGAACGGTTCGTGCATCGGCTGCGGGAAACCCAGCAACGAACGGGTCGTCTTTGCCAAGGCCTACTGACCGGATCCGGTAAACTTTGTCCTTTAAATAACGCCATAGATTTCCGGTCCATATGATTCGGATCAACGACATCATCGATAAGGCCCTTAAAGTCAATCCCGATGCCGATATCGACATCATCAACCGGGCCTACATCTATTCCGCCCGGGTGCATCAAGGCCAGGTGCGCCTATCCGGCGAACCTTACCTGACCCATCCCCTGGAAGTTGCGGGGATCCTGGCGGACATGAATCTTGACAGCGTCAGCATTGCGGCCGGTCTCCTTCATGACGTGATCGAGGACGCGGAAGAGACCCAGGTCACCCCGAAAGATCTGGAGGCCATGTTCGGAAAAGAGGTGGCCCAAATCGTATCCGGCGTGACCAAGCTCAGTATCCTCCCCTTCAGCAGTGCGCAGGCCAGACAGGCGGAAAGCATCCGCAAGATGATTTTAGCCATGGCCGACGATATCCGGGTGATCCTGATCAAACTGGCCGACCGCTTGCATAACATGCGGACCCTCCAATACCACAAAATCCATAAGCGAAAGGAAATCGCCCAGGAGACCCTCGATATCTACTCCCCCATATCCGGACGCCTCGGGATCTACTGGATTAAGAAGGAATTGGAGGACATCGCCTTCATGAACGTCAATTACGGCGAATACTCCAAGATTCAAAGCCGTCTTAATAAAGGGCGCCGGGAGTCTGAAAAATACATCGAAATGGTCAAGACGCTTCTTAAAAAAAAGATGGAAGAATCTAACCTGAAATGTGAGATCCTGGGAAGGTACAAGCATATCTACAGCATCTATCAGAAAATGGTCAGCCAGAGCCTCTCCTTCGAAGAAATCTACGATGTCATCGCTTTCAGGATCATCCTTTCCACCATCCCCCAGTGTTATGAAGCTCTCGGAATCCTGCACTCCTTGTGGAAACCCATCGCCACGAAATTCAAGGATTACATTGCCGTCCCCAAGCCCAATATGTACCAGTCTCTTCACACCACCGTCATCGGCCCCTATGGTGAGCGGGTGGAAATTCAGATCCGGACTTGGGAAATGGACAAGGTGGCTAAATCCGGAATTGCCGCTCACTGGAGTTACAAGGAAGGGGAAAAAATCGACGAAAAAATCCTCAAGCGCTTCTCGTGGATACAAAATCTTGTCGAAAACCAGGAAAATATCAGGGATCCGGATGAATTTTTGGAAAATGTCCGCATCGACCTCTTCCCCGACGAGATTTATGTCTTCACACCAAGGGGGCAAATCAAATCCCTGCCCAAAGGCGCCACGCCCATCGATTTTGCCTATGTGATCCACTCCGAGGTAGGAAACCAGTGCACTGGCGCCAAAGTGAACGGCCGGATGGTCCCCCTGAAACATGAGCTGGAAACCGGGAACATCGTCGAGATTATCACCACCAAGGGTCATTACCCCAGCAAGGATTGGCTCAATTACGCCAAGACCGTCAAAGCCAAGACGAAAATCCGGCAATGGATCAAGGCGCAGGAGAAGGAGCGCAGTCTTTCTTTAGGCCGGGAAATGTGTGAAAAGGTTTTTCGGAAATTCCGTCTCAATTTCGCCGAGCAAAGCAAGTCGCCGGTCATGGAAACGGTGGCGGCGGAATTCGGATTCAAGTCCCTGGAGGATCTGATCGCCAACGTGGGATACGGAAAGATCACCCCGCTTCAGGTAATCCGGAAATTCCTCCCCAAACCTGAGGCGGAAGAAGACTCGATATTGACCAAGGCCATCGAGAAAGGAGATAGAAAGAAACCCAAAGGGGGCGTAATCGTCAGAGGCGTCGATGATATCCTGGTTCGGTTCGCAAAGTGCTGCCACCCGGTGAGAGGGGATACCATCACCGGTTATATCACGAGAGGATACGGAGTCGCGGTCCACCGCACCAACTGCATCAACGCCCTCAAGATGAACCCGGAACGCCAGATCGATGTCGAGTGGAATCCGGAAATCACCGAAACATTTCCGGTTAAAATCCGGGTACGGTCTTTGGACCGTGTGGGTCTTCTAGCCGATCTTGCCGCCAACATCAGCAAGAACGCCGCAAATATTTTAAGTGCCAAAACCGAGACCAAAGACGATGCAACGGTAACCAGTTTCTTTACCATCACCGTGGATAGTACCACGCACCTGGAACGGGTTATTGCAGATATTCGAAAGATTAAGAACGTTCAGGAAGTCACCCGCATCGATCATTAGGCGACTTT
>PCSF01000105.1:0-7866 GCA_002771315.1 Desulfobacterales bacterium CG23_combo_of_CG06-09_8_20_14_all_52_9 | reverse complement strand
TGCGCCTCACCTCACCGTTTTTGATGGTTCGAACTCTTTGGAGGTTGGGGTTGAATCTCCGCTTGGTGACGTTGTGCGCATGGCTGACATTGCTTCCCACCATGGGTCGTTTTCCGCATATTTCACAAATCCGTGACATCTTATCTCTCCTATGGATTTCTCAATAGATTCTATATCTAGAAAGTTTTTTTATGACCGATTCAATATTGAAAGTAAAGGAATTTTTACACGGAAAGGCACCGGCCGAATGCAATCTCGGTTATAACCGGCTGCAAAAAAATCACCTTTTGGCCATGACCGCATCACAGCGCTCAACGTAATCGATGGCCTGTCGGTGCACCCCCACATCGGGATGCTGGATCAAGATGTTCATAAAGCGCTGTTTGGCGGCCTCGTAGTGTTGGGACTTGAAATAAAAAAGGCCGATGTAAAATTCATGCTCTGCCATGCTCTCGTGGCATTTCTTGATATGAGTCCGAGCTTTTTGGGCATACGGATCTTCAGGAAATTGTCGGGTGAGTCGTTCAAATGTTTCCAGGGCTTTTTTTGCCGGGGTTTGATCCCGGTCGATGGTTTCTAGTTGATCGAAGTAGCACCTGCCAATCTGATAGATCACATATGGAACCGCTTCATTTTGTGGATGGAGGGCCTCAAACTCTTCGTACGTAAATACGGCCTCTTCATATTCTTCCAGCTCATAATGGGCGTCCGCCTTTTTTAACTCGGCCAGAATTGCGTACTTGGAAAACGGGTACCAACTCTTGAGTTTATCGAAAAGTTCGATGCTTTTTTTATAATTTCCGCTTGAAAACGCATCCATCCCCTCGCTAGCCAATTCCGGGGCGGTTTTTTCCTCCTTGGACTGAAAATAGGAGCATCCGGATACGAAAAAGAAAACAAATATCAAAATGAGCAAACGTTTCATTTCCAATCGTCACACCCTTCTTAAACCTCGGCGGCGAGCCTTGAAAGCCTACCGCCGAAAATCCGATTGAAACCGACTGTTGACACAAGATTGAATCAGGCAAGCACCTTATTGATGGTATCTTCTAGCTTGGACTTGGCAACCATCCCTGTCACTTGTTCCACGACATTCCCCCCTTTGAAAAAAATAAGGGTGGGAATGGCCCGAATCCCATACTTTCCAGGAGTCGCCGGATTGTCATCCACGTTGCACTTGGCAAACTTGACCCGATTACCGAAAGCGCCGGACAATTCCTCCACGATGGGTGAAATAGCCCGGCACGGACCGCACCAGGGAGCCCAAAAGTCCACCAGCACGGGTTGGTCGGCTTGCAGAACCTCTTTTTCAAAACTGGTATCACTGACTTCCATCACACCTTGAGCCATATCCATTCATCCTTTCCAAAAATTTATCAATTTTTTATTATAAAAAACAGACCCTGTCTTGTCAATATGCATTCATCACCGTGTGTTAGCCAAGTGAAAATGTCCCCTTCAACTATCATGCGACAATGCTCCCTCAGGGAGGAACAGATCCTAAAAGGGAGAATCGATTTGACACAAAAGGAGATTCACCGTGTGCGTATCTTGGAGCAGGTAAAGCAGGGGGCGATATCGTTTGCGCAAAAGTGCCCAGCTTATGGGCTTATGTTACCGTAAGGTCAGGAGGATATCCGGGCGATCCCGGCAGGGAAGGGTCGGTAGACTGATTCACCGCAACAGTAAAGATGCTCCGCAAAACCGCCTGGATCCCACTCTTGAAGGCTGGATCCTTGAGCTTTACGGCCGCATCCCCGTCGCTTTCAACAATTTCCACTTCATGGAAATAATCCCCGTCAAGTGGAAATCAGGTATGCGATAGTGTTAATGAGGCTTGGGCCCCGCAACAGTTTCCTCCTTGCGGGGCCGTTACCGAAAAGTCTAAGTGAATCGATTGAGCAAAATTAAAAATGACCCCTCAGTGTTGCCCGGTGCCCCGCCCGAAGATGTCCCTGCCGGCCAGCGGATTATAAAGCTTGGTGATGGCAAATTTCATGACATCCACGCTTTTCATGTCCGTGATGATCTTCCAGAGCACTCCCTCGGCTTTTTCCGGCAACACACAGGCCTGGGTTGCGTCAAATTTCAGCCCCGGGTACCCCTTTTCCAGTTTTTTCTGGTCCTTTTTGGTCATCTCTACCTGGATCGCCTTCTTGCCGCTGATCTCCTTGATCCGGTCAGATAATCCCAATCCCTGAATCTTTTGAATCCGTTCATCATTCAGAAAAACATTGATGTACGCATCGGCCATTCGATCACCTCCATTTAAGCGGTTATCATTAATAGGCATTCCGCATGCCTTTAGAATGCCTCGACTTGATTTCAATGTTAGCCAGATAACACGGGCAAAGGGTGAGATCAAGACCCAAAATGACCCCATACATCCCTTTTCTACCTTTTTTGAAAACCCATTAATCTTTTTAAAAAAGCGTATCCATGATATGGAGTTGGTATCAAACCCTTTCAAAAAGGTTTTAAAGGATCTTTTAATGAATCCCGCATACTTGGCTTCCTGGAAATCAGGTTCGTTTTTAAGGGCCCTCGAAGGGGTCATTGACCGCTTTTCGCCCTGCCGATTGTGTCCCCGGCAATGTAACGCTATCCGGACAGACGGGGAGACGGGCTTTTGCGGCCAGGGAAATCGACCCCGTGTGGCGCGGGTGCTGCCGCACTTCGGGGAAGAGCCGCCGTTGACCGGGCGGTTCGGCGCCGGAGCCGTTTTTTTCAGCGGGTGCGCTTTGCACTGCGTATATTGCCAAAACCATCAGATCAGCCAGGAAAACTTGGGGGAGGAAATCAACACCAAAGATATAGCCGAGCTTTTCTTGGAATTGCAGGCCAAGGGTTGCCATAACCTGGATCTCGTGTCCCCCACACCCCACCTACCGTTCATTTTTCAGGCTCTGGCAATAGCCATTCCCAGAGGGCTTCGGATCCCCATTGTTTACAACACACACGGATACCTGACTTCAGATGTGGTGGACCTTTTGAGCGGCATTGTAGACATTTATCTCCCGGACATGAAGTACGGGTCCGAAGCGTCCGCAAAGGCTTTTTCTATGGCCCCAGGATATGTGGCCGTCAACCGGTCAGCAGTGGAACAGATTTATCACCAGGCAGGTCCCCTCGATATCGGGCCGTATGGAATCGCCCAAAAAGGGCTTCTGGTACGGCATCTGGTCCTGCCAAATCATGCATTTGAAACAGCCCGGGTTCTTGAGGCATTAAGCCGGATATCCACCCAGATCCCGCTCAGCTTGATGGCACAGTATCGGCCCTGCCATCGGGCCATCAGGCATCCGGTTCTTAACCGACCCATTACCGATTTAGAATACCAACAAGCCCTGGAATCGGCCCGGGAACTGGGGTTTGAAACACTTTTTATCCAGTGTCTGGAGAGTTCCGATATTTACTTCCCTGATTTTACTAGAAAAGATCCTTTTTCTCATCCCGATCCGGCCGTTTTCCACTGAGGCAGGATGCCCCCATTGGTCAAAGAATTGCTCTTTGCTGCATGCACTCCCGGATTGGAGCCTTTTGTCTTGGGAGAATTGGAAACGCTTGGGCTGATCCGCCTAATTGAACCGGAATCCCTTGAAACACCAACCTCGGAACAATCCGATCTTGAAGAAAGCGGCGGCATCCCCTTTTCGGGAACCCTGGAGGATATCTACCGGGCAAACCTTGCGCTTCGGTGCGCCAGTCGCATCCTGGTCCGCATGCCCTCGTTCCGTGCCGCCGCCTTTCCGGAGTTAAGGCGAAAAGCCGCGCAGCTTCCCTGGGAAGGCTATTTTTCAAGAGGTCATTCCGCGGCCTTCCGGGTCACCTGCCACAAATCCCGTCTGTATCACGGAGAAGCTGTGGCGGAACATGTGGCTGCGGCCATCCAGGATCGTCTGGGCTTTCCGATTCCCAGGACAAAATGGAACGAAGGGGCGACCAAAGACGGCCTACAGCTGATACTCATCCGACTGGTGCATGACACATGCACCATCAGTGTTGACGCTTCCGGGCCCTTGCTGCATCGAAGAGGGTACCGCTTAGCCACCGCCAAGGCGCCTCTAAGGGAGACGCTTGCCTGCGGCATGCTCTTTGCTTCCCGATGGGATAAGACCGCCCCCCTCATGGATCCGTTCTGCGGCTCCGGAACCCTTCCTATAGAAGCGGCCCTATGGTCCCGGGGGATTGCGCCCGGTCATTTTCGGCGCTTTTCATTCATGAACTGGCCCGGCTTTGATCCCCAAAAAATCCAATTCCTCCTTAAATCTTTAGAAAAACATCCTATAGGGCCGCCGCCGATGATACTGGCCTCGGATCGGGACAAGGGTGCTGTCCGTGTGGCCCGGGAAAATGCCGAACGCTGCGGTATGTTGGATTTCATCCGGTTTTCAGAACGGCCCATATCCGCCATCGAAGCGCCGAAAGACCCAGGCTGGGTGGTTTCCAATCCCCCTTTCGGGATCCGGATCGGTCAACGAAACGATTTGAGAAACCTCTATGCCCAGCTGGGAAAGACCCTGAGGGCAAAGTGTCCCGGATGGAAGGTCACCCTGCTGTGCTTAAATCAGGAGTGGATCCGATATGCCGGGCTGATCTTTGATTCTGGAATACCGGTCCTTCACGGCGGCAGGCGCGTCCGGATCTTTGGGACCAGGGTTTAGCCCGGCTTCCGGTTCACCCGAACCAGGAGCGTGGTGGCCATGGCCGCAGAGAACAGGAAACAAATACCCATGGCATGAAAGACCACGTGCAGCCCGAAGTGATCCGCAAGGTAACCGGACACCGCCGCTGCTGTGGATCCGATCCCAAAAGTGACAAAAAAGTGGATCCCATACCCCAGACCGTGTCGGTGACGGGGCAAATAGGTGGATAGAAGGTAATTCTGGATGGGCTGTGTGGAAAAATAAAAAAAGGCATACATCACCGCGGAAAGGACAAGGATCCAATTCCTTGAAATCGCCATCAGGAAAACAAATACCGTTCCGATTAGGATCGCTCCGAGATAGAGCCGTTCGGCCTGGATACGGTCCACACCACGGCCGGCAAAGTATTGACCCAAGGCCCCTGACATAAGAGCGATGGTAGCCACGGTCCCGCCCAAGGCCACCTTTCCGACTTTGAGTCCTCCGATATGAATGCTTTCTCCCATATAGGCCGGAAGAAAGGTCATGATTCCTTTATATGTCAATCCGAGGGCCATGGCGGAAAGGAAAAAAATGACCAGATTCAGATAGGAAATAGAAGGGGATTTTTTTGTGCCTAAGTTTTTGTCAGCTATTTCCTTTATCGCCGTTCGCCTGGGGATGGTGAGAGAATAGAATCCCGTGAGAATACCGATAAATCCGTAGAGAACATGGGGTGCCCTCCAACCCAGGACGGTTCCGATCCAGGCGGAAAGCAAGGGGACCGAGGCAACCCCCAAACTTCCGGCGATCCCATGGATGCCGAAAGCTTTCCCTTTTTCTTTTATTGACAGCGAGATGAGGGTATTGGATGCCGGATGATAGGTGCTGCAGAAAAAACCAATCCCCCCCATGAGCACGCCATAACTCATAAGGGAGCCGATGGGCCATACCCCTATCGCTAGGACGCCCGCTCCGAAGAGATACAGAGTAATCAGCCTTCGGGGGCCGATTTGATCCGCCAGATATCCGGACGGCAGAGAGCCGATCCCGAAAGCGTAAGAAAATACGGTCACGACGAGGCCCAAGTGGAAATAATCGGTATAAAACTCCGTCATGAGCATGGGGATCAGCGGCGGAAGGACTCCCTCAAAAAGATGAACCAGGGAATGGGAGGCCGTGGTCAAACCAATAATCCGTTTTTCTTCTTTATTCAATCGATGCTCCTTCCGGAATTCCAGCGGCGTTTCATCCGATTGGCTCCGGTTTGAAAAGTCGTTTGATTCGATAAACGCCTTCAGTACCCGCAATACATGCGTCTGTCAATTTTATATCCGTGGTCTGGTTTTCCGTTTTCGGTTTAGAATTTTCTATCAAACAGCCTCGATGGGATTGCGGCTGCAAATTGACCCAAGGACCCGGAACCGACGGATTGCCTTGGTTTATGGATCCCCATCCCCTCAAGCGTTTCACCGAGCGTGATACGAGTCGGGGCGAAAAATCTTTCGCCCCCACCTTGGTCCGGAAGATCCAGACGCGCCTCCCCCGGGAAGCACCGGTTACCAGAATAACGGGGTTCTCGTTCACCTCCTTCGATCTCCTTTCTCCCAATCAATTCCAATGGATTGTTAATCATAGGAAAGATTGATATAAAGAAGACATGAAAGATTTTTCGCCCCGACTCGATTTTTCCGGAGCCTATCCGAATCACCCGCGTATCGCCGTGGGGGCGGTGGTGTTTCACGAAGACCGGGTGCTGTTGGTGCAACGGGGAAAACCGCCGGGAGAAGGGGTATGGGCCATTCCCGGCGGACGAATGCATCTAGGGGAATCGCTTCAGGAAGCGGCCCGGAGGGAGATTCTCGAGGAGACTGGAATCCTTATCGAAGCGAAAGATCCCATTCATGTCTTTGATAGCATGGAGCGCGATATATTCGGCCGTGTCCGTTTCCACTATGTGATCGTCGACCTTCTGGCTGATTTCCTTGAAGGAGATCTGAGGCCCGGAGACGACGCGCGGGATGCGTGTTGGGCCTCACGGGAAGATCTTTCCCGGCTTCGGCTCAGTGAAACAACGAGGCAGCTGCTGTCCCTTCATTTCGGATTTGTGGATGCCGCCTCCGAATCCTCTGCCGTTGCCAAGGGCTTACCGTAAAATACTACGGCTTCGCCCTTGGACGCCTTGGATCTGGGACATTCTCAGCTTTTGCAACAACAGGGTTAATTTGAAAATGAAAGCCGATCGGGTCCGATGGAATCAAAAATACCAGGATGAATCTCATCCTTTAGAGCCCTCCAATGTCGTCAAAAGGTTTTTCCGTATGGCAAAAAAGGGAAGGGCGCTCGATCTGGCCTGTGGAAACGGCAGAAACGCCCTTTTCCTCGTTGGGAAAGGTTTTACGGTGGATGCGGTGGACATTTCAGATATCGGACTGCATTCCATACCGAGGCGATCTGAAGGATTGAACCTGATCTGCGCGGATTTGGACGACTATGATATCCCCCAAGAAAAATTCGATCTCATCATCAACATCCGCCATTTAAACCGGAGACTCTTTCCTTACATCCTGGAAGGGCTTGCCCCGGGAGGCATCCTTATTTTCGAAACCTATCTGGAAGAAAAGGGGAAAAAATCGAAAAAAATTTCTTGTAGAGATCATCTTCTGAGATCCAACGAATTGCTGCATTCATTTCTTCCCTTGCAAATTCTATACTACATAGAAAAACGGGAAAAAGGCGGAGCGGCCATCGCATCTTTGGTAGGTGTTCGGCCGAAATGAAAAACGGTGAAAAATACCAGGATATGGAACACATGAAAAAGACGCTGAAAATCGGTGCACTGGTTTCCGGCAGCGGAACCAACCTGCAGGCCATTATCGACGCATGTGTACGCGGAGCGATCCCGGGTGAGGTAGTCTTTGTGGTATCGGATAACCACGGGGCCTATGGACTCAAACGCGCGCAGAAAATGGGAATCCCTGCTTTCACCGTTGACTATGACCGCATCCTGAAAAGCTACCCAAAACATCCCGATCGTTTCTCCCTTCCATCGGACTGGGATTTAGAAGATATCCTGAGAAAACAAGTGCTCTTTTCCCCGAAAACACCGCAAAAGAAAGTCGAGGGGTTCTTCGCCTGCAGGGTCATTGTAGAGGCCGAACTTTTTAATTGCATGACGCCTTTCTCCTTTGATCTGATAGTACTGGCCGGATTTATGAGGCTTTTGACACCTTATTTCATC
>PCSF01000174.1 GCA_002771315.1 Desulfobacterales bacterium CG23_combo_of_CG06-09_8_20_14_all_52_9 | reverse complement strand
TGATCTATTCATCAACTTTTATTTCAAGGTCTTTTCGTGTTGGACACTAAAAATATTACGCATTTACCGGTTTCATTGGTCGTGCCGAACATGGCGGACCCAGAAAATGCCGTTTCAAAAGACACTTCCCCCTTTCCCCCTTATTTTCAGGGCGAGGAGGACCGCCACAGTCTGCTCTTAACCGGACTCTACCGCTGCTTGTTGCATCAACCGGCCAAAAATCTCTTGATAGGGGCAACTGGCCGGCAAATGAAACCGCAAGACCCGCGTACGAACTTCCACCCTTGCCCCCAGCTTCAACAAGGCCAGCCGGATCGTGTCAAACTGGGCGGTGGCCAGAGACGTTCCTTGCAACCATTGCGTCCGGATAGCCTGCAACAGCACATAGGCGGCCGAATGCAAAAACAGCCGGAATTGATTGGCCTCTTTCCGATGACAGCTCGTGCGGTCCGAGGCCAATGCCACTTTGTGATCCTTAATCATCAATTCCATTCTTCCCCGTCCGCAATACGCTGTCTCATACAGATATTTGGGTTCCGAGTCCTCAAAGCTTGTGACAATATACCGAACATCCGTTCCCTTCTCGGTCACTTGTGCGCGCAAGATGACGCGCCGTGCTTGACTCCACGTGGCGGCGGCGTACGGCGCCGTTGCGTAGCGCCGGATGCTCCCGCCCCAGCGGCCATAGCGAACCTCAGCATCGCGTATCGTTTCCGCAAACAATGCCGCCAGTTTGGCATTGGGCGACAAACCGGTGATGTAATCCACGCCATGGGCTTCCATCCAGTCCATCACTTCCGGTTTCGTATGGTGGCTGTCGGCCCGCAGGATGATCCGCACCTCCGGCCACGCCTTACGCAATCGCCGCACCAGCCGTTTCAACACGCTGATAATGTCCGCCGCCGTCGGCGTTTTGCCCGGCCGCAACACCGTCGTGATCAGCTTGCCGGTTTGCCCTTCATACACGTGGAAAGGCATGAAACAATACTCATCCTCGAATGCATTAAACAACGCCAGTTGTTGATGCCCATAAACCGTATCCGCCGTCGGATCCATATCCAGCACAATCGCCTCCGGTGGTTTCGCATACGAAGCAATAAACTGATCAATCAGCGCATATCCAATCCGCAACAAGTCCCGTACCGACACCGTGTTTTCCAAGCGGCTGATCGTCGGCTGACTGGCCAAGTCTTCATCCGCCAACGGGTCCCGTCCCACCGCCACCTTAAAAGCCGGATCGCTCTTCAAACTGTCACTATCGTTGGCATCCGGATAGCCGCAAGCAATCTGAAAAATCCTCTGGCGCAGCATATCGACCTGCTCATGATCAATATGCGTTTTGCGACGCGGATCGTTCAGCGCCCGGCTCAAACGCTCGATCAGGCCCAGATGCCGGTCCATCTCTCGCAACACCAGTGCCCCGGCATCCGAAGTCACATTCGGGGCGTCAAACACGGCTACAACTTTTTTCCTGTTTACGGTTGCAAAGTTCAGTTCGTTCGTGGTACATTTTTGCATGGGTTGACACCTCTCCTTTCTTGTGATAAGCCCTTGTAGCACAAGGGCTTGAGGTTGTCAACCCATTTTCT
>PCSF01000181.1 GCA_002771315.1 Desulfobacterales bacterium CG23_combo_of_CG06-09_8_20_14_all_52_9 | reverse complement strand
GTTTTGCCGGGAAACGACCAGGCGCCGCAAAAACGCGCCGCCCTGAGTCCTGCCGGCACAAATCCCCCGGATGATCTGGGCGACCCTTGAGGTTTCACGCCCCGGTTTTGGGGGAAAAGCGGTTTGGGTTGCCCTTGAGGTGCGTGACGATTTTTTCAGGGCCTCTTGTATGAAAAATTCCGCCTTTTTAACTAAAGCCAGCATCCGATGGTAGGCGTGCCCGGCATCTTCCGCAAACACGAAGATGCCGTGGTGCAGGACGATGATGGCATCGATTTCCGGATTTTTCTCGTAGGCTTCCACGGCTGCGCGTGCCAAAGGAAGACCCGGGTGGACATAGGGCAAAACAGCTACCCCTTCTCCCAGGACCGAGCAGATCAGCGCCTTTGCGCGTTTTTGAAGGGTCAGGATCAATACGGCATCGGCATGACAGTGGAAAACGAAGCGATGCGGCAAAAACGCATGCAGGAGCGTTTCCACCGAAGGATTCGGACCGCTTGCGATGACACGCTGGATCGCCAGGTGATTCTCGATGACTTCATCCGGAGGGTTGGGAATTTCCCGCAGCCGCCGCACCGGATCCAGAAGCAGCACGGAAAAGCCTTCCGGTCCGATGGCGGCCATGTCGATGCCGCTTCCCTTGACATAGAGGATATTTTCTTTTTTCCCGAAGATATTGTCCCGTAATGCCTTGGCAGAGGTATTTCCGCCGCCGTGCAGGACAAGCCCGGGATCGCTTCCGATCAACCGGGAGGCGTGGATCAGGGGTGCAAGTTCCCTGGGGTGTCCGATCAGTTCGGCTGCGAGTTGATGAACGGCGGAATCTTGGAAGCGCGGGCGCATCCGGTGCTATTCCCCTTTTTCCTGCTCGTAGACATCCTTAGCCCCCATCACCGTAGCGCCTTCGTGGATGATGGCCCTCAGTGCTCGCATGACCGCAACGGGATGGGGATGCTGCCAGATGTTACGGCCCAGGTTGATGCCGATGGCGCCTTTTTGCATCCCATCGTAGACGAACTCGAAGACCTCCAGTTCGTTTTCACATTTAGGACCACCGGCCATGACCACCGGAACCGGACAGCCGTTTGAGACCTTTTCAAAGTTCTCGCACCAGTAAGTCTTGACGACTTTCGCCCCGAATTCCGCTGCGATTCGGCAGCATAGGGAAAGATAACGGGCATCCCGTTTTTCCAGCTCTTTTCCCACGGCGGTTACGGCCATGACGGGGATTCCGTAATTTTCGCAGTCATCCACGAGGGTCCCTAGATTCACCAGGGAATCGTACTCATAGTCAGTTCCGACAAAGATGGACATCCCGACTGCGGCCACATTGAGACGAATGACATCCTCGATGGATGTTACCAGGGATTCGTGGGCGAGATTTTTACCGATGATGCTGGATCCACCGGAGACCCGCAGGATGATCGGTGGACAATTGCCCGGGTCCACACAGGCCCTGAGGACTCCACGGGTGACGAAGAGGCCGTCCGCATAGGGGATCAGCGGAGCGATGGTTTCCCCGGGTCGCTCAAGCCGTCGGGTGGGCCCCTGAAAGTAACCGTGGTCGATGGGTAAAAACATGCAGTGGCCGTCTTTTTGAATGAGCCGCGACAGCCGATTTTTCATTCCCCAGTCCATAAATGATTCCTCCTTAAAATTGA
>PCSF01000109.1:4970-7856 GCA_002771315.1 Desulfobacterales bacterium CG23_combo_of_CG06-09_8_20_14_all_52_9 | reverse complement strand
CATCGTGCTTTCCACGGCTTTTTGGGCATCGACTTCCAACACTAGATGCATGCCTCCTTGGAGATCGAGGCCTAAATTGATGCGTTTTTTCGGCCACCAGTTCGGGTTGAAGCTGGGGATCAGATACACGACAGCAATGGCCATTACCCCGAGGGTCGCCATCGTTTTCCATGAGATGCGTTTCACAATGATTTTTCCCTTTCGTCCGGAAGCGCGCCTATTGAATAAGAAAAGCCCCCAAAGGGGTTTTGTTATAGTTTGCTTCCGTCTGACATCGAAAAACTGACGAAGACAAAGATGGTGAAAAGGTGCGTTTTCCGGGGATTAACGAACCTTTCAGGCGGATTTTTTATTCTCCTCTTTCGGTGTCGGGGGGGCCGCTGCAGCCTTCACCAGCCCCGCCACATTCCCCCGATTCAATTTGACCCGAACTTTTTCGGCGATCTCGAGGGTGAGCGTGTTCTCGTCAGCTCCGGTGATGATTCCATGGATACCCCCTGAAGTGATGATCCTGTCCCCTTTCTTCAGGCTTCCGATCATTTCCCGATGATCCTTGCTCTTCTTCTGCTGGGGACGAATCAGGAGAAAGTAAAAAATTACGAACATCAAAATGAGCGGAATGAATGCCGTAAATCCGCCTCCCGACCCCTGTCCGCCCCCTAGTCCTCCCTGGCCCATGGCATACGCTAGACTGGTCAAAATCAATGCCTCCTTGAATTCAAAGTGTTTTTAAAACGAAAATAAAGCCCAGTCAGTCGGGCTTAGTGCTCTCATTTCCTGGCGATTCTGATGGCCATTCCATTTCGATATTCCCACGAACACCGGTTACGATCAGTCGCATCGATGGGCTTTCCTTCCCGGCTGAAAGCTTTGGGAACTGTACGGTGTACATGGATTTCCATGGATTGATGTATGGAAAAAAATGCCTCATCGAAGCATCCACCTTATTCTTTTGAATGCTTACCGGTTGAATCCGGCTCCCATCGCGCTGAACCAAATAGATTTTCCAGGACGGATTTTTCCGGTCAAAGTCATCCCATTGCTTGTCCGGGACATAGGTGGCGATCATGAACTCGTCGACCTTTTGTGCGGCCTCGGTTTCCTTTTGTCGTACGGCCTGTACCTGCGCCTCATCCAGTTTATAGACCCGAGAATATTCTTGAAGATAGGCTCTCCTGAAGTCGCTGGATTTGTAAGTCGCATTGGCCAGCAATTCGAGTTCGAGTCCCCTGTAGATTCTGGCTTCCCGGGTAAATTTCTCGATAGCCTGTGGATAGTTGCCGTCCTCGTAAGGTTCTTCCCACCCCACGAATCGTTTGACGGAAACTTCCCGGGTGCAGCCGATGGCGAGAAAAAAGATTATGGCAACGGCCAGGGCCGGACGTACGTGCACTCTGTGTCCAGGCAGCTTACTTCTTTCCACGGGGTTTCCTTGCACCGAAAACGCGGTTAAAAATGGCGGGGATATACTTTAAATGATAGTCCACGTCAAATAATTCCTCGATTTTTTTCAAAGACAGAACCCCTGTGATCCGTTTATCCTTTTGGATCAGACGCTTGAAGTCTTTTTTCTGTCGCCATGCCTTCATGGCGTTCTCCTGCACCACAATATAGGCCTCTTCACGCGAGGCGCCGGCTTCCACCAGGGCCAGGAGAACCTGCTGGGAAAAAATCAAGCCTCTCAGCAGATTGAGGTTGGACTTCATCTTTTTGGGATAGACCATCAGATTTCGGATGATGCCGGTCATGCGGTTGAGCATGTAGTCCATCAGGATGGTGCTGTCCGGTGCGATGATCCGCTCTACAGAGGAGTGGCTGATATCCCGTTCATGCCATAGACAGATGTTTTCCATGGCTGCCAGGGCATTGGCTCGAAGGATGCGCGCTAAACCCGTCAGATTCTCCGAACCCACCGGATTTCGCTTGTGAGGCATGGCCGAAGAGCCTTTCTGTCCTTTCGAGAAATGTTCTTCGGCTTCGAGAACTTCCGTGCGCTGAAGATGCCGGATTTCCACGGCCATCTTTTCGATGGAAGCCCCCGTGATGGCAAGGGCGGTGAAGTATTCGGCGCAGCGGTCCCGCTGGATGATCTGGGTGGATACAGGGGCCGGCTTCAGCCCGAGCTTCTTGCAGACATAGGCTTCGATCTCGGGGGATGTATTGGCGAATGTTCCGACGGCGCCGGATATTTTGCCGTAAGAGATGCTTTCTTGTGCGTTTTTGAATCGCTTCCGGTTGCGGCGCATTTCGTCATACCACACCGCCAGTTTGAGGCCGAAGGTAATCGGTTCCGCATGAATCCCGTGGGAGCGGCCCACCATGACGGTGTTTTGATGTTCGAACGCTCGATCCTTGATGGCTTCCAGGAGCCCATCCATATCTCGGAGGATAATCTTGCCGGCTTCTCTCAAGAGGACGGCCAGGCTGGTATCCAGAACGTCGGAAGAGGTCAATCCCATGTGGATGTAACGGGCTTCCGGGCCGATGTATTCCGCCACATTGGTGGTAAAAGCGATGACATCATGCTTGGTTTTTTCCTCGATTTCTGCAATCCGTGAAACGGAAAAGGCGGCCTTCTCTTTAATGGTTTTCAGAGCTTTTTCAGGTATTTTTCCCATCCCGGCCAAGGATTCGCAGGCTAAAATCTCCACCTTGAGCCAGGTCCGGTACTTATTCTCGTCGGACCAGAGGTCCCCCATGCCCTTTCGGGTGTATCGCGGAATCATCACAAAGCCTTTCTGTCCGGTTGAAACCTATCGGAATATAGACTTGGATATCCAAAATGGATGAAGGTGTCAACCGACTGCTGGTTATTCGAAGATCAGCTTGCTGTCTCCAGGGACCATGGAGGGTTGGGGTTCAATGTGGATGCCGCATTCTCGTCTG
>PCSF01000109.1:0-4935 GCA_002771315.1 Desulfobacterales bacterium CG23_combo_of_CG06-09_8_20_14_all_52_9 | reverse complement strand
CAGGAGGTAGGACGCCACATCGGGTGGAAGGAGTGCTCGAATGCCGGTGCTTTTTTCTTTTAGACTCTCCAATTGGAGTTGCCGAAGAAACCTGAGGGCGAGTGTTTCCACTGAAGGTGTGATTCCGCGTCCGTGGCAATATTTACAGGGTTCATAGCTCGTGAATTCGATGGACGGTCGAACCCGTTGACGGGTCATTTCCAGCAGTCCGAACTTGGATATCCGGCCTAAATTGGTTCGGGCTTTATCGGCTTTCAAATGGGTTTTGAGCATCCTTTCCACCTGGAGTTTGTGTTTGGAGTCGCGCATGTCGATAAAGTCGATGACGATCAGGCCTCCCAGGTCTCGAACCCGGAGTTGCCTGCCGATTTCCTCTGCGGCTTCCAGGTTGGTCTGGAGGGCGGTTTGTTCGATGCTCTTTTTTTGGGTGGCTTTCCCGGAGTTGACGTCGATGGCCACGAGGGCCTCGGTCTGGCCGAGGACGATGGATCCTCCGGATTTCAGGTTCACACGGCTTTCGAATACGGAGGCGATCTGGGCTTCCAGGTCATCCATGGCCAGGATCGGCTCGGGGCCTTTGTGCAATTTGACGATATCGCCTTGGCGGAGAGAGACCATTTTAAGGAAATCCCTAACCTCGTTGTATGCAGTCTCGTCGTCCACCACGATTTCAGTGACTTCCGGGGTGAAATAATCCCGGATGGACCGGTAGACCAGGTTGCGTTCTTTATACAGCAGGGATGGCGCCTTGCCCTTGATCCCTCTTGTTTTGATGTTTTTCCACAGGCGCAGCAGGTATCCCAAATCTTTGTTCAGCACGGTTTTGGTGCAATCGGTGCCGGCGGTTCGAACGATCAAGCCGAAGTCTTCGGGGACTTTGAGCTTTTCGACAAGATCCCGGATTCGGTTGCGCTCGGAATCATCCTCGATTTTCCTTGAAATACCTCTGGTTTTGCTCCCGGGCATCAAAACTAAATGCCTTCCGGGTAGCGAGATAAAAGTGGTCAGGAGGGCGCCTTTTTGTGCGGAGGGCTCCTTGGTTACTTGAACCAAAAGCTCTTGTCCCCGCTTGATGAGATTGTCGATGGATCGGTTGCCCGTATCGATGTCCTGAAAATAGTCGCTGTGGATTTCGTGTTTTTGCAAGAATCCATGTCTTTCGACGCCGAGATCTACGAACAGGGCCTGCAGGCTCGGCACGATCCGGGAAACGACTCCCTTATAAATATTCCCCTGGATGGTTTCTCGAGAGGTGCTTTCGATGTAAAAATCTTCCAGCTTTCCGTCCTTGACTTTGACAATCCGATATTCTTCCGGATCCAGGACGTTCATAAGAATCTTAGTACCCATGTATGATTTTTCCTTTACGGCTTATATTTGACGAAGAGACAGCTCCAACTTAATAATCTTAACCGTAATGGTAAGGTAAATCAATCATTGAATGCGATTTGGGGCCTTTGGGTCTTAAACGTCTAATGGGACAACGTCTGGGCGACAAAGATTTGCATCTTATTGACTTCACCAAGCTTTCGTGTCAACCATCCGGAGCAAACCAGAGAAGGACGGGAGAAGGAATATGAATCGACAATCTGCAGGGTATCGTTGGCTCATCTTCTGGATTATCGCCTTCGGATATGTCCTGGTCTATTTTCACCGTCTCTGTCCGGCCATTGTGGCGGTGGATATGATGCGGGATCTCAAGGCGGGCGGTGCGCTGATCGGCTTTTTGGCGGCCGCATATTTTTACCCATACGCCGTGATGCAGTTGCCGGCAGGACTTTTGTCGGATTCCTGGGGGCCGCGAAAAACCATCACCGTCTTTTTTATCGTGGCGTTTTTGGGGTCTATCCTGTTGGGTGTCGCACCGTCGGCATCCTGGGCCATCATCGGACGCACCCTGGTGGGTTTTGGGGTGGCCATGCTCTTCGTACCGGCAATGAAAATCCTGGCCGAATGGTTTACCCAAAAAGAATTCGCCTTCATGACCGGAATCCTGATGGCCATGGGAGGGATCGGATCCCTGACGGCAGCCACCCCCCTGGCGCTGTTGAGCGCAGCTATCGGATGGCGTATGTCCTTCCTCGCGGTGGGAGGGTTCACGCTGCTTTTGGCTGTTTTGGTATGGCGTTTTGTCCAGGACCGGCCGGAATCCGGAAAAAGTGGTTCAAGTATCGAAAAAGCGGCTGAAGGGCCGGATGTCATCGGCCTCATGGATGGGGTCAGGCGGGTCTTGACGACCCCGGCTTTCTGGCCGCTTGCAGTATGGTTCTTTTTCGATTGTGCCATCTTTTTTTCCTTCGGGGGTCTTTGGGGCGGACCGTACCTCATGCATGTTTACCGGATGAGCAGGGATCAGGCCGGCCATATTCTCTCCATGCTGGCAGTGGGAATGATCATTGGAAGCCCATTGCTGAGCTTTGTTTCCAGTTCTATCTTCAAGGCCCGGAAACCGGTCCTCGTGATATCCAGCTCAATGGTCCTGGTCATTACGCTGCTCCTGGCGTTTTTCCCGGACCGAATCCCCCTTACCGGGCTATACGTTATTTGCCTGACACTGGGGATCTTTTCCAGCGCCATCGTGGTGATCGGATTTACGGCGAACAAGGAGCTTTTTCCGGTGCAAATCGCCGGAACGGCCACCGGGTTGGTCAATCTTTTCCCCTTTGCCGGCGGTGCTGTGTTCCAGCCGATTTTAGGATACACCCTGGAAAAGTACGGCAAGGTCGATGGGATATTTACGGTTCAAGGGTATCGAGGGGCTTTTTCCATTCTTCTTTCCTGTGCCGTTGTCGCAATCCTCGCGAGCTTCTTCATCAAAGAAACACTGGGTTCAAAAGAAAGTTCCTAAAATCGTAAAAACTCAAAATTGGGATGGCAAAGTAAAAAGCTTCAGATGCAAGGCGCGCAAATCCTGAGGAATGAGGCGTATTTATGGGTACGCCGCAATGACGAAGGATGCAGCGCAACGCAGCAGATGGACTTTTTACGAAGCCATCAAAGTTCCTGAAGAATCGATTCGCTATTTTCGATTTTTACTTGACTTCCCCTTATCGGTTATGTAGTCACATTATAGTTAGAATGTGATTAAACCCCGGATGCCTATAAGCTTTTAACCCATTCGATTTATTGAAAAATTTAATTGCATGGCCTTTTTAGGCTGCAATAAGGGAAAGTGCGCCAGGCATAGAGTTTTCCAGGTGCCGCCCACGCCGGGTTCAAAGACGGGGATGCCAGTGGGCGTTTGCCGGTATCGGATACCATAAAAAAGGGGATGGCCTATGAAACTCAAACAAGTTTCCATTTCCATCGAGAACTCACCGGCGCGTCTTTATGAGGTCACCAAGGCTTTGGGAGATGCGGGAATCAATTTGAGGGCACTTAACCTGGTGGAAACGGGCGGCGGTTTTGGGTTGCTGCGACTCCTGGTGTCGGATGTAACCACCACGCGTCGCATCTTGATGAAAAAGCACCTTCCGGCCCAGGTCAGCGAGGTGGTGGCGGCTGAAATCGAAGACAAACCCGGCAGCCTGGCCCGAATGCTCAAATTCCTCCTGGACGCCAAGGTCCATACCCTTTACATGTATGCGTTTGCGGGTTTTTCCTCTGAGAAAGCCGTAATGATTTTTTGTTTCACCGACAACGACAAAGCCATTGAGATCTTAAAGAAAAAAGGGATTCAAGTCCTGGATGCCAAGGCTTTCGGGATGCTGGAGGCCGAAGGTTGATGAAATCGGAAAAAAACTCAAAATTGGGATGGCAAAGTAAAAAGCTTGAGATGCAGCGCAACGCAGCAGATGGACTTTTTATGAAGTCATCAAGGTTGAATTATCCCGTCCGGTTTTATTGATTGCTCTATTCGACACAACAGCCCGCATACCGTTTCCGGAAAGCGGTGGCCTTTACGTCGGAAAGGATGAGAAATGAAAAAGAAATCGAAGTTTGATCCAAGTTCCTTTGCGATCATCGGCGCCGGACCGGTTGGATGCATTGTGGCGGCATTTCTGGCCAAGGGGGGTTACGATGTCGTTTTATGCGACGTGATCCCGGACCTCGTGGCCCCGGCAGTCGATCGAGGAATCATTATCGAAGGCGCGGAAAACCTCACCCAACGCGTTCGCTCCACATGCACCAGTGTTGACGAATTGTCCGATGTCAATCCCGACGCGATTTTTATCACCGTCAAAGCCAATGTGCTCCCGTTGATTGTTTCGGCCATCGAGGATTTTTATCGGGAAGGGATGGTTGTGGTGAGCTGGCAAAACGGCATCGACACGGAACTTGAACTCGCAAAGATTCTGGGGAAGAAGGCGTCCATGCGCGCGGTGGTCAATTACGGGTGTGGTCTCTTGGGCCCGGCCCATGTCAAAATGCCGTTTCATCATCCGCCCCATTATATCCAGGAACTCGATCCGGATTCCAGGGAATTGGCTGTCGGTATCGCCGAGGCCTTGACCCGCGGAGGGCTGGAAACACGGCACACGGACCAGATCGTCTCCATGGTCTGGCGCAAAAGCATCATGAACGCTTCCATGAATCCGGTCTGCGCCGTCACCGGTTTGACCATGGCCCAGGCCATGAATGACCCCATTATTTTTGAAACCGTC
Organism: Desulfobacterales bacterium CG23_combo_of_CG06-09_8_20_14_all_52_9; assembly: GCA_002771315.1. GTDB lineage: Bacteria > Desulfobacterota > Desulfobacteria > Desulfobacterales > UBA2156. Next base: position 331 of record PCSF01000109.1, on the reverse strand, counting down.
GATTCGCTGGTCAAGGAGTGCATCCAGGTAGCCCGGGCCAACGAAATCTCCTTAGGATGGGACTACTACACCCACGCCATGGATTACATGAGGCATGCAGGGGATCATAAGCCGTCCATGTTGACGGATATCGAAAATCGACGGCTGACCGAGATCGATTTCATCAACGGCAAATTCGTGGAATACGGGGATCGGGCTGGCGTCGCTACCCCTTACAACACCACGCTGCGATCGCTGGTCAAGGGTTTGCAGTCTAAGTTCTGATCGGTGTGGTTTGGGTCACGGAGAAGATTTCGGAAACAGGGCAGAGGCTTTCATGAAAAGCAAGACG
>PCSF01000268.1 GCA_002771315.1 Desulfobacterales bacterium CG23_combo_of_CG06-09_8_20_14_all_52_9 | reverse complement strand
AACATTAATACCATATTGGAGGGCAATTACCCTTACTCAAGTCTCCTAAATTCTACGCTACCAAAATTTTAGTGACTCCTAAAACAAAGAAAAAATTTGTCATGTTTTTGCAACAGCAGGGTAAAATATGGGACTTGAGGATCTAGTCATCGGGATCAAGGGGGCCGGGGAGATGGCCAGTGCCGTGGCCTGGAGGCTCTTTTCAGCTCGTATCCGGAAGCTCTTTATGATGGAGATCGAAAAACCCCTGGCAGTGCGCAGAAAGGTTTGCTTTTGTGAAGCGGTCTACGAAAAACGCCACACGGTAGAAGGGATTGAAGGCGTGCTGGCCGAAAACGCAGCGGATATTTACAGGGCGTGGGCATCCGACAGGATTCCCGTTATTGTTGATCCTTCTTGGGAAAGTGTGACCTGTTTGAGACCCCACGGGGTTGTAGATGCGATTATAGCAAAGGAAAACCTCGGGACGCGTATTCACGATGCCCCATTGGTCATCGGGCTGGGCCCGGGGTTTACTGCAGCAATCGATGTTCATTTCGTCATCGAGACCCAGAGGGGGCATGATCTGGGGAGGATTTTCACCAAAGGGTGCGCTTTAGAGAATACCGGTGTTCCTGGAAATATCGGCGGGTTTACGAAAGAAAGAGTGCTGAGGGCTCCTATCGAAGGGACTTTTCGAACAGAACGCGCCATCGGTGACCGGGTTCAAAAGGGGGAAGCGGTGGCCGAGGTCGGCGGGGAAATCATCCGAGCTTCCATTGACGGCGTAATCCGGGGACTGCTTCGTCCGGGTGCGGTAGTGACAAAGGGACTCAAACTGGGCGATATCGATCCAAGGGGTTGCGTAGAATATTGCTTTACACTCTCCGACAAGGCCAGGGCCGTTGCGGGATCGGTTCTGGAGGTTGTTTGCCGGGCCTACAACACGGGGAGAGAAAGCTGATGGGGGACCTTGCCCATGCAATGGCTATTTCCGGCGGTGGTGTGATCAGCCTGGTCGGAGCCGGAGGAAAGACAACCCTGATGTTTTGCCTTGCCAGAGAACTCGCAGCTTCCGGCGCTTCGGTATTGGCCACCACGACCACAAAGGTCCGGGTACCCGGGGCCGATGATGCTCGTCAGATCATTATTTCTTCAGACGTTGAAGATGTGCTGAATCGAGTGCAAGGCGCAGGGGTGGGTGGAGGAGTTCTCTTTGCCGTTGCAAGAGAAATTTCCTCACAAGGGAAGCTTTCCGGTTTCCAGCCTTCGGTCATCGATTCCATAGCTGCTTCCGGAGCGTTTCAATGGATCGTCGCGGAGGCGGACGGTGCAGCCCAACGTCCCGTGAAAGCACCGGCTCCCCATGAACCGGTGATCCCTGAAAGCTCCGGATGGGTTATTGGAATTTTGGGAATAGATGTCATCGGCAAACCCCTCAATGAGTCCAACGTGTTCAGGCCTGAACGCTTTGCATCAATCACCGGCCTTTCCATGGAAAATCCGATTTCGGCCGCATCACTGGCAAAGGTTTTGGCGCATCCCGAAGGGATCCTGAAAGGATGCCCGAAGGAAGCGGCCGCGGTGGCTTTTCTCAACAAAGCCGATACGTCGGAAGTGGTCTCGAACGGTCGTAAGGTCGTTGCTTTTCTAAGAGAAATGAAATGCTCCTTATTGCGCCGCATCCTTATCGGGAAGCTTTTGCCTGATCCTGAAATTCACGAATACCACAATATCTAGAAAACAGGGCAAATCGATGAAGGACATTTTTTCCGAAGTCAACCGGATTTTGGAATCCGGTCAAAGCGGCGTTATCGCCCGGATTATCAGACAAAAGGGATCCACACCCCGGAGCACGGGAACACGATGCCTCATCCTGGAGGACGGATCCATCATGGGGACCATCGGGGGAGGCCAGATGGAGCACCTGGTCATGGAAAGGGCAAGAGAGGTCATGAGAAATCAGCGTTCTGTGATCATGAAACTTGCCCTTTACGGAAAAGATGGCGCGGAGATGGAAATGCTTTGCGGGGGTGCGGTGGATATTTACCTGGAGCCTGTTTCAGGAGAGAATATCAAAACGCGGGAAATCTTTTCCGAGCTTGGCCGGATGGCAATAGAGGGCCGGCGGGGTGTGATCGTTACCCGGGTCGATGAGGGTATCCCGGCCCAGGACCCTGCATGCCGTATTTTGATTCAGGAAGATCGATCGATTTTCGGCGCAATCGAAGGGTTGGATGCACCCGGGGTACATGCGTTCCTTCCGGTGGGTTCTCCCAGGCTGGTTGAAACCGACACCGGGACTCTTTTCGTTGAACCGGTTTCACCCCCGGAAGCACTGTATCTTTTCGGGGCCGGTCACGTCTCTTTATTTGTTTGTTCCCTGGCAGCACAGGTGGGATTTCGGGTGGTGGTGATCGATGACCGGAAGGACTTTGCCAACGTTGAACGCTTCCCGACAGCCGATAAGATTCGGGTGGATGCGTTCTTGGAAGTATTCGATAAAATCACCGTCACACCGGATTCTTATATCGTGATCGTCACCCATGGTCATATCCATGATCGGACGGTTCTTAGAGAGGCGCTAAGGACATATCCGAAATATATCGGTATGATCGGAAGCCGCCGCAAGCGTGACACGATTTTTGCGTCCCTGAGGCAGGAAGGGGTGAGTGATGATATACTTGCCCGGGTGCATTGTCCCATCGGCCTGGAGATTGGCGCTCAAACACCGGAGGAGATCGCGGTAAGCATCTTGGCGGAACTGATATCGGTCAGAAATCTCGGGAAGAATAAAGCGGAAAATTTACATCGGAAAGTCGTAAGCCGGCCTGAATGACGAACGAAAATAAAATTTTGCACAACTGGGAGATCCTTCAGAGGGTTACGGTCTATAAGGGACGAGTATTTGATGTGGAGGAAAAGAAAGCTCGGTCGCCCAGGACCGGGAAGATTTTGAATGTTCATGCGATTCGGTGTGCCGATTGGGTCATGGTTCTTCCCTTGACCCAGGAGAATGAAGTCGTCATGGTGCGCCAATATCGGCACGGCATGGAATCCATCTTCCTGGAGCTGCCGGGAGGGATTGTGGATGCAAAAGATCCGTCTCCGGAGACTGCTGCCCGCCGAGAGCTATTGGAAGAGACCGGATACGACGCGGCGACCTTCATTGAAATGGGGGAGACCTTTCCGCAACCGGCAATCCTCGACAACAAGGGGATTTTTTACCTTGCACGGGGGGTCCGGCGCGTCCGAACTGAAAAGTGGGATGCCGGGGAAGATATGGAGATTGTCAGGGTGCCGCTTTCAGCAATAGAAGATCTCATCGAAAAAAAGGAAATTCGCCACGGCATGGTCCTTCTGGCCTTTTTCTTCTTTCAGCGCATTCAACGGTGATGGCTCCGGATGGAGTGGATTTTATGGAACGTACAATACCCCTGAAAGTCTACCAATTCTGCCTATGTAAATATGGTCTAACTGCACAGAAAAAGTTGCAATTCCGGCCATTTTTATGCAATTCGCACCAATTTCCGTTTGTTAAAGCCAATAGATTCATGTAACTATTTAATAATAATACATATTGTGTACTATGAGTTGGCACATTTTTTGCTTCCGTATTTTCTATGAGGATAAAACAGGCCTTTTTCTTTTTGGAGAAGAGAAATGGGAATTGATGAATTGCTGGAAAAAGTGGACTATTTGGTTCAGAATCATATCGTTATCACTGTTATATTCATTGTCGCCATATCTCTTCTGATAATTTACAGAAGAAAATCCATGTTTAAGCTGTTGGCGATTCTAGCGGTATTAGGGGTTATATTTTATATTGTTACCTTGTTAGGCAGCGGAACGCTGGCCGGAAAAAAGCAAAAAGATAGATTGATTCATAAAACCGAATCGTCTTTTGGATCACAAACCTCCTTTCAATAAATGATGTCGGCGCAAATGAACCGGCCGATTCATCATGAATCAGTCGGGGTGCTTTCTCTGATCACGTGAATAGCCGTGGTGTCGAAAGAGGCGAGTACTTTCGTCCCTTTATTTAAAGCAAGATCATTGAAAGAAGAGTTGGTGACATAGGCCACCAGAGGGAATCCGCAGTTGAGTTGAGCTTTTCTGTAATAACCGATGGGTGTAATTTTCCCGACCGTTCCCGGAAACGTATTTATCGCGCTCGTCGGATTCCCTGACTCAAAGGGCGAGAGAGTTACGTTTTCAGGTCGGATGCAAAGCGAAACCTCCTCCCCTAAACCGACATCTCCGATCCCTTCGATTTCCTGCCCGGATACGGAGGCAAAGAAAGTCCTGCCGTTTCTTCGGATCACCTTTCCCTTGAGGATGTTTTCAACCGCCACCAAAGAAGCGACAAATTCATTCACAGGGTGATTCATGACCTCTTCCGGTGAGCCGGTCTGGAGAATCTCTCCGGCATGCATCACACCAAGCCGGGTGGCAAGCCGAAGAGCTTCCATGCGGTCGTGGGTGACAAAAATGGTGGTAATTCCGGTCTCCCGAAGGACATGTTCCAGATCCTCGATCAGTGTCTCCCGCATGATCGGATCAAGGGCTGAAAAGGGCTCATCCAGAAGGAGAATCTCAGGATCCGTGGCGAAGGCCCGTGCAAGGCTTGCCCTCCGGGCCTCCCCTCCTGAAAGGGTTCGCGCAGAACGATCCTTCAGGTGAGCAATTCCGAAGCGCTTCAAAGCCCTTTCCACAATCGGTTCGATTTCATTCCTTCTCATGCCCCGGATTTTCAGGCCGCTCGCAACGTTGTTGAATACCGTCGTATCAAAGAGAAGAGGTTCCTGGAGGATCATGGCAAGCCTTCTGCGATATTCGAGCAGGGGAATATCCGTGCCGATTTTTTGGCCTCTGAAAAAGATGTGCCCGCGGGTGGGCTTTAAGAGGGCGGACAGGGCTTGAAGAAGGGTGCTTTTCCCGGCGCCGTTGGGGCCGATGAGGACAAGAATTTCCCCTTCTGAGACGGCAAGGGATGCGATTTTAAGGATCAGAGACCCTCCCTTAACGACCTGGAGGTCCCTGGCCTCAAAGACCGGCGTCGAAGAGGTCACCGCGGCCTCTCGCGCTGTTGCACCTGAGTAAGCACCAGGTTGATCAAATAGGCAAGCAAGAGCAGGATAATGGAGAGAGCGATAGCCACATCGAAATTACCCCGGCCCGTTTCCATGACCGTAGCAGTGGTGAGAACTCGGGAGTACCCTTTAATGTTACCACCGACCATAATGGATGCCCCGACCTCTGAAATTACCCCTCCGAATCCTGCCATGACCGCCGCAAGCAGGGAGAGTCTGGCCTCCTTGACCAGAATCCAGACCATTTGGAGACGGGTGGCGCCGAGAGCCAGAATCTGCAGACGGAGCTTTCCCGGAAGCTGTTGAACCGCGGCCAACGTGATACCCGTGACGATGGGCGTTGCGATAACCGCCTGGGCGATGATCATGGCCAGAGGCGTGTAAAGGATCCCCAGGACTCCGAGGGGTCCGTTTCTCCAGAGGAAGATGGTGACGAAGAGGCCAACTACCACAGGTGGAAGCGCCATGCCCGTGTTGATCAGGCTTACCGCAAGTCTGCGGCCCGGGAAACGGGTGAGGGCCACCGTGGCCCCCACCGATATCCCTATGAACAGGCTGATCAATGTGGCCGTCCCTGAAACCTTGACGGAAAGCAGGGTGATCCCCAAGACCTCCGGATCAAAACTGACCAGAAGCCAGAAAGCCTTCTTGATTCCTTCAAGAATCAGATCCATCTATTTCCCCAGATCTTCCACCTTCTTGCCCGCATCCGGGAAGAAGAGAGGAGATCCATATTTGTCCACGCCGAAGGTCTTGATGATCTCCTGCGTTTCCTTGGAGACCATGAAGTCCGCAAAAGCCTTTGCCGCTGCAATGTTCACTTTGGGCCACTTGGCTTGGTTGACTTCCATGACATGGTAAATGTTGAGGAGCACGGCATCCCCTTCAACCAGAATGCCCAGCTTCAGGGTTTTTGCCAGGGACAGATAGGTCCCGCGATCGGTAAGCGTGTAGCCCTTCTTTTCAGCCGCCACATTCAGGGTCTGCCCCATTCCGAGGCCGGTCTGTTGATACCACTTCTCGCCTTCGTACTTCACCCCTGAAACTTTCCAGACATCCTTTTCTTTTGCATGGGTCCCGGAGTTGTCTCCCCTCGACATGAACAGCGCCTGGGCTGAGGCGATTTTCTTGAGGGCCTCTGCTGCGGATTTCAGCCCTTTGATCTTGGCCGGATCTTCATCAGGACCTGCAAGGACGAAGTCGTTGTGCATGACAAGCCTTCGAGTCACTCCGAACCCGTCATCCATGAACTGCTTCTCTGCAGCAGGAGAATGAACCAGCAGCACGTCCGCCTCCCCCTTACGGCCCATGGTCATGGCCTGCCCGGAGCCCACGGCAATGGTCTTTACAAAGAAACCCGTCTTTTTTTCAAAGATAGGAATCAGGACATCCAAAAGCCCTGTGTCCTGTGTGCTGGTCGTGGTGGCCAGGATGAGAGTCTTTTCCTGGGCCTCAGCAGTCGGCCCCAAATTCACCAGCAGAACAAAAATCGAAAAAAACATGAAGCCCGCATAGCTGTACTTTTTCATATTCCTCATCAACAACCTCCTTTCATCAATTGGCGGAATAGACGATCTTCCCGGAATCTTTGAAATCATAGGCCCCCATGGGTTCGACCTTTTGTCGGAACTCTTTTGAATTCAGAACCTCAATAAAGGCCTGAATCCCTTTGTGGAAAAATGTTTTTTGTTCGAGGATCATGTCAAAGCTCTCGTGGGCGATGGGAATAAAAGGCAAGCCCAGGAGTTTGGCGATGGCGATGGTGGCGACTCCTGCATTTGCCTCCTTTGAAAGGATGGAAAGGCCGACCTCGAAGTGGGTGTAGACCTCTTTGTCATATCCCTCGATCTTGGAAGAAGGGATCTTTGCCTGCTTGAGATGATGATCCAATAGTACCCTTGTGCCCGACCCCTTCTGGCGGTTGATCAATCGGATCCCCTTTTTTGTAAGATCCTCAAAGCCCTTGATGCCGAATGGGTTCTCAGGAGCCATGATCAACCCTAACTCCCTGTGAAAAAGGTTCACAACTACCGCCTTTACATCGGGGAGATAGGTGGGGAGGAACGGAATGTTGTACTGCCCGCTCTTGGGATCGAGAAGGTGGGACCAGGCCAGGTCCGTGAAGCCGCTGTTCAAAGCCTTTAATCCTTCGGTACTTCCCGTATTCGCCGACAAGATCAGGAATTCGGGATAGGCTTTTTTCATGGTGGTCTGAAGCATGTCGAGGATCGGGTCATTGCTGCCGCATGCGAGCAGGGCCCCGCCCATGTGCGCGCTCCTCTCCCTGGCATTTTCAAGCCTCTGTTTGGCATGGGTCTCGATCCATTCATCAATGAGTCTTTTTGGAAAAACCCACTTCCCGGTGATTCTGGTGGAAGGGATCCGCTTTGCCCTGACTAAGGAATAGACCTGCTTCTCATGAATCCCCAAATACTTGGCCACCTGCTTGGTGCTCATCATTTCTTCGAGCATGACACCTCCTCCAACCTTCCCTTATCGCATAATTGACCGAACGACCGGTTGTCAAGAAAAATTCTTACAAAAAATATTATTTTATTACAAATAATCATATAAAATTCGATTCTTTTGAATAAAAGGAAACACCCAAGGCGGTGAGGATCATCCTGACGATTAAAAATAATCGGGGAAGGGGAAGCAGATTCAAGATCCTGGAAACGAACCAGGCATAAAATCCTCTACGATCAATGACCAGGCCCGGAAATCCCCGAGATATTGTCAAGAGTTGTGTA
>PCSF01000001.1 GCA_002771315.1 Desulfobacterales bacterium CG23_combo_of_CG06-09_8_20_14_all_52_9 | reverse complement strand
CTTTCTCCTTCCAACGCCTCCCATCGAAAAAAGTTCTCAACCAGAGTTCGAGGTTCACCCATCTCCAGATAGTAGAACTGATGTTCACCTTTCCTTTGCAATGTTCGTCGAAGGCTTTCTTGACTTTATTTACATCAAAATATCCCCGTTCAGCAAAACTTTTTGATCTAATGATTTCGTGGATCTGATTTTTCAAAATTGTCCTAAACCAAATATCTTCAGGAGTAACAAATCCCATCTTGTCCCCTCTATTTCTAACTTCTTCAGGTAAAATGCCCTTCATGGCTTTTCGTAAAACTACTTTGGTCATTCCCCCTGTAATTTTTTGATCAAGGGGAAGGCTAAACAGATACTCAACCAAGCGATAATCAAGAAATGGTAAGCGTGTCTCAATCGAAAATGCCATCGAGTTACGATCCTCATAATGGAGAAGCCCAGGAAGTGTTGTGTATCGAAAGATTTGATAAAGGTAGTTATTTAAATCATTGTCGAATTTGACAGGTCTCGGAAATCTACGGAAATATTTTTCTTGAAAGCCCTCTTCCGCCCATTCAGTACTCCCTTTTAACCATTTATGAGCCAGAGGTTTAATCCAAGTTGGTAAAATGGCAGCAAGTATCTTTATCGCAAATTGGTTTGGAAGGTGCTGATGATTCTTTCTAAATCGATAGATCTCTTTAATAAGATGCCAAATTTCAGCCCTCTTCAATGATTGGCTAAATAAAAAATAGAAGGAGGGTGGATAACCTGCTAACAACTCGTCCCCCCCCTGACCATCCAGAAGAACAATGACACCTCGCTCTTTTGCAAGCCCCATAACTCTCCACTGGGCATAAATACTGGTTGACCCGAAAGGTTCATCCTGATGCCAGATTAATCTTTTCAAATCCGTAAATAGGTCTTCAGGGTTGGGGAAAACATAATTCTTTTCAACTCCCGTCCGACGGATCACAATTTCAATGAATTTTCGCTCATCATAGGCAGGATTCTCGAAACACGATGAGAATGTTTTCTGCCTCTCTCCGACCAATTTAGGATCAATGTTTTGTCCATTAAACATCAGTCTATTAGCCAAACATACGATTGAGGAAGAATCTAAACCCCCGCTTAAACAGGAACCTATCGGAACGTCAGTTCTCAATCTCAACCTGATAGAATCTTTTAGGAGTTCATAGAATCGTTCTGCATAATCATCATCTCGGGAAAAATGAATTTCATTGGTCTCAATGTCCCAGTAAGATCGAATGGTCAACTTCTTATCTTCGAATAGGAGATATTCTCCTGGCCTCAACTGGTAAATATTTTTAAAAAAGGTTTCGTGGGTATGATCGAGGAGGCCTGAAAAAAGGTAGTCGGCAATGATCTGTTCATTCGGCTCTATAGAAAAGTTGCCGATTTGCAGGAACGCTTTGATTTCAGATGCAAAACAGAATTGTGCTCCATCAAAGATGTAATAAAAAGGCTTAACCCCTGCCCTATCTCTTGAACAGAAAAACCTCTTTTCCCTGAGATCAACAATAGCAAATACCCACATGCCATTAAAATGCGTAAGACAATCAGTCCCCCATTCCTCATAGGCATGGAGGATGACCTCCGTATCCGTCCCGGATCTGAAGCTGTGCCTCAGCGTCTTTAATTCTTCTCTGACTTCAAGGTAGTTATAAATCTCTCCGTTGTACACGATCCAAAGCGACCCATCCTCATTGGACATCGGCTGATGGCCCGCCGATGAGAGATCAATGATCGAAAGGCGGCAATGGCCCAGGAGGAGATGAGCGGGTCTGGTGAATTCTTCAATGCTTGGCCCTTCTGTCTTACTTCGGCCTCCGGTCAAAGGATACGGTTGGTCCTCTTCGAAATCCAGAGCCAGATATCCCTCGTCATCCTTTCCCCTATGCCCTAAGGTATTCATCATCTTTTGAATGATTCGAGGAGCCACAGTCTCCTGAAGGCTGTATATCCCGGCAATACCACACATGCATTATTCCTTCATTCCCCGATACTGGTCCAGCAGAAAGTCGCGCGCTTGTCCAAAGCTTACGACACGCAGCATAAAAAGTGTTGAAAAGAAGATTGAAATGAATAAAATTTTAATGCCAATCGCTAACACATGGTTGGTCACAGAGAATCTTCCCCCAAGAGAGGCAAGAAGAAAGGCACCTAGAAAGATCTCCAGAGCGGCTCCGAACCGGAACGGAATAGGATAAAGCTTCTGGGAGCGGTAAAAGACATAGACCGGGACAATCGATTGAGCAATCAATGTTGCTGCTGCTGAACCTTCTTTTCCAAAACGGGGGACAAGGATCAGGTTTAGCATGACAGTCAGCCCTCCTGCGGCGACCAGTGCCACTCCATAAGGCTTGGTTGTCCTTGCAATTGCGGGTCCAATCGAAGCAATATAGCCCAACCCGACCACCACGTAATTGAAAGACAGAAGACTGACCACCCCACTGGCATCGTGATAGGATTCGGTGGTAAAGAAAGAGAGTATTTCGGGAGCAAATAGCGAGATCAGGGTGCTGATCAGGCAAGTTGTCCAAAGATAGATGAGAAGGACGTTGGCATAGACCTTGTTAGCATCTGGTTGTTTGTGGATAGACATGGCAAAAGGTCCCCAGGCCAACTGAAAGGCGCCTGTGACAAGGGCTACCATTGCAGCAATCGTGCTGCCTACCTGGTACAACCCTACTTCTGCAATCGATGAATAACCCTGAACAAAGTAACGCCCTGACAGGTTAACGATCCAGTAGGCTAAACCTGCCGGGATCATTGGAAGCCCGTACTTCAGCATCGTCAGCAAACGCCGCCACTGAAACCGCTGAAGGGATACCCAATCTCCTAAAAGAGCAGCAGCGACAATGCTACCAATAGCAACCGTTACAACCTGCGCGACATAAACCCCCTTCAGGCCCTGATGAAAGAAGACCACCAGAATAATTGTCAGTAGAAAATTGAAGAGGCCGTTACCAACTGAAAAGGCCACCGTGGTCCAAGGGCGTCGTTGCATGCGCAACCAGTTTGCGACAACCATATTAAGGACCCCGAGAGGAAGGGTCATCGCGGCCAAGCGTAAGTAGAGCCCGGCATCGTCTCGCTTAACCAGTGCGCTCCCAATCCAGGGGCTAAGAATAAAAATCAGCCCGGCAAAGATTAGTGAGACCACGATCTGGCACCATGTCCATGAAGCCAGGGTCGTTTTTTGATCATTGATATCTTCCGTATCCCAATACCATCGGTGGGCAGAATTGTCCAAGGATAGAACAATAAGGATCGAAAGCAAAGCCATGGTAGTCGTCACCAGACCCATCACCCCATAATCCTCCGGGGAAAAAATTCGCGTATAAATCGGCACAAGGAGAATCGTCAGTAGACCTGAACTTACTCCGGATAGTCCATAGATGAGGGTCTCTGACAGAAGTTTTTTGATATAGGTAAACATCTATTACAGCCTATTCTTTCTTACCATCATTTCCTTATAGATCTCTACGAGCTTATGTGCCAAAACGGTAGCATCGTGATATTTTTCAACGTAGCTCCGGCTCTCTCTACCGATCTCGTGTCTCACCCTCCCCTTATTCAACAGGGACTCCAGCACCTCACTCAGGTTGTCCTGATTGGCATTCACAATCGGGCAATCCGGAGGATATTTTTCAGCCATCGACGGCTTGATGTAGCATACCACTGGTTTGCCGAGGGCCATCGCCTCCAATGCTGCCATACCGTGGCCTCCGAGAACAAACTGATCAAGAAAGATGTCGGCCTTTTGCACAATCTGGAGCGCCTCGTGCCGGGACACTCCTTGGATGAGCTGAAAATCAAATAAATATTGGCTTTTCAACTGGTCAATCGCCATGAGAACAGCGGACGTCCCTTTTGTCACAGGAGCCGTTAAAGAATGAACCACAAGAGGCCGTGTCGTGTGAGGATCTGGATAGATTGGGAGATAATCGGACAACACGAGACGTTGCGGCATCATGTAAGTTTGAGGGAAAAACCCCTTATGGACGTAAGGAAGCATTCCTACAGAGGCAACACTTCCAAATCCAGCTTTTCCAAAGCGTTGTTGGAGTTGCCAAGATTTTTGATGGCTTTCGGATCGATACTCATAACCATTACTGAATGCCGCTGCGTAATATGGATTATCCTCTGATGCGATCTCTGGAATCCTGATGTCGGATCCTAGCCACTCCACAACCCCGGGCTTACGAAGAAGTTTCAGATATCTAAGGTCAAGGCCCCAAGGAAGGGCTAATGCACCGAAATACCAATGAATCACGTCCGCCCAGGACACCCACTTAAGGTATTGATAAAGCCACCGGATCCCTTGCCGCATAACGTAATGCTTGCATAGTCTAGAAGCTAATACGATGACCTGAAGTGCCTCTTCAGACTGTACGGGGGTGTTCACAAGGACTAATCCCCGTGCGTCCACTCCAATTTGTCGCAGTCCCCGAACCGTATGCGACGCAAAAGAAGCAATATTGACAGGCAGGTGCAACACACGCATAGACGTCAGCGACCACTTCCTTCTGCACGTCGGATGACCGAGTTCCAGTGTGCCAAAAAACATTTATATTTCGATAACCCGCACCCGGCACACCGAAAACAGTGGACGTCCCAGGGGCGGGGAGTCGCTTCACCCATCTTTTAAAAGGCATTTACAGGGTCTTTAAAAAGATTCATCTGACCCCTATTTTTCGAGCTGGCACACCCGCCCAGATCTCATAGGCCGGGACGGAATTTGTTACCACGGCACCAGCGCCTATGATGGCTCCTTCCCCTATCTTTGTCCCGGGCAGAATAATGGCGCCTGTTCCGATATCGCACCCATCATCCAATGTCACCTCGGAAAATTCTATTGGCGAAAAGTAAACGGGGAGAGATCGCTCAGGCGTGTGATGTTGCGAAGTCAGAATCGTTACTTTGGGACCGATGCCAACAGCCTTTCCGATCCGCAGTCCACCGGCGGAGTGCAGAAAACATTGAGCCCCAATCCAGGCGTGGTCGCCAAGGGTCATCCTATTCTTATAGTATCCTTTCAGGATCGTATAATGCCCGATATAGACGTTCTCCCCAATCTCGATGTTCTCCGGATGAAACACCATGACCCCCCGTTCAAAAACGACGTTCTTTCCCAAACGACGAAAATCCTCCGGGTCAAACTCCCCTGAGCCGTGAGTCCTATTTTCCTTCACTGGTTTGATTCTCATCGAGGGTCTCCTTCAGAGCTTTCACAATCTCGTCGATCATTTCCATGGACATCCCGTTGTAAAACGGCAAGGCCAAGCATTCCGTGAAGAGAATCGCCGCGTTGGGATAATCCGATGGTAGAAAATGGTATTTATTCTGATAATATTTCAGAACGTGGAGCGCATAGGTTCCAATCGTTGTTTCGATCCCTTTCTCCTTCAGTCGCTTGATGATGGGACCGTTTTCCCTCTCCCGAAGCCGCACGACAAACGCCTGCCAGGCCACCGTCGCGTCCGCCGGGGCCCTCTGCACAGAGACTTCCGGGATCTGCTCCAGAAGATTCTTGTAATATCCCGCCAGTTTTTGGCGTCCCCTGATTCGGTCCTGGAGATCATTCACTTGGCTCATCCCCAGAGCCGCCCCGGTCTCGCTGAGGCGGTAGTTGAAGCCAGGCGTCACGAGGTCAAGAACAGGGCCGGCGGCCTTCATCCCATGGTTCCGAAGCCTTCTCAGGCTTTCAACCAAGAGGTCATCCTTTGTGATGACCATCCCACCCTCTCCTGTTGTAATGATCTTTCGAGGATGAAAACTGAAGCACCCCAGAGTCCCTATCGTGCCACACTTTTCCCTTTTATACTCCGAACCCAGCGCCCCTGCCGCGTCTTCAACCACGGCTAGTCCGCAGGCCCTCGCCACCTCCATAATCGGGTCCATGTCTGAAGGATTTCCGAACAAATGGACAGGGATGATTGCCTTCGTTCTTGGTGAGATGACTTTCGTAATGTGATCGGCTTGGATATCATAGGTGTTTAAGTCAATGTCTACGAAGACAGGCTCTCCCCCAACCAGTTCCACCACATTGGCTGTCGCGGGAAACGTATAGGCAGGAACGATTACCTCGTCCCCTGGCTCGATACCAAGAGCCACCAAAGCAATATGCAAAGCAGCGGTGCCCGAGCTAACTGCAACGGCTTGCTTCACCCCAAGATACTCGGCAACCCGTTTTTCGAATTGGGCCACATAGTTACCTTGAACAAGGAAACCGCGTTCTAAAATGTCCTTGATCATGGTCATAAGGTTCTGTTTATCGCCGAAGTATGGCTTGGAAAGCCTGATCTTCACACGACTTAGATCCTGCCCCTGTACCATTCTATCGTTCTCCTAATCCCCTCATTGAGATCTACTCTTGGCTGAAATCCCAACAGTTCTTTCGCTTTTTCAATGCTGGGTATACGAAGTTCCACATCAACATAGTTCTTGGCTACATGGACGATCCGTGAAGAAGAGCCGGCAAGTTGGATAACCTTCTCTGCCAGCCATAGAATCGTAATCGTTCCTTTTGGATTTCCAATATTAAAAACCTCTCCGATAGCCTCTCTTTTCTCCGAACATAGGAGTAGGCCATCGATCATGTCGTCAATATAGCACCATGACCTGATTTGGTCTCCCTCCCCATGAATGATCAATGGTTCATTCTTGATCGCCCTCACTACAAAGTGATGGATTGCCCCCTCACCCACTTGTCCTGGTCCATAAATATTAAAGGGCCGGACGTTGACGGCCCGAAGACCAAACTGCTTATGATAGCCATGCGTCAGATGCTCTCCTGCCAGTTTGCTTACTGAATAAGTCCATCGTGCCTCTCCCACAGGCTGAAGATTGGTGCTCGACTTTTCGTCCACCCGAAACGCATTAATGCCAAACACCTCACTCGTTGAGAAATTGATCAGCCTCTCGAGATTGGGAAGCAGTTTCAGTTCCTTAAGTGCCTTCATGAGATGGTAGGTACCGATCGCATTCACTTCCATGGTCCTTACCGGATTCTGAATCACGGTATCGACCCCTGCAACAGCAGCCATATTGAGGACCATATCGGTATCAGGCGGAATACTCCCTTTTAGTGAGTCAAAATCGAGGACATCCCCCTGAACCACTTTGAGGTGGGGGTGATTCCATAGCCCCGTCTCTCTCAGGGAGTTACGTGAAAGGTTGTCGTAAACGACGACTCGATAGTCATCAATGAACCTCTTGATAAGAGCCGTGCCGATAAACCCGGCACCACCTGTTATGAACATCTTCTTTCCTGTTCCCATCTTCAACTCCCGTTTTTCTGGTTTGCTCCTCTTTGAGAAGAAATCCCGGCTACACCCTGAACCTGTTTTCCATTGTTTCATCACAACCTGAAGACCTTAATCTGTTGCCCATGCAGGATCTCCTGCAACCGGCTCACCCGCCTTTCCCCATCGGCGAAGGATGTGATCAGAATCCCATCGGGGTTGAACCGAAAAAGATCGTTCAAGCTCCCCACTTCATGACCCAAGACTTTTTTCGCAGGACGTTTATCCTCGTCTTCGACAATCCCCACCAGCTCAACTCCGGTTTCGTTGAGGGTGACGAAAGCAACCTCCATCTCCTCGCTGACCCCATAAAAAACTAGCCGCCGTATATTCTCCCGCTGAAGATCGAGAAGAAGGGCCGCCATCAGACTCTTCAGGTGAGAGTAATGTCTCACGTTATAGGCTACCATCTTCACCAGCAGCCTGTTCTTTTC